>NZ_JBSFJZ010000060.1:0-48489 GCF_053598315.1 Streptomyces sp. NPDC001153
GGCGTCTTCCGCTCGGTCGACCGCCCCGTCTACGACACCGCCATGGCCGACCAGCTCGACACCGCCATCGAGCAGAAGGGCAAGGGCGACCTCGCCGCACTCCTCGCCGGCGGCGACACCTGGACCGTCGTCGGCTGAGAAGAGGCACCCTGCACACCCTTGCCCTGGTCCTCGGCGACGTACGGCCCGAGCTCCGCCGGGAGCCTCCCAGCCGTGGACGGCGAACGCCTCCCGCACCGCCTGCTCCTGCCCGGTCCGCCCGCACGGGGCCAGGGCCGCGGAGTCCGAGCCGAAGGAGAGGCTGACGGTCATCCGGTCGGAGGCGTCGGTGTTGCAGGCGGCCGTACGAGACACAGCGCCGGAAGCCACTGACGGCACGCCGACGACGCCACGGCCCCGGACCGGGGCCGGCGTCGCATCCGCCGCGCGCCGGCGGACCGGCTCAGTCCGTCCGCCGTGCCAGTTCCATCACTTGGCGCAGCCCATCGGTGAGCCGCTCGGCGTCGGGTGCGGCATGGGGATCGAACAGCAGTTGCATCATGAGCCCGTTGAGCATGACCTGGTAGAAGGCGCCGAGGCTGTCCACCACGTGCCGGTCCAGGCTGTCCTCGGAGCGGCCGGTGAACGTCCGGATCAGCCCGGCCCGTAGGTTCGGATGATGCCCTCCAACGCCGCCCGGAAGCGTTCGAGAGAGCCCCCCCGGCGCCTCGTCCTCGGCCTCGGGCCCGCCCGCGGCTATGGCGTCACCGAGGTCACGGACGAGCCGGGACCATCCGGCCGTGCCGCCGGTCGGCTCACCGCCCTGCGGGTCGTCCTGTGGTTTCCCCGGTCACCACCGGCCGCACCTTGGCCAGCATCAGCTCCAGGAACTGGTCGGGGTGGCGGAAGGACGCGAAGTGGCTCGCATCCCGGATGAGGGCGAAGTCCTTGACCGGCGCGGTGACTTCCTCCCAGTAGCCGCGAGCCGGTTCCGGCGGGGTGAGGACGTCGCTGTCGCCCTGGAAGAGGAAGAACGGGATGCTGAAGGCGGTCCCGTCGGCGTACTCGTCGATCGTCGTCCCCTGCGGGCCGAGCTGCTCGGAGAAGGTCATCCCCTTCAGATAAGCCCGCAGGCCGCGCAGGGAGTGGAACGGGGAGAACCACAGGGAGCGGATGACGACCGTCTTCATGGTGTCGTAGGTCAGCGGGTCGGTCGTGACCACGGTCTTCGCGTACTCCGACCACTCCTGCGGCGACCAGGCCGAGCGGTCCGGGCCGATCGACACCATCCGCGCCAGCTCCTTGCGCTTCCCCGCCTTCTCCAGGCGGGCCAGCAGCGCCTCGTACGGCGAGGTGTTGCGGCCGCCCTCCATGATGTTCTGGTCGGTGCCGACGTACGCCGAGTACAGCTCGGGGTGGTCGCGGGCCAGACGCAGCCCGGTGACCGTGCCGAAGCTGTTGGCGACGAGGAGGAGCCGGTCGACGCCGAGCCGGGCGCGGATGTGGTGGGTGACCTCCAGCGCGTCCTGGTAGACGCGGTCGAGGGTCATCTCGCCCTGGCCCTCGGGGCCGCCCGCCGCAAAGGTCTTGCCGGCGCCCCGCATGTCCCAGCGGACGATCGTGAAGTGCCGCTCCCAGGCGCGGGTGCGCGGGGTGAAGACCAGGTTGGAGGCGCCGGGGCCGCCGTGGACCTCCAGGATCACCGGGTTCGACAGGTCCTCGCCGCGGATCGAGATCCACTGGTCGATGCCGCCGATGCGGACGTAGGAGGACTCGTCGATGCCGTTCGGGGTGGTGATCGCGAGCTTCCTGGCGAGGGCGCGGCGCTTCAGCGCCCGATAGGTCAGCAGCATGGTGTTCCCCCTAAACTGTTTATGTCGTCAGCAGATGTGTTTACGGTATATACAGTTGGTGGGTGGAGTCAACAGGCTTCGCCCGAGCGGACATCGAAGGGGAGGGCCCATGGCCGGCCGGAACGCCAAGAAGCAGCACGAACCGCGCGATGCGCGAGCGAGCCTCGCGCTGTTGTGGGGGGAGCAGGAGCCGCCCACCCGGGGCCCCAAGCCGAGTCTCAACCCGCAGCGGATCGCCGCCGCCGCCGTCGCGCTCGCGGACGCCGACGGGCTGGACGCCCTCTCCATGAACAAGGTCGCCTCCGGCTTCGGCCTCTCGGCCATGGCCCTGTACCGGTACGTCCCTGGCAGGACCGAACTCGTCGAGCTGATGGTGGAGTTGGCGCTGGCCGAGGCTCCGGACCTGTCCGGGGTGCCGGACGGCGACTGGAGGGCCGCCGCACGCGAGTGGACCCTGCAGTGCGCCGGCGTCTACGCGGCCCACCCATGGCTGCTCGCCGCCACCGGTATGCGCCGTCAGAAGATGGGCCCCCATCAGCTGCGCTGGCTCGACGCGGCACTCGCCGCCCTGGAACCCACCGGGCTCGGTGGCGCCCAGCGCCACCAGGTCTTCCTGCTGCTGATCGGACTCGTGCGCAACCTGGCCCAGCAGCAGGGCGACTACGACGAGGAACAGGATCGGGAGTGGAACCGGCTCACCGCCGAACTGCTCGCCCGGCACGCCGACCGCTACCCGGCGCTGACCAAGGCGGTCGCCGAGGGCGCCTTCGACCCCGACGGCACCGACCCGCTGGAATTCGGCCTCGCCCGGATCCTCGACGGAGTCGAAGCCCTGATCGCCGGCCGGCCATGACCTCTGGTCGGCACGGTCCGGTGCCCGGCCGTTCCTGTCGCCGTCGTCCGCGGCAGCGGATCACCGCACTCCCGGCAGGACCGCCGAGCCGTCCTGCCGGTCCTCACGACCCGGACCCCCGGCCGTACCCGCCTCACGGCCGGGGAACAACATCACCTGCTGAGCGGCCGGCGGCCACGGCTCCTACGACCAGCGCACCGGCAGCGCCCGCGGTCCGCCGATGTGCATGTCCTCCCGCCAGGCGATGTCCTCGGCAGGAACCGCCGGCTCCAGCCCCGGCAGACGGGTCACCAACCGCCAAGTGCCGCCCGAACCAAAAGGCGTGGCCGCCTCGGTCAACGGCACGACCAGCTCACCACCGGCCGTCCCCGCCTGCTCCCCGGCCTCTGGTGGGTGACGACGGTCCGGAGCGGCACGGCCCGGTCGTCTCCCGCTCCGGCGACGTCATAGCGGACGGCGGCAGGGTGAGGCCACAGGGCCACGGCAGCGCAGGTGAGTCCGGACCGTCCGCCGGGCCGTACCACAGGCCGGACGGAGGGTGACCGCCCCGCACCGGTGAGCCGCCCGCTTCCGCCCCGTCCGCTCGACCCGGCCGAAAGAGGTTGCCATGACAGAAGCATCCGCACGCGAAAGGCTCGACGCCGTCTACGCCGAGGTCGTCCGCCGCAACCCGGCGGAGCCGGAGTTCCACCAGGCCGCGCGGGAGGTCCTGGAGTCTCTGGCGCCGGTACTGGCGGCACGGCCGGAGCTGGCGGATGCGGCCCTGGTCGAGCGGATCTGCGAGCCGGAGCGGCAGCTGCTGTTCCGGGTGCCATGGGTGGACGACACGGGCCGCGTACGGGTGAACCGGGGTTTCCGGGTGGAGTTCAACAGCGCCCTCGGCCCCTACAAGGGCGGCCTGCGCTTCCACCCCTCGGTGAACCTCGGCATCGTGAAGTTCCTGGGCTTCGAGCAGATCTTCAAGAACGCGCTGACCGGTCTCGGCATCGGCGGCGGCAAGGGCGGCAGCGACTTCGACCCGCGCGGCCGCTCGGACGCCGAGGTGATGCGGTTCTGCCAGTCGTTCATGACGGAGCTGTACCGGCACATCGGCGACCGTACGGACGTACCGGCCGGCGACATCGGTGTGGGCGGCCGGGAGATCGGCTACCTGTTCGGCCAGTACCGGCGCATCACCAACCGCTGGGAGGCGGGCGTCCTCACGGGCAAGGGCGTGGGCTGGGGCGGCTCGGCCGGGCGGGTGGAGGCCACCGGATACGGCAACGTGCTGTTCGCGGCCGAGATGCTGCGCCGGCGCGGCGAGGACCTCCCGGGGCAGCAGGTGCTGGTCTCCGGCTCCGGCAATGTCGCCCTGTACACCGTGGAGAAGTTGCACGAGCTGGGCGCACGGGCGATCACGGTGTCCGACTCCGACGGTTATGTCGTGGACGACAAGGGCATCGACCTCGACCTCCTCAAGCAGGTCAAGGAGGTCGAGCGGGGCCGGGTGCGGGACTACGCCGAACGCCGGGGCGGTTCCGCGGTGTTCGTGCCGGGCGGCTCGGTGTGGGAGGTTCCGGCCGATGTGGCGCTGCCGTCGGCGACCCAGAACGAGCTGGACGCCGCCGATGCGCTGGCGCTGGTGCGCGGCGGGGTGAAGGCGGTGTCGGAGGGCGCGAACATGCCGGTGACCCCGGCGGCGGCCGGCGTGCTGCGGGACGCCGGGGTGGCGTTCGGGCCGGGCAAGGCGGCCAACGCCGGCGGTGTCGCGGTCAGCGCGCTGGAGATGCGGCAGAACAGCGGCCGCGAGTCCTGGTCCCGGCAGCGTGTGGAGAGCGAACTGGCCACGGTCATGCGGGAGATCCACGACCTGTGCTGGCAGACCGCCGAGCGCTACGGCGTGCCCGGCGACTATGTGGCGGGCGCGAACATCGCGGGCTTCGAGCGGGTGGCGGAGGCGATGCTGGCGCAGGGCGTGGTGTGAGGTCCGGCAGCCAGGCGCCGACCGGCCCGCGCGGTACGGGCCACGGCCCGGCTCGAGAGGTGACAGAACGTCGATCCAGGCCGCGTGGACGGGAGCACCCCGGCATCTCCACCGGCGCCACCATGGGCTCGGGCGCCCGGTCCAGCACCCTGCGCCCGGCCGGCCGTACCAGGGAGGGAACCCCACTATGACGCCCAGCCGTCGCTTACGACGGGACCGTGCCGCAGCCGTCACCGCCGCGGCCGCCGTCGCACTCACCGCCGTGCTCGCCACAGGCTGCGACGCCGCCCACCGCGCGCTGGACTGCGTGCGCACCGCCAACGCCATCGCCGACAGCGTCACCGACCTCCAGCAGGCGGCACGGGACGCGGCGCTGGAACCCTCGAAGGCCGGCACGTACTTCGACCCCATCGACAAGAACCTGAAGGCCATCGGCCACCAGACCGACAACGTCGACGTGAACAAGGCGGTCGACGATCTCGGCCGGGCCGTGGACAACGTCCGCGTGTCCATCGAGAAGGGCAACAAGAGCCCTGACCTCAGCCCGGTCAAGGACTCGGCCGGAGAACTGACGAAGGCCTGCACGAAGTAGTCGTGGGCCGTGCGGGCGGCCCGCGCCGCAACGCGCTGCTGCCGCAGGCGGATGCCCTCGTCCCTTCGGGACAGGCAGCGACCGAAGCGACTGAGGATCCGGGTACGCTACTCGTGCAACCCCTCCGACCTGCACGAAGCATCGTGAGAGGAACGTCTGCACGGCGGCAGGCGCAGTCCCGAGGGTGGTGGGAGGATCGGTGCCATGAGCACCGAGATGCGCTGGGCGTACCGGGTGGACGAGCCGCACGGCTCGGCCGGCTGGCGACCCTACGGTGACTACCCCGACCGGTGGCGGGGGACCATCACCACCGACGACCCGGCCGAGAACGACGAGTACGTTGCCGCACTCGTCGTCACTGACCTGGTGACCGAGTGGACGGCGAACGGCACCGGCCAGCAGCACGTGCGCGTGACCGTCTGGGAGGGTGAGGAAGGCGCCGGTCCCGAGGACGCGGCCTTCACGGTGGAGATCCGGCCCCATGTCGACGGGGAGTAGCCACTCAGGGTCGGATCCGTCCACGGAGGGGATACCGGGGTGTACTCACCTGCGCCGCCGCTGCGCACCCTTTGGTGATCACGTTCGTTGCGGCGTGCCCCTCGCAGAATCCCCTGCGTGATCCAGGAGAAGCTCGACTCGTTCCCGGGGCTGGACTCGGCACTACAGCAGGCCGATGTTGGTGAGTGGGACGTTCCAGTCGCTGCTCTCGGCATGTCCACGACCGTCCTGCGCCGCGGCCGATACCGCGAACGGCATCAGCCCGGCAACGACAACGGCCAGGACGGTGACGACACGACGCATCATGAGTCCTCCTCGACGACGGCAGTACCGACCACCCTGCTCCGAGCCGCCGGCCCACACCCGCCCGGCCACGCCGCCCGGCCCGTGGATTCAGCCGCTCGGTGGTGGCATCGGTGGAGGCGGCCCCGGCAGCGAGCCCGCAGGGTCGTTCAGGGCCTGCGGCCGTGGAAGGTGCGGCGCAGGTCGCTCACCCAGGCGTCGGGGTTCTCCCAGGGGATGAAGTGGCCGCCGTGATCGTGGGCGTTGACGTTGACGTGGTTGAACCAATCGGCCTGCGGGCCGGACTTGAACGCCCGGACGCGCTCGTCGGCGGTGTGGACGCCGGGCGGGTTCTCGTACGTGACGAAGGTGAGGCCGACCGGAGCCTGAACGACCGGGGTGCGGTCATGGGCGGGGGCCCAGGGGTAGCGGTTGGCGTTGGCGTAGTAACGCATCGACGTGGCGATGGAGTTGTTCACCCAGTAGATCGTGGCGTGGGTGAGCAGGTCGTCCTTGGTGAAGACGGATTCGAGGTCGCCGCCGTTGTCGCTCCAGGCGTTCCAGCGCTCCAGCAGCCAGGCGAGCAGTCCGGCGGGTGAGTCGCTCAGCCCGTGGGCCAGGGTGGCACCGTCGAGCATGTGCACGGCGAGGTGGGAGGCCGAGCGGCGGTCCAGCTCGATGATGCGGGCGCGGACGTCGGCGGGCTGGTCGTCGGTGAGGGGCCGATTCCGGGCGAAGTCCCAGGCGCGGGGGCCGGTGAAGAAGTCGAGCGGCAACCCGGAGCCGATGTGGATGCCGTACAGCGCGTCGGCGTACTTGTGGCCGAGCTGGCTGGAGACGATCCCGCCGATGTCGCAGCCCCCGGCGGCGTACTTCTCGTATCCCAGGGTCTCGGTCATCAGGGTGTGCCAGAGGTCGGAGACCTTCCAGAAGTTGACGTCCGGAAAGCCGGTGAGCGGACCGGGGAAACCGAAACCGGGCAGGGACGGCACGATGACGTCGAACGCGTCGGCGGGGTCACCGCCGAACGCGGCCGGGTCGGCGAGCGGGTCGATCACCTTCGACCAGTGCCAGAACGTCCACGGCCAGCCGTGGGTGAGGATCAACGGGATCGGGCGGGGGCCGCGGCCGGGCTTGCGCATGAAGTGCACCGGGACACCGGCGACGCTCGCCTCGTAGTGCTCGTAGGCGTTGATGGCGGTCTCGGCCTTGCGCCAGTCGTAGCCGTCCCGCCAGTAGGCGACCAGCTCACGGAGACAGCTGTCCGGGACGCCGTAGGACCAGTCCCCGTTCCCCTCGTCCAGCGGCGGACGGGTCAGTGCGAGACGGGCGCGCAGGTCATCGAGGACCTCGTCGGACACATGGATCGAGGTGGGCTCCAGGGGGAAGGCGTGCGGGGCGGTCATGCCGTGGTTCCTTACTGGACAGGGGGAAGCGGTGCCGTCGGCCTGTCGGGTGGGCGGGCGGCGATCCGGGCCGTTTCATGGTAGGTGTGCAGAACCGACGACGGCCCGTCCCGTTCGTACAGCGGGGCCACCCCGACCCGCTCGTCCAGGACGGCGCCGATGGCCTGCACGCCCGCACTCAGGGCAGCGACGCCCGCGAAGCAGGGCACGCCCTGGCGTGCCGCGGCGATGCGTACGGCGGTGGCCTCCTCCCGGTCGCCCGCCGGGCCGGGGGCGCTGAGCACCAGATCGAGCTGGCCCGCGCGCAGCAGCCGTACGACGGTGGGTTCCGGATGCGCGACCGGAGGCAGGACCGTGGCGGGCACGCCCGCGCGGCGCAGTGCGCGGAAGGTGTCGCCGTCGGCCAACAGTTCGAAGCCGTAGGAGGTGAGCCTGCGGGCGGGCAGGATCAGGGACCTCAGGTCCTGGCCGGCGACGGAGAGGTAGGCCCGGCCCTTGGTGGGCAGTGAACCGTACCGGCCGATGAGGTACTTGGCGTAGGCGGCCCCGAACTCGGGCCCCGCCGCCGTCAGGACGCCTCCGTTCCCGTCGCCGGGGGCCCGCACGAACACCCGCGTGCCGGCGCCCGCGGCCGCCCGCGGCCCCTCCGCCTGCAGCAGCCCCTCGGCCCGCAGTTCCGCCAGGCCGGCACCCGTCGCGATGCGGGCGGCGGCCGCCGCCAGGGGCACCCGGGTGGCCACCGTGGTGAACGGTGCGGTGTGCGCGGTGCCGGGGACGACGTCCCTGACGTACAACGCGTCACCGGCCGACGCGAAGCGGACACTCAGCGCACCGCGCAGCCCCAGCGCCCGGGCGGCCCGTTCGGTCGCCTCGGCCAGCCGGGCGACGCCGCCGGAACCGAGGGAGACCGGGGGCAGCGCGCACACGGGGGCGTCGTCGTGGTCGTCGTCGAGGTACTCGAACACGCCGGCCAGGACGAGTTCCCAGCCGTCGTACAGCGCGTCCACGCCCAGTTCGACGCAGGCCCGCAGGGCGCGCTCGACGAGGACCGGCCGGCCCTGGGGGTACCCGCGCAGGAGGTGCGCGAGGGCGGTCGGGTCGACGGCGGTGCGCCGCGTCGCGCGGCCGGACTCGTGCGGGCCGGTGACGATGACGGGGTAGCCGAGTTCGCCGGCGACGGCCAGGGCCTCGGTCAGGGACGCGGCGGCACGCAGGGCCACGGTGCGCAGCCCGGCGCCGGCCAGCGCCCGGCCGAGCGCCTCCGGGTCGGTGACCAGGCCGGCCACAGAGGCGGACAGGTCGCTCAACGGGGCGCCGCTGTCCTGCAGTTCGCGAGCCAGAGCCACCGCGGCGGCGCCGCCGAACTGGCCGAGCACCGCGGCGACGGGACCCGCCCGGCGTTCGGCCGCCACGGCCTCCAGGACGGCCTCGGCTGTGGGCGGCTCCAGATAGCCGCGGTCGAAGGCGTTCCGGGCGGCGGACAGCGTCCGGGGGTCGGAGGCGATGAGCACGGGCGCCCAGCCGGCCGCGCGCAGGGCGAGGGCGGCCTGGCGGCAGGAGTGGCTCGCTCCCTCGCCGGTCCAGGCCCCCGGGCCCAGCACCAGCACCGCATCGCGGCCGTCACCGGTGACCCGGGACCGCCCGCCGGGATACACCGAGCTCCGGGTGGCGTGCGCCGCCGGATGACCGGGGCGCAGGCCGATCGTGTGGCGTACCCCGCGCACCACCTGCTCCGGCAGGCCGCTCAGGGCGGCGATCCGGCGGTCCCCGAAGCCCTGCCGCTTGGCCCGGAGCAGGACGTCCCGGGTGAGCGGGCGGGCGCGGCCGAGGTCAGCGGCGGTGCGGTGCAGGGCGGACAGTTCGCTCAGGAACCAGGGGTGGATGCCGGTGGCCCGGGCGACGTCGGCGGGTTCGGCGCCGGAGCCGAGGGCCCGCACGAGCGTGGCGATCCGGTCGGGGGCCGGGACGCGCAGCCCGGCCAGGAGGGCGGCCGGGTCGCCGGCCGGTTCGCACCACGGTGGTTCGCCGCCGGCCGGAACCGCCAGCTCCAACGCCTTGTTGAAGGCGTCGCGGAAGCCGGCGCCCCGGGCGGTGACGGCCCCGGGGCTCCCGCCGAGGCGCGGCACGCTCACCGTGACGAGGCCCGGGCCCCCGTCGGGCGGCAGCCCGAGCTCGTCCACGGTCTCGCCGACGGCGAGGCGTGCGACCAGGCCGCCGAGCGACTGCCCGTCGGCCGTGACCGCTCCCTGCACGGTCCAGGGTTCGCCGGGCCGCGGCTCGACCAGGGCCGAGCGCCGCCCGTCGGGGCTGAGCGCGATCCGCACGCTCAGCGCCCCGGCGGCGGCCGGCAGGGCCCCAGCCACGGCGCGGGCGAGGTCCGTCAGGCGGCGGAGCTGCCCGGCTGCCGGTGTCTGCGGCGGGGTGACCGAGAACAGGGCGTCCGCGCCCACCGCGTCGACGCGTTCGGCGGCGCACAGGGCGCGGGTTCCGCCCTCCCGGTCGCGCAGCACCTGGACGTCGAACTCCCGCCACCCTCGCCTGGCGTTCTCCCGGCCCGCGTCGGTCTCGGCGCCGCACGCGCGCGCCGCCGCGCGCGCGGCGCGCAGCCCCTCGGCGCCGCACGCGGTGACCTGGTCCGCGCCGATGAACTCGACGTCGTGGTTCTCGCGCACCCCCGCCGAGCACAGGGCCCCCACCACATCGCGCGCGGCGGCCCCGCCCAGGTCGGCGAGGACCGCGTCCGGCCGTTCGCGGGCGATGACCTGCTCCACGAACCAAGGGGTGAGAGGTTCGGCGTACGTGGTGTGGGCGGCGTCGGCGGCGGCGGCGAGCACTGCCGGGTCGGAGCCCAGCAGGACGGTGCGCACCCCCTGCTGCGCCAGGGTCCGGCAGGCCTCGGCGGCACCGGCTGCGAGGTCCGCCCCGCCGCCCGCGAGGACGAGGACGGACGTGAGGTCAGAGCGCCGGGGCATAGGAGCGGTCCACGTGCGGGGCGATGATCCGGTGAAAGCGTTCCTCGTCCACGTTCCCTCCCGACAGCACGACGCCGACGCGCTGGCCGGCGGGGTCCGGGCGCCGGGCGAGGACCGCGGCCAGCGCGCAGGCCCCGCTGGGTTCCACGACGAGGCGGCCGTGCCGCCACAGCTCGGCCATGCCCGCGGCGATCTCGTCGTCGTCGACGGTGACGACGTCGTCCAGCAGACGGCGGTTGACGTCGAAGGTGAACCGGCCGGGGGTCTGGTGGCGCAGTCCGTCGGCCAGTGTGTCCGGGGTGGGCACGGACACCCGGTGCCCGGCACGCAGCGACCGCGCGGTGTCGTCGCCGCCGCGCGGCTCGACGCCGATGACCTCGATGGCCGGGCACAGCGTCTTGACCACGGTGGCGCAGCCCGCCGCCAGCCCACCGCCGCCGACCGGGACGACGAGCCGGTCCAGGGGGCCGGTCGCGTCGAGCAGTTCGAGGGCGAGCGTGCCGTGACCGGCGGCCACCGCCGGGTCGTCGGAGGAGGGCAGGATCTGCATGCCCTCCTCGGCGGCGATGGCGGCGGTGAGCGCGTCACGGTCGTCGCGCACCGGGTCGTAGCGGACGACCCGGGCACCTTCCCGGCGTACCGCCTCGATCTTCACGGCCGGCGCGTCGGCGGGCAGGACGAGGACGGCGGGTACGCCGAGGGTGCGGGCGAGCGTCGCGACGGCCCGGCCGTGGTTGCCGGAGGATGCCGCGACAACGCCCTTGCGTATCGCCTCGGGTGGCAGGGTCAGCAGCTTGTTCAGCGCGCCGCGGATCTTGAACGCGCCGGTGACCTGGTGCAGTTCGGCCTTCAGGAAGATCCGCGTGCCGAGCTCCGCGTCGAGTTCGGGCAGGGTGAGCACAGGGGTGCGCACCACACGCCCGCGGATCCGCTCGGCTGCTTGGTACACCTCATTGATCTGCATGGTCGTGTCCCTGAGAAGTGAGAGGGCCGGGCGAACCGCTGTCCGCCACGGCGGCGCGGACGGGGGTCTCCCACACCGGTTCGGGTCCGCGCAGCAGCAGGCGGGGCAGGGCGCCGGCGGCGGCGACCACGGCGGCGACGGCCCACCACGCCCAGGTGTGGTGCAGCAGGGCGGTGCCGAGCAGTACCGGGCCCACCAGGTCCTGACCCACCCGGCCGAGGTTGTAGAAGGTCAGGTAGCGGCCGCGGGCCTGCGGCGGGGACAGGGAGAAGGACAGCGGGGTGCTGGCGATGTGCAGGCACTCGCCCGCCGAGTGGGCCAGAATCGCCAGGAGGAGCAGCGTGGTGGCCCCGAGGGCGCTCGTGACGGCCCCGGAGGCCGCATACACCAGACAGGCCACGCCGATCGCCACACCGCTGAGCGCGGACGCGCCGACGGCCGCCCGGTAGCTGGCGAAGCGGCGGTTCACCGGCACCTGGGCCAGCATGGCGAGGGCTCCGTTGAGCGCGAGGAGGGCGGTCAGCGTCCAGCGGGGCGCGTGGGTGTGCGAGGTGATCCACAGCGGCAGCACCAGCGTGAGGATGGTGTTGTGGGTCAGCAGGGCCGCGTTGACGGCCGTGATCAGCAGATAGGCGGGGCTGCGCAGGGGGGAGCGGACACCGGCCGTGCCGGGCCGCCCGGTGCCGTTCCGGGCGGTTCCGGTGGCCTGTTCGGCGCTCGCCCGCATCCGCACGAGCAGGGCCGCGGCGGCGATGAAGGAGGCGGCGTTGGCCAGGACGCACGCCTCGTACAACGACGGCGAGTCGAGCATGACCGGTACGGTCGCGGTGATCGAGCCCACCACGATGGCGGCGTTGCGCACGGAGAACACCGTGCCGAGGATGGTCGCCCGGTCGCGTTCACCGAACAGGGCGCCCATCAGGCTCTGGTTGATGGCGGGGCTGGCCCGGTCGGCCGTGGAGACCAGGCAGGTGAGCAGGACGAACGCCCAGTACGGCCTGGCCAGCAGATACAGGCTGTAGCCGGCGGCGCGGACGAGGAAGAGCATCATCAGGGCCCGATGGGCGCCCAGCCGGTCGGCCAGGCGCCCGATCTGCGGACTGATGAGCAGGGCACAGACGCTGCCCGCCGAGATGCCAAGGCCGACGGAGGCGACGGAGAAGTGCCGTACCAGGGTGAAGAACAGGATGGACGTCGCGCTGTACAGGCCCGTCCCGAAGGAGTCGACACCGGCGGTCAGCAGCAGCAGCCGGGTCTCCCGCCTGCCCAGCATGAGGGTGTCGGCCATCGTGCGCAGCCGGGAGGCCGCGCGGCCGGTGGGCGCTCGGTTCGGCACGGTGTGCTCTCCTTCGCGGCGGTGGACGGGGCGGCGGTGGTCAGCGGTGCCGGTCCGCGAGGGCGCACAGCGGGGTGATGCCGGCCAGGATGCTCTCGGCCGGCAGGCCGAAGTCGACGAGACAGGCCACCTCGTCGACGCCGGTGGCGGCGAGCCGTTCGACCATGGCGGCGCAGCTGTCGGGGGAGCCGATCAGGGAGCCCTGGTGCAGATAGCGCTCGTAGGTGACGTCGAGGAGTTCCTCGATCAGGTCCTCCGGGATGTCCTCGTCCGGCAGCGAGAGGCCGCCGCTGATGGTGCCGCCGCCGCCCGCGGCCTGCCGTTCCAGGCCGACGGCGGAGCGCAGGTACTCGCGGAAGGGGGCGCGGGAGCGGGCGACGGCCGTCTCGGTGTCGGTGTCGAGGTGGGTGTGGAGCATCAGCGAGACGATGCCGTCCTCGGCACGGTGACCGTGCTCGGCGCGGGCCTTGCGGTACACGTCGATCTTTTCCCGGAGCTGGTCCAGGTCCTGGCCGATGAGGTGGGTGAGGACGTTGACGCCGAGCGCGCCCGCGTCCTCGAAGGTCTGGACGTTGCCCGACGAGGTCAGCCATACCGGCAGGTCCCGCTGCACGGGTACCGGGTGCAGCCGTACCGTGGTGGGCCGCTGTGCGCCGTTGGGCAGTTCGACCGTGGCTCCGCGCCACAACGTCCGTACGGTCCGCAGCTGTTCGAGCATGACGTCGCGCCGGTTGGCGTAGGACGCCGGGCTCAGCACGAAGTCGTTGGTGTTCCAGCCCGCGCCGAAGGAGATGGCGGCGCGCCCGCCGGACAGGTTGTCGACCACGGACCAGTCCTCGGCCACCCGGACGGTGTGGTGCAGGGGCGAGATGAGGCTCCCGGCCCGCAGCTGCACCCTGTTCGTCACCATGGCGAGCGCCGCGCTGGTGAGCGCCGGATTGGGGAAGACACCGCCGAACGTGTCGAAGTGCCGTTCCGGGGTCCACACGGCGTCGAGTCCGCCGTCGTCGGCGAGCCGGGCGGCGTCCACCATCGTGCGGTACGTCTCGTGGGCGTCGCCGGTGGCGGAGGCGAAGAACATGATGCCGAAACGCATGGTGACTCCCGTTCCCGAGCGCGGAGACCGCTGGGCCGTTGCCATGTCAGGAGGCCTCCCGCACGGGGGACGTGTGGGCGGTGAACGCGAAGACGTGTCCGTGGGCCGGCAGGCTTCGCGGCAGCGCCCCGCGCTCCAGGGCCGTCGCCCCCGCGGCGATCTGCTCGTCCCCGGACGCCTCGGGCAGGGGCCAGGCGATGCTCAGCACGTTCCGGCCCCGGCGCAGCAGTGCGGCGGGCACGGTGAGCGAGCTCTTCGTCCAGGTGTCGCCGAGCCGCTCCTCGGCGCACGGCTTGCCGTTCACGGCGAGGGTGACGGCGGCCTCGCCCGTACGGGGCCGCGGCAGCCGCCAGGTGAGCGTGAGCACGGTGTCCGCGGGATCGTCGACGACGAGGTGGAACTCGCTGGTCAGGTCACGGGCCAGCAGGTACGCCGCCCCGCTGCCGATGGCCGCTCCCATGCGTTCGCCGAAGGTGGCCGCCTGTGCGTGGTCGGCCAGGAGGTCCACGGTGCCGCCGGCGTGCTCGGCGATGAGCAGCTCCTCGTACCGGTCCCGCACGTCCACGCCCGCCGCGGCCAGGACCTCCACCATGGTCTCGCGCAGCGTGTGGTCGGCGAGCTTGCCGGTCAGGCGGGTGTCGCCGGCCACGAGATAGCGGGCGAACTGCGGCAGGACGGCGGACCGTTCGTAGCTGGCGCACATCCAGTGCGGCGCGGTGCGGGTCTGGTAGTCGAGGTAGTCCTCGATGCGCGGCGCGATTCCGGCGTCGAGCTCCAGCGCCCGCTCCAGGTGGTGGCGCAGCAGCTCGGCGGGCTGGCCGTAGTGGGCGTTGTGCACGGCGGCCAGTAGATGGGCGGCCGCGGCCTGGGCGGGGGTCGGTTCGCTCGTCGCGCGGACCAGGTCGGCCTGCGCGGGTGCCGTGCCGCCCAGCGCGGGGGCGGTGGCCGCGGCGGTGGCGGCGGCGGCCAGGGCGAGCCCCTCGAAGGAGAGGTGGCAGTAGTCGAGGAGGAAGCGCCGGCCGGGCAGGGCGCCGTCGGCCGCCCCGCGGAAGAGCCGGGACAGGTCGACGAGGTGGAAGCCGTGTTCCCGCGCCTTGCGGCGCATCTCGGCCTGGACGACGGCGAGGACGCGGGGCGAGTGGAGGGTGAACAGGCCGACGGCAGCGTCCTTGGCGGTCACGAGGGCCTGTTCGCGGGTCGCCTCGTCACCGCACGTGGCGGCGGCGCGGGCGAGCAGACGCCCGCTGACCGGGCTGGTGCCGCCGTCGAGCCGGGTCAGCTCGCGGGCCAGGCGCAGCGCCTCCTCGTAGCGGCGTGCCTCCAGCGCGTCGAGCGTACGGTCCCGCAGCCGCAGCCAGCGTGCCCCGGCGTCGCCGGGCAGGGCGGGACACACCAGGGAACGCTCGTCCTCCCAGTCGGCGAGGTTGAACTCGGGGACGACCAGGGTCACCGGTGCGCCGCAGTCGGCGGCGGTCGCCGCCAGGAGGTCGAGGAAGCGGCCCGAACGCTCCACGACGTAGTCCTGGAAGAGCCGCCCGGCGGCCGGGTAGCCGCCCTCGCGCAGGGCCTCGGCCAGCTGCTGCGTCTGATGCGGCGTCAGGTCGATGTTGTTCCAGTTGTTGCCCGCGAACACGACCAGGGCGTCGGGCCGCAGGCCGGCCGAGTCCAGGAGCACCTGCTCCAGGTCGCCGAAGTCGGCGTTGGTGCGGGCCAGGTCCAGGACGTCGACGTCGGCGAGCCCCGGGACCGAGGTGAGCATCTCGCCCAGGACGCCGGCGAAGCTGAAGGCCGGGTCGTAGAAGTAGCCGCGCGCGGCGGACTCGCCGAGGACCACGGTCCGGCGGTGGCCGGGCGTGAGCGGCAGCCGGTCCAGATCCGCCCAGTACCGCCAGTGGTCACGCCGGCCGGGATCGCGGACGTACTCCTGCCCCGCACGGCGCCACACCCCGACCGTGTCCGGGTCCGCGGAGGGCACCGGCACGGGTGCGGGCCGGTCGGTGGGGCCGGCTGTGCCGAGTTTCTGCAGCAGCGCCAGGGCCAGGGTGCCGTTCTCACCCGACAGCAGCTCGCTGAGGCGCCGGGTGTAGACGCGGTTCAGGTCATGAGTGCTCATGGGACTGCCTTCGCCTAGAGGAGGGTGTAGACGGAGTCGCTGACCACCGACGCGCGCGGCGGGCGGGTTCCTTCGAACCAGGTGCGCCAGGCGGTGGGCAGGTTCTCCCGGTCGATCACGAAGTCCTCGAGCACCAGGCAGTCGATGGCCGAGCGCAGGAAGCACAGCAGCGCGTCCTGCGGCGTGCAGACGATCGGCTCGCCGCGCAGGTTGAACGAGGTGTTCAGGACGATGGGGCAGTCGGTCCGTGCCTCGAACGCCTTGATCAGGCGGTAGAAGCGGCCGTTGTCGGCCGCGGTGACGGTCTGCACCCGGGCGGAGCGGTCCACATGGGTGATGGCCGGCAGATCCAGGGGCGAGATCACCTCACACGTCTCCAGCATGAACGGCGAGGCGTGGTCGAGCCGGAAGTGCTCGGCCGCCTTCTCGGCGAGTACGGCGGGCGCGAAGGGCCGGAAGGCCTCCCGCATCTTGACGGAGGCGTTGATGCGGTCGCGCATGTCGGACCCGCGTGGGTCGGCGAGGATGGACCGTCCGCCGAGCGCCCGCGGCCCGAACTCCATCCGGCCGTGGTACCACCCGATGACCTTCCCCGCGGCGAGCCGTTCGGCGACGGCGTCGAGCAGCTCCGGCTCGCGGCCGCTGAAGTCCAGGAAGCCCCGGGGGCCCGCCGCCCGAAGCGTGCCGGCCACCTCGGCTGCGGGAACCGGCGGGCTGAGCAGGGCCGAGCGCATCCGGGCCGGGGAGATCCGGCTGCCGGTGATCCGCTGATGGGCCACCGCCGCCGCGCCGAGACTGCCGCCGGCGTCACCCGCGGCCGGCTGCACGAAAACCTCCTTGAACGGCCCCTCTTCGACGACACGGCGCGTGGCCACCACGTTGAGCGCCACGCCGCCGGCCATGCACAGCCGGTCGCTGGGCACCAGGCGCCGGGCACGGGCGGCGAGGGCGAGCAGGGTCTCCTCGGTGACCAGCTGGAGGCTGCGGGCGAGGTCGCAGTGGATCTGCTCGATCTCCGACTCCGGTTCCCTGGGCGGCACCTGGAGCAGCTCGGTGAGCCGCTCGGTGCCCATGCCGTCGGGGTTGCGGAAGTCGAAGTAGGACAGGTCCAGGGAGAAGGTGCCGTCGTCGGTGACCGTGATCAGCCGCCGTACCCGGTCGGCGAACCGGGGCTCTCCGTACGGGGCGAGGCCCATCACTTTGTACTCGCCCTCGTTGACCTCGAACCCGAGGTGTCCGGTGATCGTCGAGTACAGCAGGCCGAGGGAGTGCGGGAAGCGGACCTCGTCGACCAGGTCGAGCCGGTCGCCGTCGCCCCGGCCCCACGTGGTGGTGGCCCACTCGCCGACCGCGTCGACGGTGAGGACGGCGGCGTCGGGGAAGCCGGAGTAGTAGTAGGCGCTGGCCGCGTGCGAGAGGTGGTGCTCGACTATCTCGAGGCGGCCGTCGAAACCGAGGACCTCCCGGATGTCACGGCGGGGCCGGTCGGCGTCGAGCCGGAAGAGCGCTTCCGGCCGGGTGTCGGGCACCTTCGGCAGCCCCATCCACAGCTGCCGGTCGAGCTTCTTGACCGGGTCCTCGTAGTACGCCACGCAGTCGACGTCGGCGATGGAGAGCCCGGCCTCGTCCAGACAGTGCCGCAGCGCCCGGTACGGAATGCCGGGGTCCTGCTTGATGCGGGTGAAGCGCTCCTCGTGCGCCGCGTTGACCAGTTCGCCGCCGACGAGCACGGCGACGGCGGAGTCGTGGAAGTGTGCGGAGATCCCGACGACGACCGGACCGTCCTTCAGGGCCCCCATCACCGGCCCCGCCGCGGCAGGTCGTACTCGTCGAGCAGGAGGTTGAACGTGATGACAGTCATCAGCAGGTCTCTTTCGAAGGGGACGTTGATCCGGAATCCGGGCCGGGAGTACTCCTCGACGAGTCGCGCGACGGCCGCCGGGTCGAAGTAGCCGTCCGCCTTGATCCGCACGGGGTCGAGGAGGGACTCGACGAGTTCGTCCTGCTGACGCAGGAGGTAGGGGCTTCCCGGTGCGGTGAAGCCGAACTTCTCGCGGTCCACGATCGATGCCGGGATCCAGTCGCGGGCGACCTGTTTGAGCAGGTACTTCTCCTCGAGACCCCGCAGTTTGAGGTCGGGTGGCACGGTGGCCAGGAACTCCACCAGCTCGCGGTCGAGGAAGGGGTGCCGGCTCTCCACGGAGTTGGCGAAGGCCATCCGGTCGCCGTGGTCGCCCAGGAGGTGGTCGGCGAGCCGCACCTTGAGGTCGATGTACGAGCGACGGTGCAGGGGGTGCAGTCCCACCAGGCGTTCCCGGTCGAGCAGCGGGTGCTCCAGGCAGTCGATGTCCGGGAAGTCCTCCAGGAGGCCGTCCGCGTACAGGCCGCGCTTGGTGGCGCGGAAGGCGACGTCGTCCCCCTCGTAGAAGAAGTTCTCGTCCCCCCACACCCGGGCCCGCAGTTCGGCCTCGCGCAGCTCCTCCGGCCCGAAGCCGGTCACCCGGCCGCCGCGTACCTGGTCGAAGCGGTAGCCGATGTAGCCGCCGAAGAACTCGTCGGCCCCCTGGCCGGTCAGCACCACCTTGACGCCGTTGTCGTGGACGGTCTCCGACAGCGCCATGGCAGCGGCGTCGAAGGACTCCTTCAGGGGGCACTCGGTGTGCCGGATCACCTGGGGAAGCCGTTCGCTGATCTCGTCGCCGTGGATGAACCGTTCGTGGTGCTCGGTACGCAGCGCGCGGCTCATCGTGCGCTGGTGGTCGGCCTCCGACAGCTCCCGCTCGGGGAAGGCCGCGGAGAACGACGGGATGTCCGCGTCCGGCATCAGCCGCCGCATGATGGCGCCGACCAGCGACGAGTCGAGGCCGCCGCTCAGGTACAGGCCCACGCCCACGTCGGAGAGGAGGCGTTTCTCGACGGACTTGACGAGGAGTTCCTCCAGGCGTTCGGCGTAGTGGCGCTCGCTGTGCCGTTCCACGGGCTCGTCGGCGCGGGGATAGACGAGGTCCCAGTAGCGCTGTTCCCGTGGCTGCTCGCCGAGGCGGCACAGCACGGTGGTGCCCGGCGGGACGCTGCGCACCCCCCGGAACATGGTGCGCGGGCTGACCAGGCCGGGCAGCGTCAGGACCTGGTCCAGGCCTACGGGGTCCACCTCCCGTTCCACCGCCGGGTGCTGGAGGATCGCCTTGATCTCGGAGGCGAACACCAGGGTGTCGCCGGTGCTGGTGTAGAACAGCGGAGTGACCCCGAAGTGGTCCCGGGCACCGAGGAAGAGACGCTCGCGGCGGTCGTAGAGCACGAGGGCGAACTGTCCGTCCAGCCTGCGGACGAAATCGCTGCCGTACTCCTCGTACAGGTGGGGGACGACCTCCGTGTCGCAGGTGGTCTTGAAGACATGGCCCCGCGCCGTCAACTGCCGCCTGAGGTCACGGTGGTTGTAGATCTCCCCGGTGGTCATGGCGACCACCTGGCCGTCCTCGCTGTACATCGGCTGCCGGCCGCCGGCCGGGTCGTTGATGGCCAGGCGGGCAAAGCCGAAAGCGACGTTCTCCTCCACGTGGGAGCCGAAGAAATCAGGGCCGCGATGGCGGATCGCGCTCTGCATGGACCTGAGTTCAGGGGCCTCGGCGGGAATCGCCTTCGTGCTGATGAAACCGCATAGACCGCACATTGGATAAACCGTTCCCCCATGGTCGATGACGCGAGTGCCACACGGCCGCAGCACCCGCGCAGGGGCATGGGTTGGCCCATGAGAACGCACTCGGGGACGCCAGGAAACGTAGCACTGAATCGGAGGCCCGGCCGGGGCGGTCGAGCTCTTCTCGATCACCTCTCGAGAGGTTGAATTCCGCCGTGGCCTCGCTCGTGACGCGCTGAAGAGGCACTGGAGAGCCCCGGGTTCGCGATTGACCGGCTACCGCACCATCCGTTGGATGAGAACTCATGAGCCAGATTCCGCAAGCTCCTTCAACACGCTCCCGGGAATTCCGACACGAGCGACGCAGGGCGGTCATTCTCCATGGCTGACCGCTTGTTGGAATCACCGGCGGAACGCATGGAATTGAGTGCGGGCGAAGAGAACTCGCTGCGCCTGCTGAGCGATCCGGCCCCCCGCGCCATGGCCCGCCGGCCGGGCCGCGCCGCCGTGGTCCGCGCGCACCGCACCGTCACCCTCACCGAACTGCGGCGGACCGGGCTCCCACCTGGCGACCGGATGGTCGTCGCCCTCGAGGATCCGGCGAGCGTCCTCGCGCCGCTGCCCGCGACGACCGCCACCGCAGTCGTGGACGTCCTGGCGGAACCCGAGCCGCCCGGCCATGCCTCCGCACACCTCCTCGCCGATGACGCACCCACCTGCGTGATCGCCGACGCCTCCTCGCCGCTCGCCCCGAACCTTCCGGTACGGCGGCCGGGGCCGGCCCTGCCCGTGGTGGGAGCCGGCCCCGCCGGCCGACCCGGGCACGGCCCGGCCGTGCGCCTCCTGCACGCCCCGGGGTCCCCGGGCGGGCCCGAAGTCGTGGTCGGCAGGCACGCCGAGGTGGTGTGCCGGGTCCCCGGCGTCGATCGTCGGCCGCGGCCTTTCCTTCCGCCCGGCCGCCGGCCGCACCGGTTGGTTTCCCTGGCCGCCCTGATCCCGTCCGGCTTTGTGCGCATCCTGCACGCCCCGGGGTCCCCGGGCGTGCCCGAAGTCGTGGTCGGCAGGCACGCCGAGGTGGTGTGCCGCGTCCCCGGCGTCGATCGTCGGCCGCGGCCTTTCCTTCCGCCCGGCCGCCGGCCGCACCGGTTGGTTTCCCTGGCCGCCCTGATCCCGTCCGGCTTTGTGCGCATCCTGCACGCCCCGGGGTCCCCGGGCGTGCCCGAAGTCGTGGTCGGCAGGCACGCCGAGGTGGTGTGCCGCGTCCCCGGCGTCGATCGTCGGCCGCGGCCTTTCCCTCCGCCCGGCCGCCGGCCGCACCGGTTGGTTTCCCTGGCCGCCCTGATCCCGTCCGGCCCTGTGCGCGTCCTGCACGCCCCGGGGTCCCCGGGCGGGCCCGAAGTCGTGGTCGGCAGGCACGCCGAGGTGGTGTGCCGCGTCCCCGGCGTCGATCGTCGGCCGCGGCTGACGCCCCCGGGCTCCGGGCGACTCGCGCGTTCTCGGCCCCCTCACCGCCTGCCCCGTACCGCCGGATGCGGCGCACCGTGCGCGGGAGCGGTCGGCCTTGGGCACCGGTGACGCCGCGCCGGCCCGCCGTATCGATCCGCCCTGCCCGTGGTGGGAGCCGGACCCGGCGGCCGGCCCGGGCACGGCAGGCCGCGCGGACGTACCGGGGCGGATGCCGCACCCCACCGTCGCGCCGCGCGGTCCCGCACAGCCCGGGTGGCTGACCTGGGGGGCCGGGCGGAGCCCGGACGTCCTCGCCGTGCGGAGCGGGCCGTGGGCGGCGGCGCACGGACGCGCGCCGTCCCGCGAGGTGCTCCGCGACGAGGCCGCCGCCCTGGACGGGCGCGGCCGGTGCGGTCCGCCGCCACGCGCTCCGGGGCGCCGCGGCCACCCGGCGCAGCGCGCACGCCGCGGGAACCGCGCAGGCCGGGCGCCTTCGAGGACGAGTTGCCGGACCGGCCCAGGGACGTCCTGGCCACGGCGGCCCCGGGACGGGGGCCATCAGACGAGTGGGAGATGACATCGTGTCGACGAAGAAGCGAGTGTGTCTGATCGCGGCCAGGGAGCCGCTGCTGCGGCGCGCCGCCGCGCTGGGCCTGGAGGTCCTGTCGGTGCAGACGCCGGAGGAGTTCCGCAAGCTGCCGGCGGACCTCACCGACGCGGTGACCACGCTGGCGCTGGACTACCACGACCGGGACCTGCTGGTCGAAACCGTGCGGGCGCTGCACGCCGCGCGGCCGCTGGACGGTGTCTTCACCGTCTACGAGGAGGCCCTGCTGCCGGCCGCGCACCTGGTCGACGCGCTCGGACTGCCCGGTGCGTCGTACGAGACCGTGAAGCTGCTGACGGACAAATGGGCGATGCGCGAGCATCTGCGGCAGGCCGGGGTCGGCACCGTCGCGGCGGCACTCGGCCGGGGCGAGGCGGATCTGGCGGCCTTCGGGGCCGAGCACGGCTACCCGTTCATCGCCAAGCCGGTGGCGGGTTCGGCGAGCCTCGGCATCTTCCGGGTGGACTCCGCGCACGAGGTCCCCTCCGTGGCGGAGCGGTTGCGGGAGGTCGGGCTCGACCTGTTCCTCATGGAGGAGTTCCTCGACGGCCACGAGATCAGCGTCGACGGCATCAGCTTCCACGGGCGCTACGTCATGCTGGCCGTCTGCGACAAGATCACCGGCCCCGGTTTCATCGAGTTCGGCCACTCGCTGCCGGCCGCGCTCGACGCCGAACAGCTCCGGTCCGTCGAGGAGTTGGTCTCCGGGTTCCTGGACTGCGTCGGTCTCACCGAAGGGCTCTCGCACGTCGAGGTCAAGCTCACCAGCGCCGGTCCGAAGATCGTCGAGGGACACAACCGGCGCGGCGGTGACCGGCTGAACACCATGACCGACGCGGTGTACGGCGTCGACCTGGAGGAGCTGGGTCTGGCCTGGGCGGCCGGCGTGGCCGAGGCGCTGCCCGCCTCGCCCGAGGCTCGGTGCGGCGCCGCCGTGTCCTTCTACACCGCAGAGCGGGGTGTGGTGCGCGAGGTGCTGGGCGCCGAGGAGGTGCGGGCCCACCCGCAGGTTCTCGAACTGCACGTCAACTTCCCCGTGGGCAACACGGTTCCCCGGCTGCGCTGGTCCCTGGACCGGGCCGGGTACGTCGTCGTCCGGGCCGGCACGGCCCAGGAGGCCCGCGTACTCGCCCAGGACCTCGCGTCCCGGATCCAGCTCGTGGTCGACCCCGTGGCACCGGACGTCGCCGCCGACGACGCCGGTCACCGCGACCTGATCGGCGAGCTCGACCAGGCGTCCCGCCTGGGATACCGGACGTCCTGAGTCGCACCTGCCCCGCCCTCCTGCCGGCCCGCACGAGACGACAGCGGAGTGACCATGCACGTGAGCACATCGACCCTGATGGACCTGGTGGACCGGCAGTGCGCCCGCACCCCGGACGCGGTGGCCGTCGTCAGCGACGGCGAGACGCTGACGTACGGGCAGCTCGCGCGGCGCTCGGAGGCCCTCGCCGCGCGGCTGCGCGCGCTCGGCGCGGGGCCCGACCGGGTGGTCGCCCTGGCCCTGCAGCGGTCGGCCGCCCTGGCCGTGGCGGTCGTCGGCGTGATCAGGGCGGGCGCCGCCTATCTGCCCCTCGCGCCGGAGGACCCGCCGGACCGGCTGCGGCTGCTCGTCGAGGACTCGAACGCCGTCGCGGTCCTCACGACACCCGACGCGATGGCGGCCGGGCCGTGGGCGGTGCCCGTCCTCGACCCGGCCGAGCCGTCGGACGCGGCGCCCCGCCCCGGTGGGCCCGCGCCGGTGGCGCCCACGGGCGGCGACCTGGCGTACCTCATCTACACCTCGGGCTCCACCGGCCTGCCCAAGGGCGTGCTGACCGAGCACGCGGCCATCGTCAACCGGCTGGAGTGGATGCAGCGGGCGCTGCCGATCGGTCCGGGCGACACCGTCCTGCAGAAGACGCCGTACACCTTCGACGTGTCGGTGTGGGAACTGTTCTGGCCGCTGATCACCGGCGCCCGGCTGGTGTTCGCCCGGCCGGGCGGCCACCGTGACCCGCGCTATCTGCTGGACACGGTCCACCGGCACCAGGTGACGGTCACCCACTTCGTGCCGAGCATGCTGGAGGAGTTCCTCAAGGAGCTGCCGGACCGCAGAGCCGCGTCGCTGCGGCGGGTGCTGGTCAGCGGCGAGGAGCTCAAGCCACGGGTGCGGGACCGTTTCTTCGAGGTTCTGCCCACCGCCGAACTGCACAACCTGTACGGCCCCACCGAGGCCGCCATCGACGTGACGCACTGGCAGTGCGCCCCGGGCGAGGACCCGGACCGGGTGCCCATCGGACGGGCCATCGACAAAGCCCGGCTCTACGTCCTCGACGCGGAGCTGCGCCCCGTTCCGCAGGGGGAGCCCGGCGAGCTGTGCATCGGCGGACCGGTCATCGCCCGCGGCTACCTCAACCGGCCGGAGGAACAGCGGACCCGCTTCGTACCGGATCCGTACGCGGACGAGCCGGGCGCCCGGCTCTACCGCACCGGAGACCTGGCCTCGCAGCGCGCCGACGGTGTCGTCGACTACCACGGGCGGATCGACAACCAGGTCAAACTGGGCGGCGTGCGCATCGAGGCGGGCGAGGTGGAGGCCGCCCTGGAGGCGCTCGAGGACGTCGAGCAGGCCGTGGTGGGCCTGCGTACCTGGCCCACGGGCAGGCCGGTGCTGGTCGGCTGGACAACCGGGCGGTTCGGCCCCGAAGGGCCCGCGGGCGTCCGGGAGCGACTGCTGCGGACGCTGCCCGCGGCCTTCGTGCCCGGTGTGCTGATTCCGCTCGAACAGCTGCCGCTGAGCCGGCACGGCAAGGTGGACCGTGCGAAGCTGCCGTGGCCGCCGCCGGGGGAGGGGACCGGTGCGCCGCAGGAGCCGGAAGCCGCCTCCGTCCCCGGCGACGCGGAGCCGGCCGGCGTGGTCGCCCGGGTGCACCGGATCTGGCGGGAGATGGTGGGCCGCGCCCCGCTGCAGGAGCCCAACTTCCATGTGGCCGGCGGGGACTCGCTGCTCGCCGGCCAGCTGGTGGCCGCCGTGTGCCGGGAGTTCGACATCGACCTCTCCACGGCGGACTTCCTTCGGACCCCGCACATCGAGGGTCTGGTCCTGATGGTCGACAAGGCGCTCGCCTCCGGCGGGCGGGAGTCCGCCCGGGTGCTGCCGGTGCCCCGGACCGGCCGGCTGCCCCTGTCGTCGGCGCAGCGCCGGATGTGGCTGCTGCACCGGTCCGATCCCCGGGACGTGGCGATGAACATCCACGGCGGGCTGCGGCTGACCGGACCGATCGACCGGGCCGTCGCCACCCGCGTCCTCACGGAACTGACACACCGTCACGAGGTGCTGCGCACCACCTTCCCCGACTTCGACGGCCGGCCGGTCCCGGTGGTCGGTGAGGTCACCGCGATCGAGGTGCCGCTGCTGGAGTGCCGGGGCCTGAGCGCGCCCGAACGGGACCGCGCGGCGCGGGCGGCCTGCGCCGAGATCGGCGCGGCGCCGTTCGACCTCGCGGGCGGCCCCCTCGTACGGGCCCGGCTGCTGTCGTTCGCGGACGACGACCACTTCCTGGCCCTCGGCCTGCACCACATCGTCACCGACGGCTGGTCCTGGTCGGTACTCGCTCACGACTTCGCCCGCCTGTGGGCCGAGGACGGCGACGGGCTGCGCGACCTGCCCGTGCAGTACCAGGACTACGCGGCCTGGGAGGCGGCGGTGCCGGAGAGCGAGGAGGACGTGGCGTACTGGCGCGAGGTGCTGCGCGACCCGCCGCCGCCCCCGCGGCCGGCCGGATCTCCCGGGCGCCCCCAGGAGCTGAGCATCGCCGCGGACGTCACCGAGGTGGTGTGGCCCGACGGCTTCGCCGACCGGCTCGGCGCGTTCTGCGCCCGGCACGAGGTCACGGCCTTCACCGTGCTCCTCGCCGGGTACGCGCTGCTGCTGGGCCGGCTCGCCCAGCAGGAGGACGTCATCGTCGCCGCACCTGTGGCGAACCGCACCGGTGTCGACGTCGCACCCCTCGTCGGCTGCTTCATCAACACCCTGCCGCTGCGTCTGCAACTGGACGAGGACCAGACCTTCACGGAGCTGCTGGACCGGGCCCGGGCCGTCGCGACCGCCGCGCAGGCCCACGGACGGCTGCCCATCGAGCGGATGCCGCTGGCCGACGCCGACCGCGGTCCCGGCCGGTCCCCCCTGCTGCAGGCGCTCCTCGTCGTGCAGAACACACCGCCGTGGCACGCGGAGCACCTCGGCCGCCGGGTCGAGGTGGTCGAGCTGCCGAGCCCGCGCACCCACTATCTGCTGAAGCTCGAAGTCCTCGCCCTGGCACCGCCGTTGCCGACCCGCCTGGTGTACGCGGCCGACGCGCTGGACGCCGACCGGGCCGCGACGATCGCCGCACAACTGGTCACCCTGCTCGACCAGGCCCTGACCGAGCCGGACGGATACGTCTACGACTTCTCGCTCCTCGACCCCCAGCGCCGATGAGTCCGCACCCCCTGCCGCAACCGACCCGGAGGAACTCGCCGTCATGACCTCGCACAGCAGCCAGGCGGGCCCGCTGACCGCCACCGCGCCGGCTCTGCCGACCGCGGCGCAGGCATCGGCCCCCCTTCCGTTCACCGTTCCCGCACCGCTGACCGCACAGGTGGAGCGCCTCGCCGCCGAGGCGCCCGACCGCCCCGCGGTGCGCCGCGGCACGCGGGAGTGGACCTACCGCGACCTCGCCGAGACGGCCCGCCGCGTCGCCTCCGGCCTGGTGGCGGCGGGGGTCGCACCGGGCGAGACCGTAGCGGTGCGGGGCGGGCGCGGCTTCGGGACGGTGGCCGCGCTCCTCGGCGTCATGCGCGCCCGGGCCGTGCTGCTGCTCCTGGACCCGGCCCAGGCGGCGGACCGCAGCCGGATCCTGCTGGAGGAGGCGGGCGCCCGTTTCGTGGTGGCCACCGACGACGCAGGCGACGGCGCGGACCGGAAGGTGCTGCGGTACGCGGAGCTGGCGGCGACCGAGCCCGCGGCGCTCGCCGAGGTGGACGCCCAGGACCCGGCGTATGTGATCTTCACGTCCGGCACCACGGGACGCCCCAAAGGAGTGCTCGGCTGGCACGGCGCGCTCGCGCACTACGTGGACTGGGAACAGTCCCGGTACGGCTTCGGGCCGCACGACCGGGTCGCGCAGATCGCCTCGTTCTCCTTCGACGCCGTACTGCGCGACGTGTTCCTCGCACTGGGCTGCGGGGCCACCCTGAGCCTGCCGCCGACGGACCGTCCCTTCGAGGACCCGGAGGGGCTGCTCGAATGGTTCGACGAAGAGGGCGTCACCGTCGTCCACACCGTCCCCAGCGTGCTCGCCTCCTGGCTGCACGCCGCCCAGGACGCGGGCCCCTCGCTGCGCCGCGTCCGGCTGCTGGGGCTGGCCGGGGAACCTCTCTCCGGCGCCCTGGTGCGCCGCTGGCGTGCCCGGTTCCCCGAGTTCACCGGCCTGGTGCTCAATCTCTACGGGACCACCGAGGGAACCATTCTGCAGTCCTGCTACGAGGTGCCCGAGGACACCGACGACGCGGCCCTTCCCGTGGGCGCGCCGATCGGCGACACCCAGCTGCTGGTGCTCAACCGCCGCGGCGCCCTGTGCGGCGTGGGCGAGCCCGGTGAAGTCGTCGTCCGCTCGCCGTTTCTGACCCGTGGCTATCTGGAGCCGTCCGCCGAGTCCGGGTTCGGCACCAACCCCTTCCGCCAGGACCCGGCCGACCGGGTCTACCGCACGGGCGACGTGGGCCGCTGGGACGCCGACGGCACCCTGTTCATCGCCGGGCGCCTCGACGACCAGGTCAAACTGCGCGGCGTGCGGGTGCAGCCGTCCGAGGTGGCCGCCGTGCTGGCCGCGCACCCGGCGGTGCGGCAGGCCGCGACGGTCGTGCGCACGGCCGAGAACGGCGGCCCGGAGCTCGTCGGGTACGTGGTGCTCGGCCAGGACGCACCCGCCACCTGGCAGCAGGAGCTGCGGGACCTGGTGGCGGCCCGGGTGTCCACCGCCGCCGTACCCGCCCACCTGCTCGCCCTCGACGCCCTGCCGCTGGCCGGGAACGGCAAGCTGGACCGCACCCGGCTGCCCGCTCCTGCCTCCGCCGCCGAACGGCCCGCCGGGGACGAGGAGCCGGTGACGGATCCGCTGGAGCAGAAGGTCGCCGCCGTCTGGGCGCGGATCCTGGGCCTCGCTCCCTCGGCCGTGCCGCGCGGACGGCACTTCTTCGAGCTGGGCGGCGACTCCCTGACGATGGTGCGCGTGCTCTCCCGGCTGCGCCGGGAAACCGGTGCCGACGTGGGCATGCAGGACTTCTTCCGGCACCCCACGGTCGCCGGGCTCGCCGCGGTGGCCCGCGACAGCGGGGCCGGCGCCGAGAGCGGCGACACGATCACCCGGCGCACCCGCAGCGGGCCGCTGCCGCTGTCCCAGGAGCAGGAGGGCCTGTGGTTCGTCCACCAGGTGGCCCCGGACAGCTTCGCCTACCACATGGCCGGGGCCTTCGAGGTGGCACCGGGCACGGCGGTGGAGGACGTCGAGCGCGCACTGAGCCAGTTGCTGCGGCGGCACGAAGCGCTGCGCACGGTTTTCCGTCCGGGCGAGAGGGGCGATGGCCGGCCCGTGCAGATCGTGCTCGACACGACGGTGCCCGACCTGGCCGTGCTGCCCGCGACCGAGGACCGCGCCGCGGCGCTCGGCGCGCTCGCCGCCGCTGCCGCACAGCCCTTCGACCTGGCCCAGGGGCCGCTGCTGCGGGCCCGGCTGGTGGCCGAGCCGCGGGGACTGCTCCTCGGGCTGACCGTGCACCACATCGTGTGCGACGGCTGGTCGTGGGAGGTGATGGCGAGCGAGCTGAACGCGGCCCTGGACGGCCGCGGTCCGGTCGCCCAGGCACTGCCGTTGAGCTACGGCGACTACGCGGTGTGGCAGCACGAGCAGACCGACGAGACCGAGCTGGAGCGTCATCTGGCCTTCTGGACCGGGAAACTGGCCGACGCCCCCCAGCTCGACCTGCCGCTGAGCAGGCCCCGGCCGGCCCGGCTCACGCACCACGGCAAGGTGCAGCGCTTCACGCTGGACGTGTCGCTCGCCGCGGAGCTCGACCGGTTCTGCCACGAGCACGGCTTCACCCGCTACATGGCGCTGCTGACCGCCTTCGGCCTGCTGCTGTCCCGGTCCGCCTACCAGGACGAGGTGGTGGTCGGCGTGGACAGCGCCGGGCGTGACCACGCCGAGCTGGAGCAGACGGTCGGCTTCTTCGTGCGCACCCACGCGGTGCGCATGGGCTTCGCGGACTCACCCGGGTTCCTGCAGGCGGTGCAGCGCGTGCACGACACCTTCCTGGAGTCGTACCCGCACCAGGACGTCCCCTTCTCCCGGATCGTGGAGGCGCTGAACCCGGAGCGCGACCCGAGCCGCACCCCGCTGTTCCAGGTGCTGTTCCGCATGCCGCCGAGCGGGCTGCGCACCGAGGCGGCGACCGCGCTGCGCCCGGTGGACCTCGAGGGCACCTTCGTGACCTCCAAGTTCGATCTGACCCTGATGGTGCGGGCCGCCGACGACGGCCTGGTCTGCGAACTGGAGTACAACACCGACCTGTTCGACGACGAGGTCGCCGAGGCGCTGGGCACCCGGTACCGCGACCTGCTCGCCGAGGCCGTGCGCGCCCCCCGCATCCCGGAGTCGGCCCTGCTCGTCCCGGCCGGGCGCGAGGACGCCCGGGAGACCCGCGAGACGGGGACCCCGCCCTCGGCGCACGGTCTGTTCGCCGAGGCCGCGCGGCGCGCACCGGGAGCGGTGGCGGTACGCGCGGGCGAGCGGGCCTGGACGTACGCCGAACTCGCCGACACGGTACGGGCGCTGGACGCGGCCCTCCCCGAGCGTGCCGTCGTCGCCGTGGTCGGCGGAGGCAGCCTCGCCTCGGTCGCGGCGCTCGTCGCCGCCACGGACCGCGGCCGCGTGGCCGTGCCGGTGGACGCCTCGCTGCCCCCGGTGCGGCGCCGGCAGATGCTGGCCCGGGCCGGCGCCCAGCTGGCCGTCGTGATCGACGAGCCGGACGCGGCACTGCCGGTGCCCACCCTGCACGTCACGGACGACGCCCGGTTCACGACCACCGCGCCGGACCTGTCGGCGCTCCCCGTGTGCCGGGTGCCCGACGACGCGGCCTACGTCTTCTTCACCTCCGGCACCACGGGCGAGCCCAAGCCGGTCCTCGGGATGCGGCGCTCCCTCGACCACTTCGTGGACTGGGAGCGCCGGGAGTTCGCCGTCGGCGCCCACGACCGGGTGGCCCAGCTGACCTCGTACTCGTTCGACGCGGTGCTGCGCGATGTCTTCCTGCCGCTGTCCTGCGGCGGCACGGTCGTGCTGCCCGCACCGGGTGTGCGCGACGACGCCCTTCGCCTGCTGCAGTGGCTGGAGAGCGAACGGATCACGGTGCTGCACACCACGCCCAGCGTGCTGGGCTCGCTGCTCGCCGTCGGCGCGGACGCCGACGGGGTGGGGCTGCGCGCGCTGCGCCTGGTCTGCCTGGCCGGTGAGCCGCTGCTCGACGCCACGGTGAGCGGCTTCCGCCGGCTGTTCGCCGACTGCGCGGCCAAGGTGGTGAACTTCTACGGGCCGACCGAGACCACCATGATCAAGAGCTGGTTCGAGGTGCCCGCGCACCCCGTCCCCGGGGTGCAGCCGGTGGGCCGCCCGTTGCCCGGCACCCGGATCCTCCTGCTCGGCCGCGACGGACGGCCGTGTGCGCCCGGTGAGCGCGGCGAGATCGTCATCGACACGCCCTTCGGCACCCTCGGCTACCTCACCCCTCCGCAGGGACCGGGACTGCTCGACGTCCTGCCGGGCATCCATGGCGTGCCCTACCGGACCGGCGACATCGGAGTCGAGCGGCCCGACGGGACGCTCGTCGCGCAGGGGCGGCGCGACGGACTGCTCAAGATCCGCGGGGTGCGGGTGCATCCCGCGGAGATAGCGGCGGCGGCCCTGACGCATCCGGACGTCGCCGCCTGCCACGTCGAGGCCGTCACCCAGGACGGCGGCACCCAGCTGGTCGCCTTCGTCGCTCCGCGCGAGGACACCGCCGTCGGCACCGAGGCGCTGCGCCGGCACCTGGCGGAACGCCTGGCCGCTCCGGTGGTGCCGGGGCTGCTGTTCACCGTGCCCGCGCTGCCGCTGCTGCCCAACGGCAAGGTGGACCGGCGGGCGCTGCTCGACCGGTCCCGGCCCGCCGCCGGACGCCGGCCCGCCCCGCCGAGCACACCGACCGAGCAGGCGCTGGCACGGATCTGGGGCGAGCTGCTGCGCCAGGACGAACTCGGCGTCCACGACGACTTCTTCGAGATCGGCGGACACTCCCTGCTCGCCACCGTCATGATCACCCGGGTGCGCAAGCAGCTGGGCGCCCAGCTGTCGCTGCGTCAGGTCCTGGAGATGCCCCGGATCGCCGAACTCGCCCGGGCCGTCGACTCCGCCCGCGGCGAGGAGAACCCGGCCGAGGACGGCCAGCTGGTCCGGCTCTCTGGCGGCTCGGGCACCCGCCCGCTGTTCTGCGTCCACGGCATCGGCGGGGACGTCCTGCCGTTCAGGCCGCTGGCCGAGGAACTCGGCGACGACGGACCGGTCCTGGCGTTCCGCGCCCAGGGCACCGACCTCGGCGAGAAGCCGCGGGGCGACATCCGCCAGATGGCCGCGGCCTACCTCTTCGAGATGCGCAAGGTGCAGCCCAGCGGGCCCTACCGGATCGCGGGCTGGTCGCTGGGCGGTCTGGTGGCGTACGAGATCGCCCGCCAGCTCTCCTTCGACGGCGAGCGCACCGAACTGCTGCTCCTGATCGACACGTACGCGCCCGGCACGCGTGCCTACGACGGGTTCGACGGCGATGCCCGCGCCCGCGCACGCTCCTTCACCGCCGAACTCGCCGGTACGGGGTTCCCCGGCGACATCCCCGACCCCGAGTCCCTCGCCCTGCCGGACGGTTCGGCGGGCGGCCCCGACGAGGAACTGCGCCGACGCTTCAAGACGTACCTGGCCCACTCCACGGCGGCCGCCCGCTACCGGCCCAGCGCCCGGCGGCTCCAGGTCGACCGGTTCCTGCTGGTGCGCGCCACCGGCCAGGAACGCCCCGAGGGCACCTCGGCGGCGCTCGGCTGGGAACGGTTCACCGGTGGCGAGGGGCCGGACGTGCTGCCGGTCGACGCCGACCACTACTCCGCGCTGCGGCAGCCCGCGGTCGCCTCCTTCGCCGGTCGTCTGCGGGAGGCCGCAACAGAGAGCTGACGGCACATCCCGCCCCGACCGCCGCCGCACCACACGGAGGTAAGCGCATGACGGCACCCACCCTCGCCCCCGTCGAACGCCAGACGCCGTACGTCTACCGCCATCGCGCCCTGGAGGAGCCCGACTGGACCCGCTTTCCCGGATGGCGGGGCGTCACCGCACAGCAGTGGCGCTCCGCCCAGTGGCAGCGCGGCCACTGCGTCAAGAACGTCCGGGGACTGCGCGGGGTCCTCGGTGACCTGCTGCACGACAGCGTCTACGACGACCTCCAGGCCGACCAGGACAAGCAGGCGACGATGTCCCTGCTGGTCCCACCGCAGATGCTCAACACGCTGATGCCGGGCGCGAGTCCGGCCGGCCCGGGATCGCTGACCGAGGCGTTCCGGGCCGATCCGGTCCGCCGCTACATGCTGCCCCTCGCCTCCGACCGGCGGCCGGACTGGCGGTCCCACCCGATGGCCACCCGCGACTCGCTGCACGAGTCCGAGATGTGGGCGGTGGAGGGCCTCACCCACCGCTACCCCAACAAGGTGCTGGTGGAGCTGGTGTCCACCTGCCCCCAGTACTGCGGGCACTGCACCCGCATGGACCTGGTCGGCAACTCCACGCCCACGGTGGCCAAGACCAGGTTCCAGATGCGTCCCCCGGACCGCACCGAGGCCATGCTCGGATACCTGCGCCGCTCCCCGGGCGTCCGGGACGTGGTGGTCTCCGGCGGCGACGTCGCCAACGTGCCCTGGCCGCGCCTGGAGGCCTTCGTGGGCCGGCTCCTGGACATCGACCACATCCGTGACATCCGCCTGGCCTCCAAGGCACTGGTCGGGCTGCCGCAGCACTGGCTCGCGCCGGAGGTGCTCGACGGCCTCGCCCGGCTCGCCGACCGCGCGGCGCGCCGCGGCGTCGCCATCGCCCTGCACACCCACGCCAACGCCGCCCAGTCCGTGACGCCGATCGTGGCGGAGGCGAGCCGGGCCGTCCTGGCCACCGGCATCCGGGACGTACGCAATCAGGGCGTGCTGCTGGCCGGGGTCAACGACTCCGCGGAGGCGCTGCTCGACCTGTGCTTCGCGCTGCTCGACGGGGCCGGTGCGATGCCGTACTACTTCTACCTCTGCGACATGATCCCCGAGAGCGAGCACTGGCGGATTCCGCTGGGCCGCGCCCAGGAACTGCAGAACGCGCTCATGGGCCACCTCCCGGGCTTCGCGACACCCCGTCTGGTGTGCGACGTGCCCTACCTCGGCAAGCGCTGGGTCCACCAGGCCGCCGAGTACGACCGGGTCACCGGGGTGTCCCGCTGGGAGGCCAGTGCCACCGGTGCCCGTTTCGGGGCGCACGGCACCGCACGCACCTTCCACTACTACGACCCGCTGCACACGCTGCCGCCCGAGGGCCGCCGGTGGTGGGAACGGCACGCCGCCTGAAGCCGCCCCGGCCCCGACTCCACAAGGACGCATCCATGGCACCCAGCAGACTCACGTACGCGGACCTGGCCCTGCCCGGGGAGGAACTGCACCGGGCATACGAACAGGCGCTGGCCGCGCGGCACGGCAGCGCGGAGCACCCGCCCGGTGCCACCCGAGCCCCGCACCGCACCGAACGCTCCCCGCTCGACCAGCGGATCGTCGTCGGGCACTTCACCGAGGCCCGCACGGACGAGGTGCACCACGCGGTGGCGGTGGCCCGTGCCGCCGTACCCGACTGGGCCGGGCGGCCCTGGCAGGAGCGTCTGGACATACTGGAGTCGGCGGCCGAACGGCTCTCCGAGCAGGTCTACGACCTGGCCGCACTGCTCACCCTGGAGATCGGCAAGACCCGCCTGGAGGCCATCGGCGAGGCCGAGGAGGCGGCGGAGTTCTTCCGCTACTACAGCGGCCGGTGGCGGGCCGACGGCGGCTTCGAGCGGCCCATGGCCGGCGCGTCCCCCCGCGAACAGACCCGCAGTGTGCTGCGGCCGCACGGGGTGTGGGCCGTGATCGCACCGTTCAACTTCCCGCTGGCGCTGGTCGCGGGCCCCGCCGCCGCGGCCCTCGCCGCGGGCAACACCGTGGTCGTCAAGGCGTCCGAACACGGCTACCTGGCGGCGCTGCGGCTGCGACAGACCGTGCTGGCGGCCGGGGTGCCGGCCAACGCCCTGCAGGTCCTGCTCGGGGACGGACCGACGGTCGGCGCGGAACTCGTCGGTGCGGGCGTCGACGGCATCACCTTCACCGGCTCCCACGACGTCGGCACGGAGATCCTGCAGCGCACCGCGGCCGGGCCGTGGCCCCGCCCGGTCATCTGCGAGATGGGCGGCAAGAACACCGCGATCGTGACGCGGCACGCGGACATCGCGGACGCCGCCGAGGGCATCGTGCGGTCGGCCTTCGGGTTCGGTGGGCAGAAGTGCTCGTCGTGTTCCCGGGTGCTGGTCCAGCACGGCGTCCACGACGACCTCCTCGCCGCGGTCGTCGAGCGGGCCGCCCGGCTGCGCGTGGGTGACCCGCGCGAGCGCGCGACGGACTACGGGCCGGTCATCGACGAACGCGCGGGCAAGCGCTTCACCCGGGCGGTCGAGAGCGCCGCGGCCGCGGGGACCGTGCTCACCGGCGGGTCGCGGCTGACGGGCGGGATCCGCGCGCACGGGGTCTATCTGGAGCCGACCGTGGTCGCGGTGCCGCGCGACGAACCCCTGTGGCAGGAGGAGCTGTTCCTGCCGCTGGTCGCCGTCTCCCGTTTCGACACCTTCCACGAGGCCCTGGCCGAGACCAACGCCACCCGGTTCGGCCTGTCGGCCGGGCTGTTCTCCCGCGACGAACACGAGATCACGGCCTTCCTCGACGGCGTGCAGTGCGGCGTGGTCTACGTCAACCGGCCCGGCGGCGCCACCACCGGAGCCTGGCCCGGGATGCAGCCGTTCGGCGGCTGGAAGGGCTCCGGGAGCACGGGCCGCGGCGGCGGCGGCGAGCACTACACCCACATCTACGTGCGGGAACAGAGCCGCACCCTCCACAGTCTGCGAGGTCTGCCCTCATGAACGACCAGGTCCGTCGACTCGGTGACCACTCCGGGCCGGTGCTGCGCACCCCGCTGCCCGGACCGCGGGCCCGCCGGGCCGTGTCCGAGGACGAGCGGGTCACCAGCCCGTCGCTGCCCCGCGCCTACCCCTGTGTGCCGGTGCGCGGCGAGGGCTGCCTCATCGAGGACGCCGACGGCAACGTCCTGCTCGACTTCAACGCCGGCATCGCCACCAACTCCACCGGACACGCCCATCCCCGCGTGGTCGCTGCCGTCCAGGAGCAGGCTGCCCGGCTGCTGCACTACTGCAGCTCCGACTTCTACGTCCCCGTCTACGCCGAGTTGTGCGCGCGGCTCGCGCGGCTCAGCCCGTTCGGCGAGGACGCCAGGGTGTTCCTGGGCAACTCCGGCACGGAGGCGGTGGAGGCGGCCCTGAAGCTCGCGCGACGCCACACCGGACGCCCGAACGTCGTCTCCTTCCTGGGCTCGTTCCACGGCCGCACCTACGGGAGCGTGTCGGTGACGGGTTCGAAGCACGCCTACCGCGACGGGTTCGGCCCGCTGCTGCCCGGCGTGTTCCACGCCCCGTACAACGACACCTTCACCCTCGGCGACGGCACCCCCAGCACGGTGCCCGGCTATCTGGAGGACGTGCTCTTCGCACGGCTGACCGCGCCCGACCAGGTGGCCGCGATCCTCGTGGAACCCGTGCTCGGCGAGGGCGGATACGTACCGGCCGACCCGGACTGGCTGCGTGGGCTGCGGGAGCTGTGCGACCGCCACGGCATCCTGCTGATCGCCGACGAGGTGCAGACCGGCTGCGGGCGCACGGGCACCTTCTGGGCCTGTGACCGGTACGGCGTGACGCCCGACATCCTGCTGGCCGGCAAGGGCCTCGCCAGCGGTCTGCCGCTGAGCGCGATGATCGCGCGCGGCTCCGTGATGGACTGGCCGGCCGGTGCGCACGGCTCCACGTTCGGGGGCAACCCCGTCAGCTGTGCGGCGGCCCTCGCGACGACGGACCTCGTCACCGGGTCGCTGGCCGAGAACGCCCTGAAACAGGGCGCCTTCCTGCTCGACCGGCTCGGGTGCCTCGCGGACGAGCCGGACGTGGAGAGCGTGACGGGGCTCGGGCTGATGATCGGCATCACCTTCACCTCGGCGCGGTTCGCCTCCCGGGTCGAGGCCGCCTGCTTCCGCCGCGGGCTGCTGGTCCTGCAGGCCGGTGACCGCACCGTCCGTGTCTCACCGCCCCTGGTGCTGCGCGAGGACCAGGCCGCCACCGGTGCCGATCTGCTGATCGAGGCCGTCGCGGAGTGCGCCGCGACCACCCGCTAGCGCTGGTGCTCGGAGCGTCGCGCCAACGGCTGTCGCGAGTACGACGACCGAAACACGGCTCTCGCAGCCGAGAACCACAGCCACCTCGCGCCGGCCGTCAGATCTTCCAGGAACGCAGCGCCTCGGCGACGGCATAGACACTCAGGCGAGTGTCCCGGACCTTCCGGACGAGGTCGGACAGAGCGCCGTACGGCGGATCGATGCCCTCTCCGGACTGGTCCATGTACTGAGCGGCCACGAAAGCGGCGAAAAGGCTGTTGCGATGCGGAAGCGGTTCAAGCCGCACGATCGTGTGCAACAGCGCGGCCGCGCGCCAGGCAGCATCCGGATCGGCCGTCTCGAGCGTCGGCATCCTGGTCTTGTGCCGCGCTACGGCCGCCACCAGCGCCGAGTAGTCGGTCACCGTCACGTCCTCGTGCCCGAGGGCCGCCTCCTGGACGTCGAGCAGCCAGGAAACGTCGATGTGCAGCACCATCAGGCGGCCGCGGCCCCGTCGCCGCGCCGGGACGGCGGGACCTCGTCGGGGAACGCGTCGTCGAACTCGCCGCGCAGCCTGTCGGCCCAGGCGGCGGCACCGGCGACGAACCGCTTGCGGTGCATCTCGCGCACACCGAGATCATGCAGGTACTGCTTCAGACTCTTGCCCTCCGCCGCGGCGGAGGCGCGGACGCCTTCCATTTCCTCGTCGGAGAAGGACACGTTCAGTGATGGCATGCTCCGAGGGTACCTAGTTGGTACCTGGCCCGCCAGGTGCGAACTCGGCGCAGGGGAGGCCGTTCATAGCGTTCGCCTTCAAGCTATTGCAACGATTACTGTGCTCTCGTTGCGTTAAGCGGGAGGGTGTTGCAATGAAATTTGCCCTCTGAGCTGCATGGATGCTGTTCTCGTGCAAAACAGATGTTGCCTCAACCTGGAAAGCAACGTAGCGTTTCTGTTGTTGGAAACGAGCAACGAACATGGGAGAGCATGATGCAGAAGTTCGAGACCCCCGCCGCCATCTCCGCCGTCCTGGACATCCCCGCGGGACGGGTCCAGTTCATCGCCGCGGACCGGGCCGACACCACCGTCGAGGTCCTGCCGGCGAACCCCTCGAAGAGCCGGGACGTGAAGGCGGCGGAACAGGTCGAGGCCGACTACGCCGACGGAGTCCTGCGGATCCGCACCGCCGAACCGAAGAACCAGCTCTTCGGCCCGTCCGGATCGGTCGAGGTGACGGTCAAGCTGCCCACCGGCTCCCGCGTCGAGGCCAAGGCCGCGAGCGCCGAACTGCGGACCGTCGGCCGCCTCGGCGACGTGGTTTTCGAAGGCGCGTACCGCCAGATCAAGCTCGACGAGGCCGCGAGCCTGCGCCTGACCGCGATCGACGGCGACGTCGAGGTCGGCCGGCTGGGTGGTCCGGCGGAGATCAGCACCGCGCGCGGTGACATCCGGATCGCCGAGGCCCTGGGCGGCAAGGTGGGGCTGCGCACCGAGTCCGGTGACATCACGGTCGGTGCCGCCGCGGGTGTCTCGGCCGTCCTGGACGCGGGCACCGCCTACGGCCGTATCAGCAATGCCCTGAAGAACGACGGCACCGCCGAGCTCGACATCCGCGCCACCACCTCCCACGGCGACATCACCGCCCGCAGCCTCTGAAGGCCTCCGGAAGAGCAGGACCGCACTGCCCGGATCGAGGTCCTGCCGGGTCGTCGCCGACGACCCGGCCGTCCTCCCCAGCGCCTGCGCTCCACGTGCCAGGCCTGAAGAGACGTCGCACAAGCCGCTCTCACCCGACCAGGGGGAACCCATGACGAAGAACAGCAGGTCCTCGACCACTTCGAAGACCACTGCGCGGTGGACCGGCATGGTGCCGGTCGACGACACGGCCCTGGCCGTCACCGACACCGGCGGCCCCGGTGTCCCCGTGGTCTACCTCAACGGCCAGTTCGCCACGCAGGGGTACTGGCGGCGGGTCGTCGCCGAACTGGGGCCGCAGTGGCGGCACATCACCTACGACGAGCGGGCTCGCGGCAGGAAGTCGAAGCCCTCGGCGGACTATTCCTTCGAGGCCGCCGTCCGGGACGTCGACGCCGTCCTCGCGGCCAGGGGCGTGGACCGGGCGATGCTGGTGGGCTGGTCCTACGGAGCGGTCGTCGCGGCACACTGGGCAGGCCGGAACCCGGAGCGTGCCCTGGGCGCGGTGCTGGTCGACGGCGCGTTCCCGTACGACTGGCTGGACGAGGCCATGGAGCAGCGGATCCGGAAGCTGTTCAGGCGGATGAGCTGGTTCAGCCCGCTGCTGCGCCCGACGGGCCTGACCCCGCGGATGACGGCCGAACAGCAGGCGGACAGCAACATCGAGCTCGGCAGGCTCTCCCGCGCGTGCGCGCTGGGCCCCGTGCTGGACGGCATCGCCGTCCCGGCGCGGTACGTGGTCGCTTCGGGAACGTCGTTGGGCAGCCGGGGTGATGAGCAGGAACGGATCCGCGCCGGCCTCGACGCGGTGGTCACCCGCAACCCGAACATCAAGGTGAGCGCGAAGGTCCCCAGCAACCACGGTGCGCTGCTGCGCAAGGACTTCCCCGCCATCGCCGGGGCCGTACGCGAGGTGGCTGCCCTCGCCCGCGAGGGTCGCTGAAGGCACGACCAGCGCAGAGGGCAGGAGGTGAACCTGCGTGGATCCGGGAAGGATCCGGCTCCGGGCTACTGCCCTGGTCCCTGACCAGCCGCTTCGGGCACCTCCCCTCGCGTGCGGCCTCGCGGATGCGCCGCTGACCGAGCGACCACTACGGGTCTCCCCGGTGTCAGATCATGAGCAGCAGCCGCGTGTTCGCGACGAGCTTCCGGTTCACGCTGGTGCTCTGCACGAAGATCGTGAAGTCGTCGTTGTGGTCCGGCTTGACGCGAACCTCCACGTCCGGCAGGCCGAGCAGGGCTCGGGCCTCGGGTCCCGAGTACACCCGGTCCGTCTTCTTCTCCAGCACCGCGATCTGCTTCCGTGCCTGGATCTTCTCCGACTTGCTCAGCTGGTAGAACGCGCCACCGGTACGGTAGGTGTGCCCGGATTCGACGACCCAGTCCCGGATCCCTGCGTCACGCGTCACGGGTATCAGCTCGTACTGCGACGGATCCGCCGGGGTGAGGCCGGCCGCCTTGATGGTGTCCTTGTTGACCGTCTCGGCGCCCGTGGAGAACACCGCCCGCGATCCCCGGATGCCCTGGCTGCGGCCCACCATGAATTTCTCGGTGGCCTGCTGGATGACCTGCCCGGCCTCCTCCAGACCCTGGGTGCTCGTGGCGTCCCAGACGGCGATGTTGTCCTTCGGGAAACCGCACTGCGTGGCCTCGCGCTTGCCCATCTGGTCGGGCACGAGGACGGCCAGCGTCCAGTTGTCCTCCTGGGTCGCGATCAACTCGCCTACGGCCTCGACCAGTTCACGCGGATCCCTGGCAGGGGCATCCGGGCAGCGATGACTCGCGTTCTCCTGGCCGTCGGTGAGGATGAACGTCAGGAAGCTGTGGTCGCCGTAGAGTTGGGCCGTCTGCGCCAGTTCCCGCTGTGACTTCAGTGCGGCCGCCAGCAGAGCCGTCATTCCACCGACCCGGTACAGCTGCTTCAGCGACGGCATCCGCAGCACGTCCTTGTCGTAGATGACGCACTCCACCTTGTCCGCGAAGACGTACACCGTGACGCGGGTTTCCTGGTCCAGCTCCCTCGATCGGCGGGCAAGGTACGCGATCTGCTGGTCGGCGACCTCGACGACCTTGCGGCTCAGATGCGACATGGACGAACTGGCATCAAGCACCAGAGCAACGTGATTGATGTAGTTCTGGTTTCCGGACATGACCAGCTCCCCCTCTTGCCGACTCGATGCTCCTACCGTCTCACGCACCACTGACAATCGATCTTGACTCCCGGCCCGGCCACCGGGCCCGCGCTGACCGGGACCGCCCCTGCTCAGGCGGTGCGGGGGCCGGGGCCGGCGTCCGGTGCCGGGCCGTCCTCCGGAACCGCACCGGTTGCCGGAACCGCACCGGCTCCCGGAACCGCACCGGTTGGCGTGGCCGGCAGGTAGCTCGCCAGGCCGCGCAGGATGATCTCCAGGCCGATGTCGAACCTCTCGTCGGAGGAGTCCGTCACCATCAGCCCGGACAGGGCTCGCAGGTGGGGGAAGTCCTGGGCGGGCAGGGACGCGAAGTACTTCTGCATCTCGCCGGCCATCTCGCCCCAGTCGGGGCGGGCCGGCGAGACGGTGCCACCGCCGTGCCGAGCGGCCCGGTCCCGCCACATGCCCTCCTCCAGGACGAAACCGTCGATATAGGTAGAGATGAGGTCACCGGCCTCCGCCGCGATGCGGTCGGGCAGCCCGGCGGTGCGGAAGAGGGCGAGCAACGCCTCGACGTGCGGCAGCAGTTCGGCGGTGAAGGGGACGTGCCCCATGGAGATCCTGGCCATGTCCCGGTGGGACAGCAGACGCCGGCGCCAGGCGCGGGCGAAGTCCCGCAGCTGCTCCTGCCAGCGCTCCGGATCGGGTGCGGGGAGCGCGTAGCCGTCGAAGAGCCGCGTGTACATGAGCTCCAGCAGGTCGTCCTTGGAGCTGACGTGGGCGTAGAGGGCGGAGACCGCGACGCCCAGTTCGGCCGCCACCTGACGCATCGAAAGTCCGTCGAGCCCGTGCCGGTCCAGCACGGTGAGGGCGGCCTCGACGACGCGGTCGCGTGACAGCGGCGCGCGTGCGGGCGCGCCGGAGCGTGCGGGGCGCTCGCGCTCCCACGGGGACGGCGGAGGGGGTGCGGGGGTGCCGGCGGCCGCGTCGCTCATGGGGACCAGTCTAGGGACCTGGAGAACAGTGTTCTGCCCAGGCTGGAGGCGTCCACCGTCGCAGAACGCGATATATCTTGTCCCGGCCGGGCGTTTGCGCTATATCTTAATGAACGCCGTTCTCTCGATGAACGTTGTTCTGCTACGGTGAACACCGTTCTCCCGAGTGTCCGGTCGCCCGTCCCCCTGGGCCGTACCAGCGAGCCGGGCAGTTTCTCCACCCGCCCCACCGCACCCGCGTCTCCTCAGTGCGACGCGGCCTTCCGCGAGGAGTTTCCGATGTCCACCACCGGTGTCGCGTCCGCCGAGACGCCCACCGACTCGCCGGCGCCCTACCGGTGGCGCTGGGCTGCACTGTTCGTGATCCTCGCGGCCGAGGTGATGGATCTCCTCGACGCCGTCGTCACGAACATCGCGGGCCCCTCCATGCGGGCCGACCTCGGCGGCGGCGCCTCCACCCTCCAGTGGCTCGCCGCCGCGTACACCCTCTCGATGGCCGTCGGACTCGTCACCGGCGGCCGGCTCGGGGACATCCACGGGCGCCGCCGGATGTTCCTGGTGGGAGCCGCCGGCTTCACCCTGGGCTCGCTGCTGTGCGCGGTCGCCGTGTCGCCCGAGATGCTGATCGCCGCACGCGTCGTCCAGGGACTGTTCGGCGCGGTGATGCTGCCGCAGGGCCTCGGCATGATCAAGGAGATGTTCCCGCCGAAGGAATCGCAGAAGGCGTTCGGCATGTTCGGCCCGGTCATGGGGCTGTCCGCGGTGTGCGGGCCGATCCTGGCGGGCTGGCTCGTGGACGCCGACTACTTCGGCACCGGCTGGCGGATGATCTTCCTGATCAACCTGCCGCTGGGCGCCGCCGCCTTCCTCGGGGCCCTGCGCTACCTGCCCAGGGGCCGGTCCGGAGACAGGCCGCGCCTCGACATCCCCGGCATGCTCCTGGTCTCGCTCGCCGCGCTGCTCATCATCTTCCCGCTGGTCCAGGGCCGTGAGTACGACTGGCCCGGGTGGACGTTCGCGATGATGGCCGCGTCGGTGGCCGTCTTCGTCGCCTTCGCCACCTACGAGTCGCGCCGCAGCAAGGCCGGCCGTGACCCGCTGGTCGTCCCCAGCCTCTTCCGCAAGCGCGGGTTCAGCGGAGGCATGACCCTCGGACTGGTCTTCTTCTCGACCATGCAGGGCTTCATGCTGGTCTTCAACCTCTACACCCAGATCGGCCTCGGCTACTCGCCGCTGAAAGCGGGCCTGGTGATGGTGCCCTGGTCGGGCGGCATGATCGTCGGTTTCGGCGTCGCTCAGGCTGTCGCCCGGTTCGGCCGGGCCGTGCTCCAGGCCGGCACGCTGGTCATGGCGCTCGGCGTGTTCGGCGTGTGGCTGACCCTCGACACGGTGGGCAGCGGCGTCGGCCCCTGGCAGCTCGTACCGGCCCTGCTCGTCACCGGCATCGGGATGGGCCTGCTGATGGCACCCTTCTTCGACATCGTGCTCGCCAGCGTCGAGCAGCACGAGACGGGCTCGGCGTCCGGCACGATGACCGCGATGCAGCAACTCGGCGGCGCCTTCGGCGTGGCGCTCCTCGGCACCGTGTTCTTCGGCCTGCTGGGCGGCGGCATCGCCACCGCCGTCGACCACCACGCGACCGGCCTGCGGGGTCAGCTGAGCGCCGCGCACGTGGCACCGGCCGCCCAGGACCGCGTCGTGGCGGACCTGCGGCGGTGCGCCTCGGACCGTGCCGTCGCCAAGGATCCGGCCGCCACCCCGGCGTCCTGCGCCCGCCTGGAGAAGGACACCCGGTCCGCCGTGACGTCGCCGCAAGCCGGCGCCCGGATACCCGGCGCGCTGGAGACCACCGCGAAGTCGGCCTTCCGCAGCGGTTTCGGCTCCGTGATGAAGACGGTGCTGTGGATCGTCGACGGCATGCTCGTCCTGACGTTCCTGCTCTCCTTCCTCCTGCCGCGCCACGCACGCCCCGAAGGCTCCGCCGGTCACTGAAACCCGGCGGCCCCGGCGAGACGAACGGCCGGGCACCACCCCGCGGTGGCTGCCCGGCCGGCGCCCCACGGCTGGCGGTGGCGTACCGCTACGGCATACTGACGCCCCACTAGTGCAACAAAATGTTGAAGGAGGGGCAGTTGGCAGCCAGTTTCAGGACAGTCACCCAGGTGGGAGAGGCTCACCGTGCCCAAGCGGAAGCCCTGGGGCGTGCCTTCCAGGAGGCGATCGCGCCCGCCACCGTCAACTACGACTTCGGCCACATCCGCGATGCCGCCGCCGCACTCCCCGACAGCGACATCGTCAAGATGGTCCGCGGTTGGGGGCTCCAGGAGGAGGCGCCGATCCTGGTGATGGCCCTCTCCCTCAAGGAGGCGGTCCGTCAGGCGCTCCCGCCCGAGGCGGCTCAGGCGTCGTTCTGGGACACCGTCGAGCGCGACCTCACGGACGCCTTCACCCGTCTCGCGGCACAGGAGGGCGAACCGGGACTGGCCTACTACGACGAGGGCCCGGACCACACCAGCTACTACCGCGACCTGTTCTTCGCCCTCCAGGACGAGGAAGCCGGCCCGTATCTGTACGCCGTGGCCTTCTGCGCCGACGTCACCATCGGCCTCGACAAGTCCCGCGTGAGCACCCTGGGCCTCACCGACACCGCACCGTTCGCGGTCCGGCTCAACGCGATCGTCGTACGCCAGAAGCTCGCGAACGCGGCCTGAACCTCCGATCACGGCCCGCCGTCCCGGGCCACGAAATCGCGCATCGCTCAGTCAGCGGAACGAATGGAACAGAGGCCGACAACTACCCCGTACCGATGGACAGTTGGCACTGAGCAGCAGCGGCTCGATACGCTCCCACCGGTCATCCGACACCCGGGATCGACCTGGGCCTGTCCGCCTTCGCTGTCCTCTCCGACGGCCGCGAGACCGCCGCTCCGCCCTTCCTGCGGCACAGGCCGCCGTTCCCCTCAACCACTGCGGCGGCCGTGCGGTCGGCGGGGAAGGGGAGGCCGGCCATGAAGGAGGCCATGTCGATGGGACCTCAGCCCGCTCGGCCCAACCTGTTGCGCCGGCCGGCAGTCAGTCCTCCGGCTCTTCGTCCTCCGGCTCTTCGTCCTCCGCGGGCGCGTCGCCGATGGCGACGCGCAGGTCATGCATGCCTTGGATGATGTCGATGAGGGCTTCCTCCGCCCCGCTGAGAGCTCGGCGGGTCGCCTCCACGTCACCTCGGTCGGCGTGGAGTTGGGCGCTGAGGGTGTACAACGCCGTCATCGCGGCGGCGAAGGACGCCTCCTGGCCCGGAGGTGTTTCGTCCGCCTCGGATTCCGAGACCTGCATGGCGGTGCGCTGCAGTCTGTTCGTCAGGACGTTGACCGCGAGGCCGGGGTCGGGACCAAGCTGATCCGTCCAGCCGAGCATCGTGTCGAGGACGTCCTCGATCTCTCCCTCCTCGGTCAGACGCGTGGCGGTGGTGATCTCCAACTCTGTCTTGGCCAGCAGACCCCCCAGCAGCCGCAGACGGTCCGCTTCCCGCAGTTCCTCGGGCCGTGCCTCCGGATGCGCCACCGGCTCAGCCCCGAGAGCGACCAGTGCTGCATAGATCTGTTCAGCACTCGCCGGATGCTCGCTTCTGATACTCACGCCCTCAGCTTCGCGCCACGAAGGCGCCATCGCCCGCCCATACACGCCGGAGGCCTGCGACTCTGCTCAATTCCTGAGCCGCTCACGGTGAGCGTATTGCTGGTACGGCCCCCACTGGGAGCTGCAGCAGCTGGTGTGACGGGCCGACCATCGGACTTGGCTCCCGATAGGGTGGAGTCGCCTTTCGGTGCCGGGCGAGGCTGCCGGCGGGAGCCGGTACGAAGACCACGAACTGTCGGTGATCTTCGCGACCTCGCGCTCGCCATGGCGGGCGGGGCTCCGGGCACGGCGGCCCGGACAGCCGGCACTGGTGCGGAGCCGGCCGTCCTCGATCAGCTCCTCCAGCGCGGCGTCACCCAGCCCGGTGCGAGCCTCGGGAGACATCCTCCGTGATGAGCCGCACGCTCCCGTCGCGGCGCCTGCGCCGCGGCGCCCAGCCCGCGCCGGGAGGGCCAAAGCCCCGTCCATCGACCTCCGGAGCCGGCTCGCCCTTGCGGGACTTCAGCCCGGGCCCGACAGTGGCCTCGCGGTCGCAGACGGTGCAGTCGGGCGGCTCCGGGCTGGGTTCCGGTTGCGGTGCCGTCTGTGGTTCTGGCCGCGGACTCTCTTCGACGATCTTGCAGCGGGGCACCTTGCGGGCACACACCGAACAGACCTCTGCCATCACCCACACGCGTCCGAGAACGTCTGGGACCAGCACCAGGACCGGCGGCCCGGGACACCGGGTGACCGGCTCCGAACGCCAGGCACACGACTCGCTGCGGCACCGACACCCCGCGCCGGCCGTGACCTCGACACGGGCGACATGCTCACGGACATGTCGCAGTGCCTGAGTACGGGCCTGGACCGGGTCCCTGGACCGGGTCACGAAAACGCGAAGGATCCGGCGAACAGGTGGGATCCGCGCACGAACAGGTGGGATCCGCACAGTTGATGACACACACCCCGGCAGACGGGCGACCGTGGGGGACCAGCCGCACCGTCCACCGGCGCCCGGAGCGAGACCTGTTCAGGCCCCCATCCAGGGCGCTGCTCCGAGCGTGTGACCAAGCGACACGGGCACACCAGGCAAACCGGCCCGCTTGACGAAGCTGCGCATCGCCGTCTCCTCCGCGACGTACACGTCGCCGGCCTGTGGCCTCGGGGATCAGCCCGGCGGGGCGGCGGGGCAGGGCGTCGGCAGCGGCTGCGCATCGTGCCAGGACGGGCCGGCGGTGGTGGGGCAGGGGCCCCGGCGTGAGGCGGGCGCCGGGGCTCTCCTGAATCTGTTGGTGTCCAGCCTGCTCAGGCGGCTGGGGTGAGTTCGGCGCGCCCGAACAGCAACGCGTAGCCGGAGGGGAGCTGACGCAGGATGCGGGTGAGGAGTTCGGGGCCGGCCGCGGCGGCGACGGCGGCGAGGACGGAGCCGGTGTCCCAGCGGGTGGTGGCCATAGTGGCGCCGCTGCGGGCGGCGAGGTCCTTGACGAGGGCCCAGCCGGTCAGGGGCTGGGTGTCGGGGATCTGTTCGGTGAGGATGCGTGCGGCCTCCCAGGGCAGGCGGGCGGCCAGGTCGACGCGTTCGTCGCCCGTCAGCTGGCGTCCGAGTCCCGCAACGACGAGTCGGACGGCTTCTTCGGCGCGTTCCCGGGTGGGGTAGGCGCCTTCGTAGCGGACCTTCTCCAGCATCTGCTCGTACGTCATCACCGGCACGTGCTGAAGCGGTGCACGCAGCTGGTCGGACATCACTTGGTTGGTTGCCTTTCTGTCGCCGAGGTCGTGGTGCCGGTGCCCGGCAGGGTGCGGGGGCACCGGGTGCGGGGATGGTCAGGTGGGCTGGGGGTGGCCGAAGAGGAGGTCGTAGCCTGCGGGGAGCTGGAGCAGGGTCCGGCCCAGGAGGTCGTCGCCGGCAGCGTCGGCGACGGTGCTGAGGACGGCGCTGACGTCCCAGGCCGCGGTCTGCTCGGTGGCCCCGTCGATCCAGGCCGCCGTCGCCCGCACGAACCTCTCCGGTGACAGCGGTTCGGCGCTGGTCAGCGGGTTGAGCAGGATCAGGGCGAAGTCCTCCGGCAGGCGCGCCGCCAGCTGGGCGCGTACCTCGCCGACCAGATGCGCGCCCAGGAGGGCGAGAACCACGCGGGCCGCGCGTTCTGCTTCCTGCTCACTTTTGTACTCGCCGCGTTCCTTCACGTGGTCGAGGAACGCTTCGCGTCGCAGGGTCACGTCGGCCGCCACCCTTCTTCGGTTTCTTGCTCCGGTTCTTGCTCCGGTGGGCGGAGGGCGGGTGAGGGGGAGATCGGATGCCCGTCCTCCGCCGCTGGGCGGCTCCTGCCGCCGCCGGTCAGCCGGAGATCTCCTTCTGGGAGGTTCCCCCGCCGATGGCGATCTTGCGGGGCTTGGCGCGCTCGGCGATCGGGATGCGCAGGGTGAGCACCCCGGCGTCGTAGTCGGCCTTGATGTGCTCGGTGTCCAGCGTGTCGGCCAGCACGATCTGGCGGGAGAAGACACCCAGTGGCCGCTCGGACAGTTCCATCTGCACGTCGTCGGCCTTCGCCACGGGCCGGCGTTCGGCCTTGACGGTCAGCATGTTGCGCTCGACGTCGATGTCGATCGCCTCCGGGCTCACCCCCGGCAGGTCGAAGGCCACCACGTACTCGTCGCCCTCGCGGTAGGCGTCCATGGCCATCGCGGACGGCCGGGACCAGGTGCCGGTGCCCATCAGCTGCTGAGCCAGCCGGTCGAGCTCACGGAAGGGGTCGGTGCGCATCAACATCGTGAAACACCTCCAGAGGGGTCGGGCAGGGTCTGCCAATGCGCCTCGTATACGTTGTAACATGTCATCCAATGGATGACAAACACGATGTCACCGAAAGGACGACGCTTCGGAAGGAGGCGCGGATGACAGCAGCCGACCAGCCGGTCCCGTCCGGTTCCGGCGCCCACAGCCCGGCCTCGTTTCTCGCTGCCGCGGCGGCCCTGGAAACCATCAACGAAGCCCTGCGCGCCGCCCACGAGGTATCCGGCGCCCCCGACGACACGGGCGCCGGTCCCGAGCAGGCCCTGGCCTCCCTCCTGCTGCTGCGCGAGGTGCGCGAGCAGCTCGCCGGCTGGGAAACCGGCCTGATCGAAACAGCCCGCCGCGCAGGCGCCAGCTGGGCAGACCTCGCCCACCCGCTCGGCGTCGCCAGCCGTCAGGCCGCCGAACGCCGCTACCTGCGGGGTCGGCCCGGCCCCGCCGGAACCACCGGCGAACAACGCGTCCAGGCCACCCGCGAACGCCGCGCCGCAGACCGCGCCCAGGTCGCCTGGGCCCGGCGTAACGCCGCCGACCTGCGCCGCATCGCCGCCCAGATCACCACCCTCACCGACCTACCCGCTGCCGCCCGCGGCCCCGTCGGCCAGCTCGACGCGGCTCTCGCCCAGGACGATCCTGCCGCCCTCGTGCGCCCCCTGAACGCAGCCCGTCCCCACCTGGCAACCGTCCACCCCGACCTCGCCGCCCGACTCGACACCCTCACCGCCCAAGCCGCGATCGCCGCCTCCGACTGACCGATGCGCACGGTGTGGCGGTATCGCAGTCACTGAGGTGTCTTGGCTGGTAGGCGCGACGGAAGCCATCAGCGCCAAGCGGCCGATCTCGGATGCCAGGGGATGCCCGGCAATGGCGTGCAGGCGCCGCCCTCGCGCGCGACCTGCACGCCTGCCTGCGCCGGCGCAACCAGCATCGCCGCCACCCAGCATGCCTCCACCCGGCGCGTTTTCGCGGTCAACGCCCTAGCTGTATTGATCACGAGCGTTGTTAACGCTGGCCGGTCTTGATCGTGGCGAAGGCCCCCGTGTGTGGTGGAGGTGTCGAATCTTCACCGCACGGAGG
>NZ_JBSFJZ010000061.1:0-48489 GCF_053598315.1 Streptomyces sp. NPDC001153
CCGGGGCGCCCCCGCCCCCCCCGCCCCGCGGGGCGGCCGCCCCCCCCCCGGCGCCGCGGGCGGGCCCGCCGCCCCGGCTGTTCTCGGCCACGGGGCCGGTCAGGTCACAGAAAGGTCTCTTACGGGGTACTGACTCAGCCTTGGTGATGTGGCTAACATCACGCCAGCGCGGCGATGTTGCCGCGTCGTTACGGAGGTGCGACGTGCTGCCAGTACGGGGACGAGACGGCCGTGCCACCAGGGCTGTGCACATCCTGCGCATCCGCACCGCGTGGACACCCGTGGGGGACGGCGAGTTCTACTGCCCCGGCTGCGGAGGCGACCGCAACTACCAACGGCTCACCGGCCGCCGCAGGCTCACCCTGCTCGGCGTCCCCCTGCTGCCGCGCGGCACCGCGGGCCCGGTCGTGGAGTGCGCCGCCTGCCGCCACCACTACGGCACCGACGTCCTCGACCACCCCACCACCCGCCGCTTCTCCGCGATGCTCCGCGACGCCGTGCACACCGTCGCCCTCGCCGTGCTCGCCGCGGGCGGCACCTCCTCCCGTACGGCCCTGGAGACGGCCGCGGCAGCGGTGCGCGCCGCCGGCTTCGACGGCTGCACCGAGGAACAGCTGGCCGCCCTGGTCGAGGCCCTCGCCGCCGACACCGGCCGGGTCCTCGGCGCGGAGTGCGGCACCAGCCTGACCATAGAGCTGCACGAGGCCCTGGACCCGCTCGCCCCGCACCTCGCCCCGGCCGGCCGCGAGTCCCTCCTCCTCCAGGCCGCCCGCATCGCCCTCGCCGACGGCCCCTACACCCCCGCCGAACGCGACGCCCTCACCACGGTGGGCGCGGCCCTCACCATCTGCGCCCCCGACGTGACCCGCCTGCTGGCAGCGGCGCGGACGCCGTCCTGATACTCCCCCGGGAGTAACGGCGCGCCCCGGTCACCCCCGGCAGTAGCGCCGAACTCGCCTTCAGGCCCGACGAACGGCGTCCCTTTCGCCGGAAGTCTGGAAGCCGTATCCAGACATCCGCTGCGGAGGGGAGGCCCGATTTCCATGGGGGCCGCGAAGACACGAAAAGGCCGGGGGCTGCCCTGGCTGGTGGTCGGGCTGTGGGCGGTGCTGCTGGCCGTCGCCGGGCCGTTCGCCGCCCAGCTGGCCGACGTCCAGCACGACCGGGCCACCGACTACCTGCCGGCGTCCGCCGACTCCACCCAGGCCGCCAAGCTGCAGGACCGGCTGCCCGGCGGCCAGAGCACCGAGCTGGTCCTCGTCTACCACCGGTCCACCGGTCTCACCGCCGCCGACCGGACCACGGCACGGACCCAGGTCGCCGAGATCGCCCACCGGCACCCTCTGTCCGGAAGCACCCCGCACGGCATCCCGTCCGCCGACGGCACCACCCTCATCTACCCGGTCACCAGCAACGAGCCCGGCACGGACGAGAAGAAGCGGAACACCTTCGTAGACGACGTCCGCCAAGTCGCGCATGACCAGGGTGGGTTGAGCGTGCAGGTGGGCGGTGCGGCCGCGCTCGCCACCGACGCCTCCGGGGTGTACGCCTCGCTCGGCGGACCCCTGCTCTACACCACGGTCGCCGTCGTCGCGCTCCTGCTCGTCCTCATCTACCGCAGCCCCCTGCTGTGGCTGGTCCCGCTCCTCGTCGCCGGCCTCTCCGACTTCCTCGCCCGCGCCGCCGCCTACGGCCTCAACCAGGCCTTCGGCACCACCGTCTCCGGTCAGAGCGCCGGCATCATGACCATCCTCGTCTTCGGCGCCGGCACTGACTACGCCCTGCTCCTCGTCTCCCGTTACCGCGAGGAACTCCGCCGGCACGAGCGCCCGTACGACGCGATGCGCGCCGCCCTGCGCGGCTGCGGGCCCGCCGTCCTCGCCTCCTCCGGCACGGTCGCCGCCGGACTGCTCTGCCTGCTCGCCGCCGACCTCAACTCCAGCCGGGGCATGGGGCCGCTCGGCACGGTCGGCGTGCTGTGCGCGCTCGCCGCGATGCTCACCCTGCTCCCCGCCGTCCTCGTCCTGCTCGGCCGCCGCGTCTTCTGGCCGCTTCTCCCGGCGTACGGCAGCGAGCCCAAGGCCCGCCGCCGGTCCCTGTTCGCGGCGATGGGCTCCTCGGCCGGGCGCCGCCCGCTGACCGTCCTCGCCTCCGGCGCCGTCCTGCTCGGCGCGCTCGCGCTGGGCACCCTGAACCTGCCCGGCGCGATCAAGCAGCTGGACACCTTCGTGCACCGGCCCGAGTCCGTGACCGCCATGGAAACCGTCGCCAAGGCCTACCCGGAGCGGTCCGCGCAGCCCATCGACATCATGACCCCGGCATGGCGGGCCGACGCGAGCCTCGCCGTCGTCAAGGGCACCAGGGGAGTGGCGGACGCCCGCGAGGGCCGTACCGGCGGCGGCTGGACCGAGATCACGGTGACCGCGTCCGCCCCGCCCCAGTCCGCCGCCGAGACCGCCACCATCGAGGCGCTCCGGCACCGGCTGCCCGGCTCCCACGTCGGCGGGCCCAGCGCCCAGCAGCTCGACCTGAAGGACACAGGCGCCCGCGACCGTCTCGTGGTCGTCCCGATCGTGCTGCTGTCCGTGCTGCTGATCCTGGTCGTCCTGCTGCGCTCCCTGGTCGCCCCGCTGCTCCTCGTCGCGGCCGTCGTCGCCGTGTGGGGCGCCGCCCTCGGCCTCGGCGGGCTCGCCTTCGGGCCCCTGTTCGGCTTCCCCGGCACCGACCCCGGCCTCGGCCTGCTGTCCTTCGTCTTCCTGGTCGCCCTCGGCGTCGACTACGGCATCTTCCTGATGCACCGGATGCGGGAGGAGTCGGTCAAAGGCGCCGAACCGGCGGCAGCCGCCCTCACCGCCCTGCGCACCACCGGCGGGGTCATCGCCTCCGCCGGACTGGTGCTCGCCGCCACCTTCGCGGTGCTGACCAACATGGGCCTGGTGCCGCTGGTCGAGCTGGGCTTCGTCATCGCCGTCGGCGTCCTGCTGGACACCTTCCTCGTCCGCACCTACCTGGTGACCAGCGCGAGCGTCGCGCTCGGGCACAGGGTGTGGTGGCCGGGCCGGCTGTCCCGTCCGGCACCGGACGCCGACCGGACACCGGAGCCGGTGAACGCGTAGCGGAAGATGAATCCCGTGCAGGCAACCGTCACGAACCCCGTGCAGGCCACCATCGCCGCGTCCCGGCCCGGCCGGACCCTCGCGTCCCTGGATCCCCTGCGGCAGGACGCGCTCCTGGCCGCCGCGCTCGCCGCGCTCGCCTCCGCCATCGCCGTCACCGTCGGCAGCGGCCGGCACCCGGACGCGCTCGGCTGGGCCCTGCTGCTCGGCCTGCACGTGCCGCTGGCCTGGCGCCGGAGGGCCCCGCTCACCGTGCTGGCCGTCATGATCACGCTGATCGCGACCTACCACCAGCTGGACTACAACCACTCGGCGCCCACCGCCGCCTCGATGGTCGTCCTCTACACGGTGGCGGTGACCCACGGCCCCCGGCGCACGGCCTTCGTCGGCGCCGCCGTCGTCATGCTGATGCTGCTGCTGAAGATCCGCCACGGCATGGCCGGGGTCCAGGTGAGCTTCCAGATCACCGGCTGGATCGTCTCCATGCTGGTCCTCGGCGGGTACCTCCGCGTCCACCGGGAGAACGCCGCCGCCGCCGTGGAACGCGCCGAACGCGCCGAACGGACCCGCGAGGAGGAGGCCCGGCGCCGGGTCGCCGAGGAACGCCTGCGCGTCGCCCGCGACCTGCACGACCTGCTCGCCCACACCATCACCCTCATCGGCGTGCAGACCTCGGTCGCCGCGCACGTCCTGGAGGCCGACCCCGAACGCCTGGACCGTACGGCCGTCGCGAAGGCCCTCGACGACATCGCCGAGACCTGCCGCACGGCCCGCGGCGAACTCCGTACGACCCTGGAGGTGCTGCGCGACCCCGGCACCCCGGACGCCCGCGGCCCGCTGCCCGGCCTCGAGGGCCTCGCCGAACTCGCGAAGTCGGCGGCCGCCCGGGTGGAGCTGACCGTGCGGGCCGACGGGGTGCCGCCGGCCGTCGGCGCCGCCGCCTACCGGATCGTGCAGGAGGCGCTCACCAACGCGGTACGGCACGGCGGCCGGGCCGACCTGACCGTGCGCGTGGGCGTGTACGAGGAGCGGGGCGCCCTGCGCGTCCGGGTCACCGACGACGGTGCGGGCGGCGCCGGCGACGGTCCGCCCGGCTTCGGGCTCGTCGGGATGCGGGAGCGGGCCCGCAGCGTCGGCGGCACGGTCGACGCCGGACCGCGCGCCGACGGCCGGGGCTACGAGGTGAGCGCCGTACTGCCGCTGGGGGAGAAACCGGGGGACCGGAGATGATCCGGGTACTGCTCGCCGACGACCAGACCCTGGTGCGGGCCGCGTTCGCGATGCTCGTGGAGTCGGCGCCGGACATGGAGGTCGTCGGGCAGGCCGGCACCGGCGGCGCGGCCGTCGACCTCGCCCGCGCCGAGCGCGCCGACGTGGTGCTGATGGACATCCGCATGCCCGGCCTCGACGGCATCGAGGCGACCCGGCTGATCGCCGCCGACGAGGACCTCGCCGGGGTCAGGGTCCTGGTGCTCACCACCTACGACACCGACGAGCACGTGGTGGAGGCGCTGCGCGCCGGTGCCTCCGGATTCCTGGTGAAGGACACCCGTCCGGCCGACCTCCTCGACGCGATCCGCACGGTCGCGGCGGGCGAGGCACTGCTCTCACCGGGGCCCACGGCACGCCTGATCGAGCGGTTCCTGCGCAGCCCGTCCGCCCCCGCCACGGGCGGCCCCGAGTGCCTGTCGGACCGGGAGCGCGAGGTGCTGACCCTGGTCGCGCGCGGCCTCAACAACGCCGAGATCGCCGAGGTGTTGGGGCTGAGCCCGCTCACCGCCAAGACCCACGTCAGCCGGATCATGGGCAAGCTCGGCGCCCGGGACCGCGCCCAGCTGGTGATCGTCGGCTACGAGTCGGGGCTGGTGATTCCTGGGAGCATGGGCGGGTGACACCGAAGAGCCGCACCCTGCTCACCGCCCTCGCGCTCCTCACCTCGCTCACCGCCTGCCTCTCCACGGCGGCCTCCGCCCGGGCGACGCCCATGACCGGTGGGACGGCACGAGAGACACCCGCCCGCGCCACGTCCGCACACGCCCGCCACGGACAAGCCAACCCCCGCTGCGTCTCCTCGGTGCCGTACGTCTCCGGTCAGGGCGGCTACGCCGCCTACCGGATCCCCGCGATCGTGCGGACCCTCCCCCACGCCCGAAGCGACTCGCGCGGGAAGACCCCCACCGGCACCCTGCTGGCCTTCGCCGAGGGGCGGCGGGACGGCGTCGGCGACAGCGGTGACATCGATGTCGTCCTGCGCCGCTCCACCGACGGCGGCTGCACCTGGGGCCCGCTGACCGTCGTGGCCGCCGGAGACGGCGACACCCGGGGCAACCCGGCGCCGGTGGTGGACCCGCGCACCGGTGCCGTCGTCCTGGTGACCTGCGCCAACAGCGGGAGGGCGACGGAGGGACAGATCCAGCAGGGTGCGGCGGACCGCCGGGTGTTCGTGCAGCGCAGCTGGGACGACGGCCGGCACTTCACACCCCCGGCGGACATCACGGCCCAGGTGAAGCGGCCCGGCTGGCGCTGGTACGCCACCGGGCCCGGCCACGCCGTCGCCCTCACCCGGGGCCCGCACGCCGGCCGCCTGCTCGTCCCCGCCAACCACTCCGTCGCCCCGCCCGCCGGTTCCTCCGGCCGCGGGGCCCGGTACGACGGCGGGCACGCGCTCTACAGCGACGACGGCGGCCGCACCTGGCACCTCGGCTTCGTGACCGACACCCGCGACGGCGTGACCAACGTCAACGAGACGACCGCCGCCCAACTCCCGGACGGCAGGCTCTACTTCAACGCCCGCGACCAGTACGGCACCGCCCCCGGCAACCGCCTCGACACCTACTCCGGCGACGGCGGCACCACCCTCGACCGCCCCTACGCCGTCCAGCCCACCCTGAACGACGTCCCGGTCGTCCAGGGCAGCCTCCTCCAACTCACCGGCCGCAAAGCCCCGTTGCTGTTCTCCGGCCCCTCAGTGCCGACCGCCCGCCGCGCCCTGGCGATCTGGTCCAGCACGGACTGCGGCCACACCTTCACCAGGCTGCTCACCCTCTCGGACCGCCCGGCCGCCTACTCCGACCTGGTCCAGCTCGGCCAGGACACGATCGGCGTGCTGTACGAGACGGGCACCACCCACAGCTACGACACCCTGGAGTTCCGCAGACTGACCCTGACCTGAGCCGGAAGGGACTACAGCAACCCCGCCGCCGCCAGGAACTTGCCGACCCTCTCGGCCTCCTCCCCGGACAACGGCACCTGCGGCTCCGCCGTCACCGGGCAGTCGATGACGCCCCGCAGGTGCAGCGCGGCCTTGAACGCGCCCAGCGCCGACGAGCTGCCGCCCATCCGCGCCGGATCCCCGACCGTGACCATCCCGAACAGCGCGCACAGCCGTTCCTGCTCCGCCCGCGCCCCCTCCCAGTCGCCGGCGCGGCACATCCGGTACAGCCGGACGTACCCGTGCGGGTCGACGTTGGCCAGCCCCGGCACCGCCCCGTCGGCACCCAGCGCCAGCGCGGAGTCCACGATGAGCTCGGAGCCGGTCAGCACGCTGAACCCGGGGTGCGCGCGGGAGCCGGTGACGATCTCGCGGAAGGCGGCCAGGTCCCCGCTGGAGTCCTTGATCCCGGCCAGTACCCGGTCGGCGGCCAGACCCAGCACCACCTCGGCGGGGAGCTTGGTGTGCACGGCGACGGGGATGTCGTAGGCGATGACCGGCACCGCGGACGCGGCGGCGATCCGGCGGTAGTGGTGGACGATCTCGGAGCGGTGGGTGCGGGCGTAGAAGGGGGCGGTGACGACCACCGCCTCCGCTCCGGCCGCCGCGACCGCCGCGACGTGGTCCAGGACGCGCGGCGTGGTCATGTCGATGGCGCCGGCCAGGACCGGCAACTGGCCGCCCACGTGCGCCACGACCGCCTCCACGACCTGCCTGCGCTGCCGGTCGGTGAGGAACGCGGCCTCGGACGTGGACCCGAGCAGGAACAGCCCGTGCACCCCGCCCTCCACCAGGTGGTCGACCAGCCTGAGCAGCGAGCGGACGTCCACCTCGCGCTCCGGTGTCAGGGGCGTGCAGACGGGCGGGACGACACCGGTGAGCGGGGTGGGGAAGGGCATGTCAGGGCTCCTGGCGTGCTAGGTCGCGGGTCGATTCCTCCTCCTCGACAGGATGGTGGCACCGGTAGCGGTGTCCGGGCCGCCACGCGGCCGAGAAGTCCGGCATCACCTCGGCACACAACCCGTCCGCCTTCCAGCAGCGGGTGCGGAACGGGCAGCCGCCGGGCGGCCGGGTCGCCGAGGGCACCGGACCGGTCAGCGGGATCGGGTCGAGGGGATCCAGCAGGCCGGGCGTGGCCGAGAACAGGGCACGGGTGTACGGGTGCCGGGCGGCGTCGGTGACCCGGCCGGCCGGGGTCTCCTCCACGATCCGGCCCAGGTACATGGTGATCACCCGGTCGCTCATCCGCCGTACCGTCTGGATGTCGTGCGAGACGAACACCAGGGCCAGACCGAGGCGCTCCTTCAGGTCCAGCAGGAGGTTCAGGATCTGCGCGCGGACCGACACGTCCAGGGAGCTGGTCGGCTCGTCGGCGACCACCAGCGCCGGGTCCAGGGCGAGGGCGCGGGCGATGGCGACGCGCTGCCGCTGCCCGCCGGAGAGCTGTCCGGGCAGCGCGTCGGCCAGCGCCCGGGGCAGCCCGACCAGGCCCATCAACTCCCTCACCCGGTCCTCCCGTTCGGCCCGCGTGCCCCGCTGGTGCACATCCAGCGGGTCGCGCAGGATCCGCCGTACGGTGAGCCGCCGGTTGAGCGCGGTCGACGGGTCCTGGAAGACCATCCCGACGCCCGCGCCGACGGTGGCCCGGCGCTCGGCGGGCGGCATCCTCCACAGGTCCCGGCCCCGGAACGCCACCGTTCCGGACGTCGGCCGCTGGATGCCCACCAGCACCCGCGCCAGCGTCGACTTCCCGCACCCCGACTCGCCCACCACGCCCACCGTCTCCCCGGCGGCCACGGTGAGGTCGGCTCCGGTCAGGGCGTACACCCGGTCGCGGCGCAGCAGCCCGCCGCTGCGGGCCCTGTGCACGACGTGGGCGTCCCGGACGTCGATGACGGCGTTCACTGCGGAGCCTCCTCCACCGGCACGGCCGGATGATGGCAGGCGGCCGTGTGGGTGGCCGTACCGGCCAGGACGGGCGTCTGCGCGTGGCACACCTCGCTCGCCAGCGGGCAGCGGTCGGCGAAGCGGCAGCCCGCCGGGAAGTCGGCCGGGGCCGGTACGACCCCCTTGATCTGCGTGATGCGTTCCTCGGCCGACTCCAGCGAGAGCACGCTGCCGAGCAGCCCGCGCGTGTAGTGGTGGGCCGGCGCCGCCACCAGGTCGGCGGTCACCCCGCTCTCCACGATCTGCCCGCCGTACATCACCACCACCCGGTCGGTGACGTCGGCGACCAGCGCCAGGTCGTGCGAGACCAGGATCAGCGCGAACCCGAGCTCCTCGCGCAGCCGCAGCAGCAGCTCCATCACCTGGGCCTGCACGGTGACGTCCAGGGCGGTCGTCGGCTCGTCGGCGACGATCAGCTGTGGCTCGCGGGAGAGTGCCATGGCGATGAGCACGCGCTGGCGCTGCCCGCCGGACAGCTCGTGCGGATAGCTGCGCAGGGTGCGCTCGGGGTCCAGGCCGACCAGCTCCATGAGCTCGCGCGGACTGCGCCGGCCACCCCGCCGGACGAGCTGTTTCAGCTGGGCGCGGATGGTCATCGCCGGGTTCAGCGAGGACAGGGCGTCCTGGTGGACCATCGCCATCTCGTGCCCGAGCAGCCGCCGCCTGGCCCGCATCGGCTCGGCGAGCAGGTCCCGCTGCCGGAACCGCACCTGGCCGCCGATGCGCGCGCCCCTCGGCTGCAGCCCCATGACGGTCAGCGCGGTCAGCGACTTCCCGCAGCCCGACTCGCCCACCAGGCCGAGCACTTCGCCGGGGTACACCTCGAAGCCGACCCCGGCGACGATGTCCACGCCCCGGTGCCGGTCCGGGAAGCCGATGGTGAGGTTCTCCACGGCGAGCACCGGCTGCCCGCTCCGGTCGGGCAGCGGCCGGGCCCGGGACCGCAGCCGCCGGGCGGCCTCGGTCAGCCCGGGGAGCGGCAGTACGTCACCGGGTTCCGCCGTCTCCCACCGGTCCTCGGGTGAGGCCACCTCCCGCGCGGCCGGTGCCGCCCACGCGTCGGACACGCCCTCGGAGAGGATGTTCAGCGACAGCACGGTCAGCAGGATCAGCAGCCCGGGGAAGACGGTCGCCCACCAGCCGCCGGTCAGCACCATGTTCTTGCCGTCGGCGATGACACTGCCCCAGGACGGGTCCGGGGGCCGCACCCCGGCGCCGATGAAGGACAGCGACGCCTCGAACACGATCGCCTCGGCGACCTGGACCGTGCAGAACACCAGCACCGGGGCGGCGCAGTTGACGGCCACGTGCCGGGCCACGATGTGGGGCGTACGGGCGCCGATCACCCGTTCCGCGGTGACGTAGTCCTCGCCGTACTGGTCGAGGACGTTGGCCCGCATCACCCGCGCCACCGGCGGGATGAACAGGAAGGCGATGGCGCAGATCAGCACGCCGATCCCGCCTCCGAAGACCGCGACCAGCACGGCCGCGAGCGCGATCCCCGGGAACGCCATCACCACGTCCAGGCAGCGCATCAGCGTCTCGTCGACCGCCTTGCGGGAGGTGGCGGCCACCGCCCCGATGACGGCACCCACGGCCAGCGCGAGCGCCGTCGCCCCCAGCCCGATCGCCAGCGACCACCGGGCGCCGTACATCAGCCGGCTCAGGATGTCCCGGCCGAGGCTGTCCTGCCCGAGCCAGTGCGCGGCGGACGGATGCCCGCTGCCGCCGACCGGGTCCTGCTGGTCCAGCGGATCGTCGGGGGCAAGCAGCGGGGCGAGTACGGCGACGAGGAGGACGAGGACCAGGAAGCAGACGGCGGCCTTCGACAGCAGCGGCAGCCGGCGCCGGCCCCGCAGCCGCACGCCGCCGGGCCGGGAGAGCCGCTCGGCAAGACTGGCGCGCGTGACCATCAGCCCGTCCTCAGACGTGGGTTGACCAGCAGATACAGGATGTCGATGACGAGATTGACGACGACGAACCCGGTGGCGGTCGTCAGCACCACTCCCTGCACCACCGCCGGGTCGCCGTTCTGCACGGCGTCGATCATCAGCTTGCCCATGCCGGGCAGCGAGAAGATCGTCTCGATGACGACGGCACCGCCGAGGAGGTAACCGACCCGCAGCCCGAGCACCGTCAGCGGATTGACCAGGGCGTTGCGCAGGACGTTCCGCCCGACGACGACCCACGGCGGCAGCCCGCTCCCGATCGCGGTCCGCACATAGTCCTTGTCCAGCTCCTCCACCACCGACGTCCGCACGATCCTCGTCAGCTGGGCGGCCACCGGCAGGGAGAGGGCGAAGGCGGGCAGCGCCATGGTCCTCAGCCAGCCGGTGACCGAGTCGGCCGGGTTGATGTAGCCGCCGGTCGGGAACCAGCCGCGGTCCACCGCCAGGTACTGGATCATCAGCAGTGCCAGCCAGAAGCCGGGGGCGGCCACTCCGAGCAGCGAGACCACCCGGATGACCTGGTCCGGGATCCGGTCCCGGTACACGGCCGCCGTGACGCCGCCCGCCAGCGCCAGCACCACCGCGAGGGCGAGGCCGAGGAAGGTCAGCTGGAGGGTGAGCGGCAGCGCGGTGGTGACCTGGTCGGCCACCGGCGCCCGGGTCAGGGCACTGGTGCCGAGGTCGCCGTGGAGCAGGTCGCCGACGAAGTGGACGTACCGGACGGGCAGCGGATCGAGCAGGCCGTTGCGTTCGCGGAAGTCGTGGAGCTGCTGCGGGGTCGGGTTGGCGCCCTGGAAGAACGCGGACGCGGGATCGACGTCCGAGAACCGCATCACCAGGAACACGAACAGCACGATCCCGAGCATCAGCGGCACGAGCAGCGCGATACGGCGGAGCAGGATCCGTACGACGGCCGTCATGCCGTCAGACCCACTTGGCCTGGAGGAGATTGATGCCGGGGTAGGGCTGCGCCCTTATACCCGTGAGCTTCCGGGGATCCCAGGCGGTCATCAGCTCGTTGTGCACGACCGGGTACAGCACGGCCTGCTCGGCGACGACATCGATGTAGTCCTGGATCATCGCCTTCTTCCTCTCCGGGTCCGGCTCCCGGGTCGCCCGGTCCATGTCCGTGAAGAGCTGCCTGGCGACGGGGTCGCCGGCCCACCGGGTGTACCCCATCCACAGGTTCTGCGGCCCGTAGTTGTAATGCATGATCAGGTCGGCGTCGAGCCCGAACTGGTTCGGATTGGAGGCCGCGGCGACGACCTGGTAGTCCTGCTTCTGGTCCATCTTGGTGAACACGGCCGTGGTCTCCTGCGGCGCCAGCGTCGTCTCCACGCCGATCGCGTCCCAGGAGGACTTGATGGTCGGCAGACAGTCCACGATCCAACTGACGTTCACGGCAAGGATGTTGACCTTGAGGCCGTCGACCCCGGCGGCTTTCAGCAGGGCCTTCGCCTTCTCGGGGTCGTAGTCGTAGACGGTCCTGGCGCGCCGGTAGGCCGGGTTGCCCTCGTTGAGGAACGAGGAGGCCGGCCTGCCGTGCCCCTTCAGGGCGACCTGCACCATCTTCTCGGTGTCGATGGCGTAGTGCAGCGCCTGCCGCACCCGCACGTCGTCGAACGGCTTGTGCCGGGTGTTGAACATCAGGAACAGGTTGTTCATCCCGGCGCCACCGGCGACCTTGAGCCCGCCCTGCTCCAGCCGCGCGATGTTGGCGTAGGGGATGTTGTCGGCGATCTGCGCCCCGGCGTCGGACCCGGAGATCTTCGCGACGCGGGAAGCGGCGTCCACGATGGTCAGCCAGTTCATCCGCTTGAAGGCGGGCGGGCGGGGCCCGTTGTAGCCGGCGTACGCCTCGAAGGTGGTGTTGGACTTCGGATGGTGCGCGGTCTGCCGGTACGGCCCCGAGCCGACGGCCAGCCCCTTGATGGCGTCGTCCCAGCCGCCCGGCCTGGAGAAGACGTGCTGCGGCATGATCTTGGCGAGGGTGAGCCGGGAAAGCCCGTCGGGGAAGGGGAACCTGAGCACGAGCTCGACGGTGCGGGAGTCGACCCTGCGGACGCCGCTCAGCCAGCTCGCGAAGAACCCCTTGGCGAGGGTCTGGGTCTTCGGGTCGAGGATCCGGTCGAAGACGAACACGACGTCGTCGGCGGTGACGGGCTTGCCGTCGTGGAAGGTCGCGCCCGAGCGCAGGGTGAACCGCCAGGTGGTGGCGCCCGCGTCCTTGGGCACCTCGGTGGCGAGCGCCGGGTACGGCACCCGGGTGATCGGATCGGTGTCCAGCAGTCCTTCGTAGACATGGTGGTTGGCGGCCATGCAGAACGCCGACGCCGTCTGCGTCGGATCCCAGCTGCCGTCGTTGCCGTAGCCGATCACGGCGGTCAGCGTCCGGTCCTTGCCGCTGCCGCCGCTCCCGGTGTCGTTCGTGGACTCCGGTCCGGCTGAGCAGGCGGTCAGCGCGGGCGGCAGCCCGGCGGCCAGGGCGAGCGCGCCGACGCCGCCGAGGAAGGACCGGCGGTGTGGTGCCGGCATGTCGTGGGTCACGTCGTCACGCACGGGTCCTCCTGGCGGGGAGAGGGCAGGGAGGTACGACGTCCTACGTCCGGTGGGTCAGCGCGACCATAGGAGCGCGCCCAGGGGTGGTCAAGGGCGCATGCACGAATGGCGTAGCCGTCAGGGGCCGCACCAGTGCGGCCGAACCGGAGCGGCCCGGCAGGGAGATCCTCAGGGGGCCGGTTCCCCGTCGGTGGCGCGCCGGCGTACGAGGGTGCCGACGGCGGCGCCGATCGTGCCGCCCAGGAGCCAGCCGGCCAGGACGTCGGTCGTCCAGTGCACCCCGAGATACACGAGGGCCCACCCGGTCACCAGGTTCGCCGCGACCGCACCGGCCGACACGGTGAGCCGCCACGCCCGGCCCGGCCACCGCACCGCGAGGACGGCGGCGGCGGTGAGCCCGGCGACCAGGGCGGCGTCCGTCGACGGCATGGAGTATCCGCCCGCATGGACGAGTGCGAGGCCTGCGTCCGGGCGTGGCCGTGCGATGAGGTGCTTGAGCACCTGGGAGGCCACGACCGAGACGACGGCGGCGCCGCCCGCGGCCGCGACGAGCGGCCGCAGGCGGCGTACCACCAGCGCGGCGAGCAGTGCGGCCAGCAGCAGAGCGAGCAGGACCACGTTCAGGCCGAGGTCCATCAGCCCTTCGGCCAGGGCGGTCCAGCCGGCGCCGCGATGCGCGGCGAGCCACCGCAGGATGTCCCGGTCCGCCGCCGTCAGCGGAGCGAACGGCGCTGCCATGCCGCACTGCCTTTCCTGAGTCGTTCAGGTGCTGCCGGGGCTCACCACTCCCCGGGGAAGCCTCCCGGGCCCGGGTTGCACTTGTGGTTGATGGTGTCGGTCAGGCCGACGTCGGGGCGCCACTCGTCGAGGTCCCACGTGGCCTTGTTCGGCGAGTACCAGGAGACGATCAGCACGTGACAGATGTACTGGTTCTTCATCGAGCCCAGGTTGGTGTCCAGGCCGTGGTTCCGGTACTTGGCGTACAGCTCGTTCCAGCCGGCCTGCGCCGGAGCGTACCCGTTCCAGAACCGCTGCCAGTCGGTGGGCTGGACCTTCAGGGTCCACCCGTAGCCGGAGTGGTACGTCCAGGAGGCGCTGTGGATCAGGTCGCGCCACAGCCACGGGTCGGCGACGACCGGGTAGGCGATGTCGGCGGTGGTGGTGTGGTCGATCACCTGGACGAGCGAGTCGCCCTGGACCTCGTACCGGGTCGGGATGTCCTTGCCGTTCGCGTCCTTGGCCCAGGGGGCGGCGAACGCGCCGAGCGAGGTGCCGTCGGTGCCGGATATCAGCACGCTTCCGTCGTCCTGCACCGCCATGGTCGCACCGGCGGGAAGGCTCACGGGGTAGGTGTAGCGGGTCGGCGCGGTGCCGTCCCGGACGACGGTCTCCAGGCGGACGCTCTGGTCCAGCGGCTGCACCGCCAGATCGGTGGCGGGCGCGGCGTTCTGGTAGGTGATCGTCCCGTCGGAGGCGACCGCCGCGTCACCGCTCCCGCTGCCCGGCAGGCCGATGCCGATGGTGTCCCCGGGTGAGTCGGCCGGGGCGACCTGGACGGCGCCGGAGTTGTCCGCCGGTGCGGTCACCTTGATGTCGCTGCCGCTCGCCGTGAGCGTGCCGCCGTCCTTGCCCTCGGCCGGCGGGACGACGTCGGCCGGCGGTGCGACGTTGTTGACCTGCTGGGCGATCGTGTCCGCGGCGGCCGGCGGGTCGGTGGGAGTGCCGTCGGCCAGAGCCGTGCCCCCCGCGTACATCACCAGCGCCACGGCGACAGCGACTGGTCTGGACAGGGTCTTCACGCGCATGCGTTCCCCCCTTGAACTCGATGAGCGTGCCGAAGACGTGAAGGAAACGTGTGTGAATTTCACATGGTCTTCACGTCGGACAGATCATGACACAGAGGGAAGTCCTGGAGTGACACCTGGTCAAAAAGGGAGAATCAGCAGGACATTTTTTGGCCCGCCCTGCCCTACTCTGGGGGCATGGGTGAGACGGTTGACGCCAAGGCCAGGGGTGCGGTGCGCAAGGGTGTGAAGATCGCCCTCGTGGTGGTGGTGACGGCCGTCGCCGCGCTGCCGCTCGCCATGCTCGGCCTGTCCCGGCTCCCTGCCGAACGCGCCTACCAGCAGTGCGCCGAGCAGCCCGACGTCTCCAAGTGCCACGACCCCCTGACGTCCTGGCTGCCCTAGAGACGCGCGGCCGTCACGGCGCCGATGAACTCCCCCCAGGCGTCCGCCCCGACCACCAGCACATCACCAGCGGGCACCTTGCTGTCCCGGACGGGCACGAGCCCGGGGGCTCCGTCGGCGACCTCGATGCAGTCCTCCCCGCCGCTGCCTCCGCTGTAGCTGCTCTTGCGCCAGCGGGCGTTGCTCAGGTCGAACTCGCGCATCGTCTGTAGTCCTCCGCCACCGACTCGATCAGGGCCAGGGATGCCTCCGGCGACAGCGCGGCGGCCCTGATGTGATCGTAGGACGCCCGGGTCTGCTTCACCACCGCCGGTTCGTCCAGCAGGCTCCCCGAACGCACGCCTTCTGTATAGGTGGTTGGCGGCGCGTCCTCGAACTCCATGAGCTTCATCAGCTTGCCCATCTCCGGGTGTGCGCCCGCGGAGAAGGGCAGTGCCTGCACGATCACCTTGTGGTGCCGCGTCAGCGTCGCGGTGTGGTCCAGTTGGTGCGCCATGACGGACGCGTCGCCGACCGGGATGCGCAGGGCCGTCTCGTGGAGGACGCCCCAATACAGCGGCCGTGTAGCGTCGTCGAGGAGGCTCGTGCGGTCCATGCGTCCCCTGACCAGCTCCTCGATGTACTCGTGGGTCGCGAACGGATTGCTCGCCCGAAACACCGCCTGCGCGTACTCTCGCGTCTGAAGGAGCCCCGGGATCACCGCCGGCGCGTACTCGCAGATCTCGGTCGCCAGCCGCTCAAGCTCGGCGACGTGCGCGAAGTACTCGGTATACGGCTGCTCCTTGATGAGCTTTCGCCAGAGCCGTTCGAAAAAGCCGTCGGTTTGCAGGGCTTCGTCGATGCGCCGGGCCACGTCCAGCTGGGGCTTGCGGATCGCCTGCTCGAACTGGCCGATGTATCCGCCGGAGACGAAGACGCGGGTGCCCAGGTCGGCCTGGGTGAGTCCCCTGTCCTCCCGGCGCCGTTTCAGCTCGGCTCCGAAGAACTCCCACGCCGCCTGGCGCGAATCGTTGGCCATGGCCAACCCCCTTGACCTGCATCGCACTTGCAGGGCGCAGACCCCTGCCGAGTCTAGACGCGGAGAGTCACTCTGGATGTGCGAAGAGTGAAACCCGGCAGGAAGGGGCAGCGAGTTGGCCGTGAAGCCACCCGTCGGCAGCCATGCAGTGGACACCCGTACCGGACGGATCGGAGTAGTGATGGGGCATGTGGGGCCGTATGTGCAGCTGAGACCCTATGGCGGGGGGCGGGAGTGGGACGTGGACCCGGCGGCCGTACGGCCGGCCACCCCCGCCGAGCGGCTCAGCGCGGCCACCGCGTACGCCAACGCCCGCAGCCGTGGCGAGGTGCCCTAGGGGCGCCCGCCGGACGATTTCCGGTATCCGAGGGTCCGGGCACCGGAGAGCTTGCGCGAGAATGGGGCCATGAGTCTGTTCCGCGACGACGGCATCGTGCTGCGCACCCAGAAGCTGGGCGAGGCGGACCGGATCATCACGCTGCTCACGCGCGGTCACGGGCGGGTACGGGCCGTGGCCCGGGGCGTGCGGCGGACCAAGTCGAAGTTCGGGGCCCGGCTGGAGCCCTTCTCCCACGTCGACGTGCAGTTCTTCGCGCGCGGGAGCGAACTGGTCGGGCGGGGGCTGCCGCTGTGCACGCAGAGTGAGACCATCGCGCCGTACGGTGGCGGGATCGTCACCGACTACGCGCGGTACACCGCCGGGACGGCCATGCTGGAGACCGCCGAGCGGTTCACCGACCACGAGGGGGAGCCGGCGGTGCAGCAGTATCTGCTGCTCGTCGGTGCCCTGCGGACCCTCGCCCGGGGCGAGCACGCGCCCCACCTCGTCCTCGACGCCTTCCTGCTCCGCTCCCTCGCCGTCAACGGCTATGCCCCGAGTTTCAGCGACTGCGCGAAGTGCGGGATGCCCGGTCCGAACCGGTTCTTCTCCGTGGCCTCCGGTGGTTCCGTCTGCGCCGACTGCCGGGTGCCCGGCAGTGTCGTACCGTCGCCGCAGACCCTGGTACTCCTCGGGGCGCTGCTTACGGGAGACTGGGAGACGGCGGACGCGTGCGAGGCGCGGCACGTCCGGGAGGGCAGCGGGCTGGTGTCCGCCTACCTGCACTGGCATCTGGAGCGCGGGCTGCGTTCGCTCAGGTATGTGGAAAAGACGTAGAGGGAGACGAGAAGCACATGGTCGTACGCGGGATCCTGGGGCGCCAGCGGCGCGAGTACCAGGCGCCGGAGCCGCACCCGTCCGGCGCCCGCGCGCCCAAGCTCCCCGGCGAGCTGGTCCCGAACCACGTGGCCATCGTCATGGACGGCAACGGGCGGTGGGCCAAGGAGCGCGGGCTGCCCAGGACCGAGGGGCACAAGGTCGGGGCCGAGCGGGTGCTGGACGTGCTCCAGGGCTCGATCGAGATCGGTGTGCGCAACATCTCGCTCTACGCCTTCTCCACCGAGAACTGGAAGCGGTCCCCCGACGAGGTCCGCTTCCTGATGAACTTCAACCGCGACTTCATCCGCAAGACGCGGGACCAGCTCGACGCGCTCGGCATCCGGGTGCGCTGGGTGGGCCGCATGCCCAGGCTGTGGAAGTCGGTCGCCAAGGAGCTGCAGGTCGCCCAGGAACAGACCAAGGGCAACGACCTGCTCACCCTGTACTTCTGCATGAACTACGGCGGGCGGGCCGAGCTCGCCGACGCGGCGAAGGCGCTGGCCGAGGACGTCGCGGCGGGGCGGCTGGACCCGGCGAAGGTCAGCGAGAAGACCATCCAGAAGTACCTGTACTACCCCGACATGCCGGACGTGGACCTCTTCCTGCGGCCCAGCGGGGAGCAGCGCACCTCCAACTACCTGCTCTGGCAGAGCGCTTACGCAGAGATGGTCTTCCAGGACGTGCTGTGGCCCGACTTCGACCGCCGTGACCTGTGGCGGGCCTGCGTCGAATTCGCCTCCCGCGACCGGCGGTTCGGCGGCGCCGTCCCGAACGAGGAACTCCTCGCCATGGAGGCCGCGATGAAGGGCGACGAGTCCATCTCGTAGCCACCGGCGGTTCACACCGGTCGCCGAGGATGCGGGGTTCATGAGACGTCTCACGCCTGTCCTCGCCCTCGGCGCCCTGCTGCTCACCGCGTTACCCGCGCACGCCGCCGACGGCCCCCCGCACCGCGAGAGTTACGGCACCAAGGCGCCGTACGAGCCCGGGCAGGACCCGCGCACCTACGAGGAGCCCCCGGCCGGACACACCGCCGTCTTCACCGAGAACGTCTCCCGGCACGGCTCCCGTGCGGCGACCGGCAGCGAGGACGGCGACCTGGTCCTCGGGCTGTGGGACAAGGCGCAGGCGGAGGGCCGACTCACCGGCAGAGGTGAGGAGTTCGGGCCGACGGTGCGGGCGCTCATGGCCGCCATGGACAAGGTCGGGTACGGCAACCTCAGCGGGCGCGGCCGGCAGGAGATGCGGGACACGGCGACGCGGACGGAGCAGCGGCTGCCCACGCTGTTCACGAAGATCGCCGAGGAGGGCGAGAAGATCGACGTGGTCAGCTCCGGGCAGGGGCGGGCCGTGGACAGCGCGGGCGAGTACACCGGCGCCCTCGCCGCCGCCGACCCCCCGCTGAAGCCGCTGATCGGTCCCACCCGCACCGACAAGGACCTGCTGTACTTCCACAAGACGGCGGGCGGTGCCGCGTACCGCGACTACCTCGCGAACGACCAGCGCCTCAAGGACACGCTGAACGCGATCACCGACCAGCCCAGGACGCGGGAGGCCGCGCGCGGTGTGCTGCGCGGGATCTTCACGGAACCGTTCGTCGACGGGATCACCGACCAGGTGGGCGCCGCGCGGGCGATCTACAACCTGTACGCCATCGCACCGGCCATGACCGAGGAGAGCCCCGACCCCGGGGGCAGGGGCTGGGGCATGGACCGCTACATCCCGCGCGCGGACGCGTCCTGGTTCGGCTACCTCTCCGACGCCGAGGACTTCTACGAGAAGGGTCCCGGGTTCTCCGACAGCGACATCACCTACGCGATGGCCGGAGTCCTCCTGGACGACTTCTTCCGGCAGGTCGAGGCCAAGCGCGCCGGCACCAGCGGCCTCGGCGCCGAACTGCGCTTCACCCACGCCGAGGAGATCACCCCGCTCGCCGCGCTGATGGGCCTGCCGGGCAGCACGGAGCCGGCGACGCCCGGGAAGCCGTACACCTACGCCGACAACCCCTGGCGGGGCGCGTCGGTGGCGCCTCTGGGCGCGAACATCCAGTGGGACGTGTACGAGAAGGACGGCCGTTACCTCGTCCGCATGCTCTACAACGAGCGGGAGACGCCGTTCAAGGCGGGGTGCAGCCCGATCGCGGAGGGCAGCGCCTTCTACGACTTCGACGAGCTGGAGCGCTGCTTCGGGCGCGGTTGATCGCCCGTACGGCGAGCGGCTGTACGATTCCGCCTCATGGTCATGGACATGGGGCGGGACGCCGGACAGGGCGTGGTCGAGCTGGCCTACCAGCCGGCCGTGGACGACTACAGGGCAGCCCTGCGGGAGCGCCGGCGGGTCAGCAAGGCGGGACGCAGGCAGCGCCGGCTGGCCGTGGCGGCACTCGTCTGCGGCGCTGTGGGCATCGCGGCCGGGCTGACCCAGGGGCATGTACCGCTGTTCCTGATGATCTGGTTCCCCGCCTTCGGGGCCCTGCTCCTGCTGTCGCCCTGGTTGCAGGCCCGCCAGCTCTTCCGTCTCGCGGAGCGCAGCGGCGCGCACCATGTGACGGTGACCGAGGCAGGGCTCACCATGACCACCCAGAACGCCTCCGCGACGGTCAACTGGGCGGCGCGGCCGCGCTACCGGGAGGACAAGGAGGTGTTCGTGCTGTTCAGCGACGACAGGAACGCGGCATGCCTCACCGTGCTGCCCAAGCGCGGCCTCGCCGGTCCCGCCGATGTGGACAGGTTGCGGGCGACCCTCGACCGCAACCTGCGGCGCGCCTAGGAAACTCAGACGTCCTGAGCCGCGCAGTCAGAACATGTACCGAAGATTTCGACCGTGTGCGCCACGTTGACGTAACCATGTTCCGCGGCGATGGCCTCGGCCCACTTCTCCACGGCCGGTCCCTCCACCTCCACCGCCTTGCCGCAGGCGCGGCAGACCAGGTGGTGGTGGTGTTCGCCGGTCGAGCAGCGGCGGTAGACGGACTCGCCGTCGGACGTGCGCAGGACGTCGACCTCGCCGGCGTCGGCGAGGGACTGGAGGGTGCGATAGACCGTGGTCAGACCGACCGAGTCGCCCTTGTGCTTGAGCATGTCGTGCAGGTCCTGCGCGCTGCGGAACTCGTCGACCTCGTTCAGGGCCGCCGCCACGGCTGCCCGCTGTCGGGTCGCGCGGCCCTTCACGGGCGGTCCAGCGGTCGTCACCGTTGTCTCCTCACGTCTCGCTTCTGCCCGGGCGGCCATTGTGCCAGCCCGGGCTGTCAGCGGTCAGACGATGATCTCCTCGCCGGCCTCTCTCGTGGCCGGAATGGTGCACTCCGCCGGATCCCCGGCGGGCTGTGCGGCGGCCGCCGCGCGGGCGCGTCGGCGGGCCAGCGGCGTGGCCAGGACCGTCAGCGCGACGAACGCGGCGATGGTCAGCAGGACGATCGTCGCGCCGGGCGGCACGTCCTGGTAGTAGGAGGTGATCGTGCCGCTGACGGTCACGGCCACCCCGATCGCGACGGCGATCACGAACGTGGCGGTGAAGCTGCGGCTGAGCTGCTGTGCCGCCGCCACCGGCACCACCATCAGCGCGGACACCAGCAGCAGGCCGACGACGCGCATGGCGACCGTGACCGTGACCGCCGCCGTGACCGCCGTGAGGAGGTTGAGCGCGCGCACCGGCAGGCCCGTGACCCTCGCGAACTCCTCGTCCTGGCTCACCGCGAACAGCTGGCGGCGCAGGCCGAGGGTGACCAGCACGACGAACGCGGCCAGCAGACAGATCGACACGACGTCCGACTGCGAGACCGTCGACAGCGAGCCGAACAGGTACGTCGTCAGGTTCGCGTTGGAGCCCGTCGGCGCGAGGTTGATCAGCATCACACCGCCGGCCATACCGCCGTAGAAGAGCATCGCGAGGGCGATGTCACCGCGTGTGCGGCCGTACCAGCGGATCAGCTCCATCACGACCGCGCCGAGGACCGAGACGGCCGTCGCCGTCCACACGGGGGAGGTGGAGAGGAGGAAGCCGAGGCCGACGCCGGTCATGGCCACATGGCCGATGCCGTCGCCCAGCAGGGCCTGGCGGCGCTGGACCAGGTAGATGCCGATCGCGGGCGCGGTGATGCCGACCAGGACGGCGGCGAGCAGCGCCCGCTGCATGAAGTCGTAGTTCAGGAAGTCCATCAGCTCAGCAGCCCCGTCCGCGGAGATTCGGAACCCGCCGGTGCGTGCGGGTGTACGTGGTCGTGGCCGGGCAGCGCGTGCTGGCCCACGGCCTGCGGGGGCGGGCCGTCATGGAGGACGCAGCCGTCCCTGAGTACGACCGCACGGTCGATCAGGGGCTCCAGGGGGCCCAGTTCGTGCAGGACGAGCAGGACCGTCGTACCGGAGTCGACCTGTTGCTTCAGCGTGCGGGCGAGCACCTCCTGGCTGGCCAGGTCGACGCCGGCCATCGGCTCGTCCATGATCAGCAGTTCGGGCTCGGCGACGAGGGCGCGGGCGATCAGGACGCGCTGGTGCTGACCGCCGGAGAGGGCGTTCACCGAGTCCTTGGCGCGGTCGGCCATCCCGACCAGCTCCAGGGCCCGGTGCACGGCTTCCCGGTCGGTCCGGCGGAAGACGCCGAAGCGGGTGCGGGACAGGCGCCCGGACGACACGATCTCGGTCACCGTCGCGGGTACGCCGCCCGCGGCCGTCGTCCGCTGCGGTACGTAGCCCACGCGCGCCCAGTCGCGGAAGGCGCGGCGCGGGGTGCCGAACAGCTCGACCGCGCCGCCGCTGACCGGGACCTGGCCGATGATCGTGCGGATCGCCGTGGACTTGCCGGAGCCGTTGGCGCCGAGCAGCGCGACGACCTCGCCGCGGCGGACCGTGAGGTCGATGCCCCGGAGCACGGGGCGGGCGCCGAGTTCGGCGCTGACCCCGCGCAGGGATATGACGGGTTCGCTGGTCATCTCGTGTCGCCTCACTTCGAGCCGAGGGCCTGCTGGAGCGCCTTGAGGTTGGCCTCCTGGACGGAGAAGTAGTCCTTGCCGCGGGACTTGGCGGTGATGCCCTCGATCGGGTCCAGCACGTCGGTCTTCAGGCCCGCGTCGCGCGCGATGGTCTTCGCGGTCCTGTCGCTGACGAGCGTCTCGTAGAAGACGGTGGAGACGCCGTCGGCCCTGGCCATCGTCTCCAGGTCCTTCACTCGTGCGGCGCTGGGCTCGGACTCGGGGTCCAGGCCGTTGATGGCCTCCTCGGTCAGGCCGTAGCGCTCGGCGAGGTAGCCGAAGGCGGCGTGCGTGGTGATGAAGACCTTGGTCCTCGTGTGCGCGAGGCCGGTCGTGAACTGCCGGTCCAGGTCGGTCAGCTGCTTGACCAGGGCCGTGGTGTTCTTCCGGTAGTCGGCGGCGTGCTTGGGGTCGGCCTTCTCGAAGGCCTTGCCGACGCCCTCGGCGACCTGGGCGTAGCGCACCGGGTCGAGCCAGATGTGCGGGTCCTTGGCACCGGCCTCCTCGCCCTGGTGGGTGTCGTGCGCGGCGGCGTGGCCGCCGACCTCGTTGCCGTGCTCCTCCAGCGTGGTCAGGGAGGCCGCGTCGATCTTCGTCCCGACCGGGGACTGGGCCACCGCGTCGTCGACGGAGGGCTGGAGGTTCTTCAGGTACAGGACCGCGTCGGAGTCCTGGAGCGAGGCGATCTGCTTGGGGCTGATCTCCAGGTCGTGCGGCTCCTGGCCGGGGGAGGTGAGACTGGCGACGTGGACGTGGTCCCCGCCGATCCGGTCGGCGAGGAACGCCATGGGGTAGAAGGACGCGACGACGTCGAACCTGCCGGTGTTCGCCGCCTCCGCCCTGTCGCCGGAGCAGGCCGTGAGGGTGCCGAGGCCGAGGGCGGTCACTGCGGTGATCGCGGCGGCGGGTATGAGGCGTCGTCGTACGTTCATGACAGTCATTTTCAACAAATATGGAAACCGTTGTCAATAAACGCGGGTAAGGGCCCGGTGGGAGCCCGCGGGGAGGGCTTGGAGAGGGCTCGGGGAGGGGGGCCGATTTGGTCCGGGGGGAGCCTGCGCCGGTAACCTGAATCATTCGCTGGAAGCATCTCGCTTCAACGCCCGTCGTCGTAATGAAGAGAGCACCGTGGCCGCCGACAAGATCGACACCATCGTCAGCCTGAGCAAGCGCCGTGGCTTCGTTTTCCCGTGCAGTGAGATCTACGGCGGACAGCGTGCCGCCTGGGACTACGGACCGCTGGGTGTCGAGCTCAAGGAGAACATCAAGCGCCAGTGGTGGCGCTACATGGTGACGTCGCGCGAGGACGTCGTCGGTATCGACTCGTCCGTCATCCTGGCCTCCGAGGTCTGGGTCGCCTCCGGTCACGTCGCCACCTTCACGGATCCGCTGACCGAGTGCACCGCGTGTCACAAGCGGTTCCGCGCCGACCACCTGGAAGAGGCGTACGAGGAGAAGAAGGGCCACGCCCCGGCGAACGGCCTGGCCGACATCAACTGCCCGAACTGCGGCAACAAGGGCCAGTTCACCGAGCCCAAGCAGTTCTCCGGCCTGCTGTCGACGCACCTCGGCCCGACCCAGGACAGCGGCTCGGTCGCGTATCTCCGCCCCGAGACCGCCCAGGGCATCTTCACCAACTTCGCCCAGGTGCAGACCACCTCGCGCCGCAAGCCGCCGTTCGGCATCGCCCAGATGGGCAAGTCGTTCCGCAACGAGATCACGCCGGGCAACTTCATCTTCCGCACCCGCGAGTTCGAGCAGATGGAGATGGAGTTCTTCGTCAAGCCGGGCGAGGACGAGACGTGGCACGAGTACTGGATGGAGCAGCGCTGGAACTGGTACACCGGCCTGGGCCTGCGCACTGAGAACATGCGCTGGTACGAGCACCCGAAGGAGAAGCTCTCCCACTACTCCAAGCGCACCGCCGACATCGAGTACCGCTTCCAGTTCGGCGGCAGCGAGTGGGGCGAGCTGGAGGGCGTCGCCAACCGGACGGACTACGACCTGGGTGCGCACTCGAAGGCCTCGGGTCAGGACCTGTCGTACTTCGACCAGGAGGCCGGCGAGCGCTGGACGCCGTACGTCATCGAGCCCGCGGCGGGTGTCGGCCGGACCATGCTGGCCTTCCTGCTCGACGCCTATGTCGAGGACGAGGCGCCGAACGCCAAGGGCAAGATGGAGAAGCGGACCGTGCTCCGCCTCGACCACCGCCTCGCCCCGGTGAAGGTGGCGGTTCTGCCGCTGTCCCGCAACCCCGAGCTGTCGCCCAAGGCCAAGGGTCTCGCCCAGGCGCTGCGCCGGCACTGGAACATCGAGTTCGACGACGCCGGCGCCATCGGCCGCCGTTACCGGCGCCAGGACGAGATCGGTACGCCGTACTGCGTGACCGTCGACTTCGACACGCTCGAGGACAACGCGGTTACGGTGCGTGAGCGCGACTCGATGAAGCAGGAGCGTGTGTCGCTGGACCAGATCGAGGGGTACCTGGCCCAGCGTCTCCTCGGCTGCTGAGGCCCGCGGCGCTTCAGCCGTTCCGCCCACCCACCCGCCCGAGACCATCGGCCGGGTGGGTGGGCCTTTTGGTGTTCAGGCCCCCCGCCTTCACGCCCTGGCCCCCGCCACGGCTGCACCGTCCATGTAGTCGCGGACCCGCGTGAGCAGTCCGTCCCGGACGTGGAGGACCAGAAGGCCGGGGACGCTGAAGGAGGTGCCGCCGACCGCTCCCAGCACCACGTGCTCGGCGATGAGCACGCCCGGATCGGCGGTCTCGTAGGCCGCGATCCTCTCTATCTTCTCCACCCGCGCCGGGCCGGCGCCCCACGCCGCCCGGTACCCCGCCCGCACCGCCTCGCGCCCCTCGAAGCGCGGGGGGAAGCCGGGGGAAGTGAACGGGAACTCGTGCACCGCGTCCACGGCGTACAGGTCGGCGAGATCGTCCGCGGACTTGTCGAGCATGGCCTGGTAGTAGCGGGCCAGCACCTCGCGGGGCGTGCGGGCGGCGCGTGGCCGAAGGTCCGGCACGGGAATCACTCCATTCGCTCAACAGCTGTTGAGTCAATCACGGTAGGGGGCCGCCGCCCGTTCGGTCAACGGCTGTAGAGTGAACTCGTGTCCGCACCCCACCAGACCCGCGCCGACCGCCGCCGGGCCACCGAGGCGCGCATCCTCGACCGTGCCCGGGAGCTGTTCGCCGAGAAGGGGTTCGACCGCACCACGATCCGCGCCGTGGCGACCGCGGCGGGCGTCGACCCGGCGCTGGTCATGCAGTACTTCGGCTCGAAGCGCGAGCTGTTCGCCCGGGCCGTGCAGACGGTCCCCGCGCTGCCGGCGGCCACCGACGCCGACGCGCTCGTCGATCAGCTGATGGCCACGCTCGGCCTCAAACTCGGCGGTCTTCCCGAGGGCGCGCTGGCGATGCTGCGCTCCATGCTCACCGACCCGGCCGCCGCCGAGCACGCCCGCGAGACCCTGGGCCGGCAGATCGACGGCGTCGGCGGCGCGCTGCCCGGGGCGGAGGACCGCGAGCTGCGCGCCGCACTGCTCGTCACCACCTTGCTGGGCGTCACGATCGGCCACCAGCTCCTCGGCCTGGCCCCGCTGCGTGACGCTCCCGTCGACCGTGTCGCCGCCCTGCTCCGGCCGGCGATCAAGGCGCTGGCGGAACCTGCGGGCTGAACGGCCGGTGTCGCGGCCGTTGTCGGCGTACTTCTTGATGACCAGCTGATGTCGTGAGCATGACAATACCATCTCTCGAATGACAAAGTTGGAGTGACAGATATTGAGATCTGTCAGCTGTCATGCAACAGTGGGGCCATGACGATGCGAACCCGAACCCTCGGAACCACCGGCCCCCAGACCTCCGCCCTCGGCCTCGGCTGCATGGGCATGTCCGCGCTCTACGGCGACGCCGACCGCGCGGAGTCCGTCGCGACCGTCCACGCCGCCCTGGAAGCGGGCGTCACCCTGCTGGACACCGGCGACTTCTACGCCATGGGGCACAACGAGATGCTGATCGGCGAGGCCCTGCGCACCGCCCCGGCCGCCCTCCGCGAGCAGGCGCTGACCAGCGTGAAGTTCGGCGCCCTGCGCGACCCGGACGGCAACTGGAGCGGCTACGACGGCCGCCCCGCCGCCGTGAAGAACTTCGCCGCCTACTCCCTGCAGCGCCTCGGCGTCGACCACATCGACGTCTACCGGATCGCCCGCCTCGACCCGGCCGTGCCGATCGAGGAGACCGTCGGCGCCATCGCCGAACTGATCGAGAAGGGGTACGTCCGGCACGTCGGCCTGAGCGAGGTCGGCGCCGAGACCGTCCGCCGGGCCGCCGCCACCGCCCCGATCGCCGACCTGCAGATCGAGTACTCGCTGATCAGCCGGGGCATCGAGCGGGACATCCTGCCCACCACCCGCGAACTGGGCATCGGCATCACGGCGTACGGCGTGCTCTCCCGCGGCCTGATCTCCGGCCACTTCTCCCGCGACCGGCGGCTGGCCGCGAACGACTTCCGCGCCCACTCGCCCCGCTTCCAGGGCGAGAACCTCCAGCACAACCTGAACCTGGTCGAGGCGCTGCGCAAGATCGCCGAGCAGAAGGGCGTCACGGTCGCGCAGATCGCCATCGCCTGGGTGCTCTCCCGCGGCGAGGACATCGTGCCGCTGGTCGGCGCCCGGACCCGCGCGCGGCTGGGCGAGTCGCTGGGCGCGCTGGACGTCACCCTGGAGGCGGCCGACCTGGCGGCGATCGAGGAGGCCGTGCCGGCGGACGCGGCGGCCGGCGACCGCTACCCGACCGCGCAGATGGCACACCTCGACAGCGAGCGCTGACCGTGGCGCCGGGTACGGTCTAGGGCATGGCACCGCCCACCGAGACCCTGACCGCCGAGCGCATCCTCGAAGCGACCGAGGAGGTGCTGCGCCGCCACGGCCCGGCCAAGGCCACCGTGGTCGACGTGGCCCGCGCGCTCGGCGTCAGCCACGGCAGCGTCTACCGGCACTTCCGCACCAAGGCGGCACTGCGCGAGGCCGTCACCAAGCGCTGGCTGGACCGGACGTCGGAGAAACTGGCCGTCATCGTCACCATGGACGCCACTCCCGAGGAGCGGCTGCGGGCCTGGCTCGCGGCGCTGTTCGAGGCCAAGCGGCACAAGGCGGGCGACGACCCCGAACTCTTCGCCACCTACACGGTGCTGACCGGCGAGAGCGGCACGGCGGTCGGCGAGCACCTCGCCGACCTGACCGCACAGCTGACCCGGATCATCGCGGACGGGGCCGGGTCGGGCACCTTTGCGGTACCCGACCCGGCCGCCGCGGCCCGAGCCGTCTTCCAGGCCACCGGCCGTTTCCACGACCCCTGCTACGCCCGGGAGTGGACGGCTCCCGGAGTCGACGAGGAGTTCACGGCCGTCGTGGACCTGCTGATACGGGGTCTCAGCTCACCGTCACGGTGACCGGCGAGGAGTGGAAGGTGCCGGACCTGGTCGCCACCCGCACCTGATGGGTGCCCTTGGTGGTGAAGGTGCGCTTGATCGCGTAGGTGCCGTTCCTGTTGACGACCCCGGTGTACTTGAGCGTGCTCCACGTGCCGTTGCGCATGTGCTGCAGCACCAGCGTGGAACCGGCCCTGACGCCTCTGACCCGACCGGTGAACACCACGGTGTTCCCGACCTTGACCGCCTTGCGGTTGGCCGCGACGGTGATCGCGCCCATCGCGGTCGGCGTCCGCGACGGTCTCATGCTCGGCCTGCTGGTCGGCATGCCGGTGCGGGTCATCGAGGGCCTGCTGGTCGGCATGCCGGTGCGGGTCATCGAGGGCCTGGTGGTCGGCATGCCGGTGCGGGTCGTCGACGGCCTCGTGGTCGGCACGCCGCTACGCGTGATCGAGGGCCTGGCGGTCGGCAGGCCGCTGCGGGTCGTCGTGGGGGTGGGGGTGGGGGTCTGCGTGCTGGTCGCGGCGAAGGCTCCGGTCGTACCGCCGGAGAACAGCGCCACGGAGAGAACCCCGGCGCCCAGCGCGCGGCCGTAGCGGTGATGGCGGAGTACGGAGGTCATGTTCATCTCCTGTCGCTCGATCGGACGTCTCCCAGGCTGACCCGACTTCGCTCCGTCGGCCACTCGAGACGGTGCGTAACCATCGATCCGATCAAGCAAGTGCGCAGGTCAGCGCGGTGGTCCGGGTTCTTTTCCGGACCCCCGCGCTCAACGGGAGGGCTGCCGGTCCGCCGCCGGATCGACCGTCGCCTGATGGGCCTCGGCCAGGTGCTCCTCCGCCTTGAGCCACGGCAGGAACTGGGCGCCCCTGCGCCAGCCGCACGTGTCGCACCTGATCGTGCGCTGCACCCCCGTGCGCTGTACGCGAACGACGTGCTCCCGGCCGTGCCGGTCCCAGCGGCTGACCTTGCTCGTGCTGTTGCCCTGCGGCATGACGCCTCACGCCTCCTCGAGTCCTGTGGCACACCCCGCCGGGACAGGAGTGTGCAGCAAGACGAACATCAACAGGGGGAGCTTCACATGGAGTTGTCCAAGCCGTGGCCGGAGCCGTCCCGGCCCGGCCCTGTTCAGCCGACCTCGCGCGGCAGCCGCAGGCTGAGCAACCCGGTCAGCACGACCCCGGCCAACTGCACCAGCAGCGTGGTGACCAGCGCGTCCCGCATGCCCATGCGCGGCACGAGGGTGAGGAACAGGGTGCCGAGCGTGGCCACGCCGAGGGCGAGCGCGGACTGCTGGGTGGTGGCCATCACACCGCTGCCGACACCGGCCCGGGCGGGCGGCACCTCGGACATCACGATCCGGAAGAGATTGGGCAGTTGGAGCGCCTGCCCGGCACCGGCCACGGCGGCGCCCGGCAGCAGCGAGCCGAAGTCCAGGTGCGGCCAGTCCCGCCAGGCGGCCAGCACGAGCAGCAGCACGCCCACGCCCTGGACCACCGAGCCGGCGGTGACGACCCGGGTGCCGTGACGGGCCGTCAGCCGGGGCCCGGCGAGGGAGGTGAACAGGAACACCACGGCCATCGGCGCGAGCGCGAGCCCGGCCGCCACCGGACCGAGCCCGGCGCCCTTCTGCAGGGCCAGCGCGATGACGAACATGAACCCGCTGAAGCCGACGGAGAACGGCAGGATCAGGATCAGACCGCGCCGCAGCGAGGCCAGTGCCAGCAGGCTCGGCGGCACCAGCGGGGTCCGCCCCGCCCGGTCGGCCCGCCGCTCCACGGCCCAGAAGGCCCCGGCGGCGAACGGGAACGCGGCCAGCGACAGCCACGTCCACAACGGCCAGCCCGCGGCCCGGCCCTCGGTGAGCGGGGCGAGCAGGGTCAGCAGGGACGCCGCGAGCAGGAGCGTGCCGGGCCCGTCGACGGGCTCGGGGTGCTGCGACCGGGTCTCGGGCACGACCCGCACGGCGAGCAGCAGGCCGAGGGCGACCACGGGCACGTTGACGAGGAACACCGAGCGCCAGCCGGTCCCGGAGACATCGGCGGAGACGAGCACGCCGCCGAGTATCTGCCCGGCGACCATGGACAGTCCGGCGGTCGCGCCGTACAGGCTCATGGCCCTGGCGCGGCGCGCGCCGCTGGTGGTGGCCTGGATGGTGGCGAGCACCTGCGGCAGCATCGCGGCGGCCGAGGCGCCCTGCGCGACCCGCGCCGCGACCAGGCTCCATGCGTCCGGCGCCAGTCCGCAGGCCAGCGAGGTCAGTCCGAACGCGGCCATGCCGCCGAGGAACAGCCGGCGCCGCCCGAACAAGTCCCCGAGCCGCCCGCCGAGCACCAGCAGCACGGCGTACGCGACGCCGTACCCGGCCACCACCAGCTCCAGCACGGCCTCGCTCGCGGCGAGGTCGGTGCCGATGGTCGGCAGGGCGACGTTGACGATGAAGAAATCGACGAGCGGCAGCGCCGCGGCCAGCAGTACGGTGAACAGCCCGGGCCCGCCGAGTGCGGGCGGTGCGGCCGTCGTTCGGACGGCCGGGGTGATGACGGTCTCACTCATGACCCGAGCCTGCGGCCCGGCCGAGACGGGTACCAGAGTGTCTTCATCCTGGTAGAAGAACTACCTGGCAACAGGATCACGGGCGCGGCACCCTGGAGGCATGACGATGACGGCCCAGGAGACCACGGCGCGCCCGGCCGGCGGCGCGGACATCCGGCGGCACGAGCTGGCCGCGTTCCTGCGCAGCCGCCGCGAGCGCATCACCCCCGAGCAGGTCGGCCTGCCGCGCGGGGCCCGGCGGCGTACGCCCGGCCTGCGCCGGGAGGAGGTCGCCCAGCTCTCCGCGGTCGGGGTGACCTGGTACACCTGGCTCGAGCAGGCCCGCAACATCCAGGTCTCCGTCCAGGTCCTCGACGCCCTGGCCCGCACCCTGATGCTGGACGCCAGCGAACGCGCCCACCTCTTCCAGCTGGCCGGCGCCACCGATCCGACGCCCGCCGCGAGCTGCCCGAGCGTCACCCCGGCCCTGCGCGAGATGCTGCGCCGGCTGGAGCCGGTCCCGGCCTGCGTCCAGAACAGCCGGTACGACATCCTGGCCTACAACCTCACCTACGGCCGCCTCCTCGGCGACCTGGACGCGATACCGGCGGAGGACCGCAACTGCATCCTCCTCACGTACACGAACAAGGACTGGCGGTCGTCGGTCGTCCACCTGGAGCAGACCCAGCGCCTGATGGCCGCCCGCCTGCGCGCGTCCATGGCCGGCCATCTCGGCGAGCCGGCCTGGAAGATGCTGCTGAAGCGCCTGCAGACGGAGTCCCCCGACTTCCGTGAGAACTGGGAGCGTTACGAGGTCGTCGGCGCCCGCACCAAGACCAAGGAGTTCCTCAACGCCCATGTGGGCCACCTCAAGTTGGAGCACACGGACCTGTGGCTCGGCCCCGAACAGGGCGCCCGCATGGTGACGTACACCCCCGCCGACGAGGAGACCCGCGAGCGCCTGGAGAGGCTCTACGACATCGCCCGCGGGGCCGCACTTCCAGCGGAGCGCTCAGCCGCGTCGCGCGGCTGAGACCGTCTGGCGGATCTCCGCGGACTGAAGGGTCTCGGCCGTGCGTTCCGCGGTGCGGCGGGCCCAGCGGCCGCTGGTGAGGAGGCCGAGGACGAGCACGGCCAGGCCGCAGGCGGTGAGGATCCACCAGCCGGGGCGGGCCGCCGTGACAAAGGCCTGCCTCATGGGCGAGGAGCCGATCCCGGAGGCCAGAACGGCACCGACCACCGCGACACCGAGCGTCTGTCCCAGTTGCCGGCTCGTGGAGGCCACCGCCGCGGCGACCCCGGCCTGGGCGCGGGGCATGCCCGACACCGCCGTGTTGGTGATCGGCGCGTTCACGAAGCCGAAGCCGATGCCGAACAGGACGTAGCCGGCGAGCAGCGCGGCGTTCGACGTCTCCGCCTCGAAGGCCGCGAAGAGGGCGCCGCTCGCCGTCATCGCCGTACCGGCGATCAGGAGGGGCAGGCGGGGGCCGCGGCTGCCCACCAGGCGACCGGACAGCGGCGCGCACAGGAAGGTCGGCGCGGCCATCGGGAGCATCCACAGGCCCGCGTGCAGGGCGTCGAGACCGCGGACGTTCTGCAGGTAGAGCGTGGACAGGAACAGGAAGCCGCCCAGGGCCGCGAACGCGCTGATCGCGATCACCGTGGCGCCGCTGAACGGAGCCGAGCGGAAGAAGCGCAGGTCGATGAGGGGTTCGGTGCGCCGTGGCTCGTACCACAGGAGGCCGAGCAGGGCAGCGAAGGCGATCGCCATGAACGGGCCCACCGCGGTCGGGCCCGAGTCCGGCGCCTCGATGATGCCGTACGTCAGCGAGCCGAACAGGGCGATGACCAGGAGCTGGCCGACCGGGTCGGGGCGGCGGGCCTTCGGCGCGCGGGACTCGGGGACGAAGCGGAGGGTGAGCAGGAGGGCCGCGAGGCCGACCGGCAGGTTGATCCAGAAGATCGAGCGCCAGCTCACCGACTGGACCAGCAGGCCGCCGACCAGCGGACCCGCCGCCATGGATATGCCGACCACCGCGCCCCACACACCGATCGCGCGGGCCCGCTCACGGGCGTCGGTGAAGGTGTTGGTGATGATCGACATGGCGACCGGGTTGAGCATCGAGCCGCCGACCGCCTGCACCATCCGGAACACGACCAGCAGGGACAGGTTCGGCGCGAGCGAGCACAGCAGCGAGCCGACGGAGAAGACCACCAGGCCCGCCATGAAGACCCGCTTGCGGCCGATCCGGTCGGCCGTCGAACCCGCGAGCATCAGCAGCGAGGCGAGCACCAGGGTGTAGGCGTCGATCGTCCACTGCAGGCCGGAGGTGGTGGCGTGCAGATCGCGCTGCATGGACGGCAGCGCCACGTTCAGCACGGTGTTGTCCAGGCTCACGATCAGCAGGCTCATGCAGCAGATCGCGAGCACGAGGAGACGGCGGCGAGGGCTCAACTCGGGCATGGTGGCAATCGTACGCCCATATCGATAGTGCGTCTAACTAATAGCTTTCCTAAATGGTGTGTACTACACGAGGAGCGGCTGGAGCGGCCGGCCGAGCTGTCGGCCGAGTGAGGGACAATGGGTGCTTGCCCTGTGCTGTACGTCCGTCCCGGAGTCGCCTGATGTCCCACCCGCTCTCCATCGGCCCGCACGCCGTGACGCCGCCCGTCGTGCTCGCACCCATGGCGGGGATCACCAACGCGCCCTTCCGCACCCTGTGCCGGGAGTTCAGCGGTGGCAAGGGGCTGTTCGTCAGCGAGATGATCACGACCCGGGCACTGGTGGAGCGCAACGAGAAGACCATGCAGCTGATCAGGTTCGACGCGAGCGAGCAGCCGCGCTCGATCCAGCTGTACGGCGTCGACCCGGCGACCGTCGGCAAGGCCGTCCGCATGATCGCGGAGGAGGACCTGGCCGACCACATCGACCTGAACTTCGGCTGCCCGGTCCCCAAGGTGACCCGCAAGGGCGGCGGCTCGGCCCTGCCGTACAAGCGGAACCTGCTGCGCGCGATCCTCCGGGAGGCCGTGAGCGGTGCCGGAGACCTCCCGGTCACCATGAAGATGCGCAAGGGCATCGACGACGACCACATCACCTACCTCGACGCCGGCCGCATCGCCGTCGAGGAGGGCGTGACGGCCATCGCCCTGCACGGCCGCACGGCCGCCCAGCACTACGGCGGCACCGCCGACTGGGACGCCATCGCCCGGCTGAAGGAGCACGTCCCGGAGATCCCCGTCCTCGGCAACGGCGACATCTGGTCGGCCGGGGACGCACTGCGGATGGTGCGGGAGACCGGCTGTGACGGAGTCGTCGTCGGACGCGGCTGCCTGGGGCGGCCGTGGCTGTTCGCGGACCTTGTGGCGGCGTTCGAGGGGCGTACGTCCTTCGCCCGGCCGACGCTCCGGGAAGTCGCCGACGTCATGGTCCGGCACGCCACGCTGCTCGGGGAGTGGGCCGGCGACGAGTCCAAGGGTGTGGTCGACTTCCGCAAGCATGTCGCCTGGTACCTGAAGGGCTTCGCGGTCGGTTCCGAGATGCGGGGGCGGCTCGCGATCACGTCCTCGCTGCAGGAGCTGCGGGCCGGGCTCGACGAGCTGGACCTGGACCAGCCGTGGCCCACCGGCGCGGACGGGCCGCGCGGCCGTACGTCCGGCAACAACCGGGTGGTGCTGCCGGACGGCTGGCTGAAGGACCCGTACGACTGCGCGGGGGTCGGCGAGGACGCGGAGCTGGATACGTCGGGCGGCTGATCAGTTCTTCTTCGGATGCGGTGTCGAGCCGAAGGCCGACAGGAAGCGGTCGCGGAACGCGCTCATCTTCCAGACCGGTGCGGTGTGCGCGGGGCGGAGGCCGTCGGTCCAGCCCCAGCCGGCGATCTTGTCGAGGACCGTGGGGTCCTTGGCGACGATCGAGATCGGCACGTCACGGCTGGCGTGGTTGCCGCTGGCGTGGGCGTTCGGCTGGTGGTCGCCGAGGAAGACCAGCACGGTGTCCTTCGTGCCGTACCGCTCCAGCCACTCGGTCAGCGCCGTCACCGTGTACTGGACGGACTTGCCGTACTCCTCCTTGGTGTGCGTGTCGTCGGTGAGCGTGTAGGAGGACGGGTGGCCCGCCTTCTCGATGCCGTTGAAGATGGAGCCGTCGCCCAGCTGGTCCCAGCCGACCATTTTCGGGATCGGCGCCCAGGGCGTGTGGCTGGAGGTCAGGATGAGCAGCGACATCCGTGACTTGCCGGCGGCGGGCTGCTTGCTGTGCACCCGGTCCTGGAACTGCTGGAGCGTGTACTGGTCCGGCATGGTCGACCAGCTGAACTTCGGTCCCTTGTAGCCGAGTTGGAAGGCGTTGTAGACCTTGTCGAGGCCGTACCACTTCTGCTCCGGCCACGCCTTCTGCACACCCGGCATCACCCCGACCGTGTCGAAGGCGCCCGTCTTCCTGAACGCGTCGGTCAGGCTCATGTGGTCGCTCGCCATGACCGTGCGGTAGCGCTGCTGGTTGCTGATCCACAGGCCCGACATGGTGGTGGAGTGCCCGAGCCAGCTGCTGCCGCCGTAGGTCGCCGAGGTCAGCCATCCGCTCTTGGCGTGGAAGCCCGCCTTGGCCAGCGCCTTGGTGCGGGCGTCGAGGGTGGCGTCGACACCGGGCGCCATGATCGGGTCCTCCACGGCGCTGCGCCCGTAGCTCTCGATGAACGTGAAGACCATGTCCTTGCCCCGCAGATCCGGGACCAGCTGGCTGCCCGGCGTGTTCCCGAAGGCGTCGACCCTGGCCACCTTCCGGAACTCCGCCTCGTCCTTGAGCGTGTTCGAGATCCGGTGGGCCTGGTCCTTCAGAGCGTTCGCGGTGCTGTCGGCGGCGAGCGGCACGCCGGACAGCTGGAGGCCGAGGGAGGAGCAGGTGATCCACACCACCCCGGCGGCCAGCGTGCCCCGGGTCGCGGTGGCGGGGTGCCGGGCGAGCAGATTGCTCAGCCGGACCATCGACAGCGCCAGCAGGACGAAGACCGACAGCACGAGGACGATCACAGCGGCTACGGCGACGAGGGTGGCCGTACGGCCGTAGGAGTCCTCCAGATACGACTCCGCGTCGCCGAACAGGCTCCAGTCGAGCACGACGTTGAAGCCACGGCCGAGGTACTGGTTGAACCCCGCGTCGAGCAGGTTCAGCATGGCCATCGCGGCCAGCGCCACCCCGGACACCACGGCCAGCGCCACCCGCGGCCGCCGGGGCAGCGCGATCATCACGGCGGCCCCGATCACGGCCTCCGCCGGTATCCGCAGAAACCTGGAAGGGTGCAGGTCGGCCACGGAGCTGGGCATCACCAGCGCGGCGACGACGAGCATGGCGGCGAGCACGGTGACGGTGACGGACAGCGCCTGAGCGCCGGCCGGATGCTCCGCCCGCCACTTCCCCGTCCACGTGGACCAGGCGGTCCAGGGACGCCGGAGCCGGGCGGTCCACGGGCGCCGGACGGGCTGCGGGCCGGATATGGGCTCGGGGGACGCCTCGGGGGCCGGGGACGCCCCGGGCTCGGCCGGGGACGCCTCGGGGGCCGGGGACGCCTCCGGCTCGGCCTCCTCGGCTTCTGCTCCGGCTGATGCGCGCGTGCTCATGTCCTGGGACAACCCGGCGTCCTTCCCTGCGAGACCGATCCGCCGTCCCGTACGGCCGGTCCCCGACCCGTGTTCAGAGCACTGAGCAAACACCGGGCAAATACGGTTCCCGCGACGGACCCGCAGCCCGCGACGGCGCTACACGCCCCCCACCGCTGTCAGCAGCGCGAGCGGCACCACAGCCGACCGAGCCTCCCGCACGCACGCATGCGGATACGGCACCGGCTCCGGATGCGTGTCCCTCCCGTACCCGGCCAGAACCTCCGGCAGCCGGTGCCCGGCGACGGTCGCCGCGTCCACCAGCGCGTGCGCCACCGCGCGGGCCTCGTCATGCAGCCCGTACCGCGCGAGACCCAGCGTGATCAGCGCGTTGTCATGCGGCCAGACAGAGCCACGGTGATAGGAGAGCGGATGGTACGCCGGCTGTCCGGAGGCCAGCGTCCGCACCCCCCACCCGGAGAAGAAGTCCGGCTCCAGCAGCCGCCGGCCCACCAGTTCGCCGTACTCCTTGTCCAGCAGCCCGGACCACAGCAGATGCCCGGCGTCGGACGCCAGCGCGTCGACCTGGCGGCCCTCGCCGTCCAGCGCGAGCGCCGGGAAGGAGTGCTCCCGCATCCAGAAGTCCCGCTGGAACCGGTCCCTCAGATCGGCGGCGGCCTGCTCCAGCAGGGCGCCGTACGTCTCGTCGCCCCACGCCGTCCGCGCCAGCCACGCCGTGCGGCGCAGCGCGTCGTAGGCGTAGCCCTGCGCGCCCGCCGCCATCACCGCGCCGGTGGGCCGGGTGCCGTCGGCGCAGCAGATCGCGCCGGGGGAGTCCTTCCAGTTCTGGTTGGCGAGGCCGCCCTCGTCGGCGCGGTAGACGAGGTAGCCCCGCGAGGTCAGGCCGCCGTGGTCCAGCATCCAGCCGACGGCGGCACGCGCGTGCGGCTCCAGGCGCCGGGCCGGACCGCTGTCCCCGGTCTGCTCGACGTACGCACCGAGCAGGATCAGGAACAGCGGGGTCGCGTCGACCGAGCCGTAGTACCGCCGGAACGGCACCTGCCCGAAGTGGGCCAGCTCGCCGTGCCGTACCTCGTGCACGATCTTGCCGGGCTGGGCGAGCGGGGACGAGCCGCTGCCGGTGGCCTGGGTCGCGGCGAGCGCGGGGAGCGTGGCGGCGGCCAGTTCGGGGCGGTACGGCAGCGCGAACAGGGAGGTCAGCAGGGCGTCCCGGGCGAGGAGGGCGAGGAACCAGGGGGCGCCGCCGGCCGGGACGCGCACCTCCTCGCCGTCGGGTCCGCGCGCCGGCACCTGGAGCGCGGCCAGGTCGGCGAGGCCCCGGGCGCAGGCCGCCGCCAGCTCCGGCCAGCCGGTCGGGAAGGCCACGCCCTCCATGAACTCGCCTTCCAGCGCGCGGAGTTGCTCGCGCACGGACGCCGGGTCGCGGGGCACGCGCAGGGCGCGCTTCTCGCCGTGCGGGCGGGCCATCACCCGGAGCACCAGCTCCGTCGTGCCGTGCGGCGCCAGGTCGAGGGTCCACACCAGGCGGCGGGCGCCCGTGCCGGTCTCCTCCACGGCGTCGGGGGCCGGGTCGGCGATGATGGTCGTACGGGACTGCCACTCGGCACGCCGGTAGGTGAACTCGATGCCGTCGTCCAGGACTTCACGAGAGCGTACGGCGCCGGGCTTGGCGTAGGTGCGGTGGTCGGAGCGGAGCTCGAACTGGTCGGTGAAGTCCGCGTCGGCGGTGATGGCGAGCCGGACAGTGGTCGGCACCGGGCGGTTGCTGGTCACCCGCAGCGACTCGACGAACGAACCGTCGCCGACGGCCTGTTGACGGAAGAGGGTGTGCGCCGGAGGCTCCTGCCGGCCGCCGCGCGGGACCAGCACACAGCGGGCCGCGTCACCGTCGGTGACCGGCGTGAGCACCTCCGGCACTCCGCCGTCGACGGTGAGCTGCCAGCGGCTGAGGTGCCGGGCGTCCCGTACGAACAAGCCGTCCGGGGAGCCGCCGCCCCGGACCCCGCTGATGTCGCCCCGGTCGCCCACGGCGGCGAACGTCGCCCCGTGCACGAGCAGATGATGCCGGTCCGTCATCGCCGGTCCCCTCCTTCGTCACTTCTGTCGAACGTGCCGGTGGCCGCCTCGGACACGCCCTCGCGGGCGCCCTTGAGAAGGTCTTTGTGCAGCTCGTGGTGCAGGTCGAGGGCGAGCGCGGCCGTCCAGCCGAAGCCGGTCGCTCCGCAGGCCTCGCCGGTGCGGGGGTCGACGTACTCCGCGAAACCGGTGGCTTCGGCGAGCTGCAGCACGGCCGCGCGCAGCGCGTCGGCCCGCTCCCGCTCGCCGTGGATCCGCAGCCCCCGCTCCAGCAGCCAGCTGGTGTTGAACCAGGCCGGGCCGCGCCAGTACCGGTGCGGGTCGAAGGCCTCGCCGAGCAGGTCGTAACTGGGCACGAGACGGCTCCGCCCACCAAGCCCGAAGTGCGGCCCGCACAGCGTGCGCACGAGCGCGCCGACGACGTGGCGGGGCAGCCCGGGCAGCACGAGCGGCACCAGCCCGGACACACTCCGCTCCGGGATCAGCCCGTCCCCGCCCTGCCGGTGCACCGGGCCGGGGGCGCCCTGTGTGTGAGCCGGGCTGGGGGCACCTTGTGGGTGGGCCGGTCCGGAGATGCGCTGCCGGTCGGTCGGGTCGGTGGCGCTCTGCGCGGGGGCCGGGCCTGGAGCACCCTGTTGGTGAGCCGGTCCAGAGATGCCCTGCTCGTCGGTCGGGCCGGTGGCACCCTGTTCGCAGGGTGGCCCGGAGGTGCCTGGCGCGGGGCTTCGGCCGGAGGTGCCTGGCGCGGGGCTTCGGCCGGAGGTGCCTGGCGCGGGGCTTTGGCCGGTGGGGACCGGCTCGCCGGCCGGGCCGGAGGGGTGAGGTTCGCGGATCCGGTCGGCGGTGCCTGGGCCGTGGGCGGAGCCGGCGGCGTCCGGCGCGGGACTCTGGCTGGAGGCGCCCGGCACGGGGTTTCGCCCGGAGTCGCCCGGTGCGAGACTCTGGCCCGCCATGACCGGCCCGTCGACCAGGCCGGAGGCGTCCGGCGCGGGGAGCTGACCGGAGGCGTCCGGCGCGGGGAGCTGACCGGAGGTGCCCGGTGCGGGGAGCTGCCCGCAGGCGTCCGGCACTGGGACCCGTTCGGAGGTGCTCGGTGCCGGGAGCCGGTCGGGCGGGCCCGGTGCCGGGAGCCGGGCGGACACGTCCCTGGTGTGGATCGGTTCGTCGGCGTGCAGGTCGCGGCACAGGAACATTCCGGACGCCGGGTCCCACAGCCGCTCCACCAGCACCTGGGTCAGCCGTTCGGCGCGTGCGTGCCGGGCGGTGCCGGGCGCGCCCAGTTCCTCGGCGATCCGGGCCAGCGCGTGTTCGGAGGCGATGAGCAGGGCGTTGAACGCCGGGTCCTCCACGGCGAATTCAGCGCCGCCGCCCCCGTTCCCCCCGACCGTCCCATCCCTGTACCCGGCGTCCCGGTAGTCGGCGGCCAGCCGTACATACCGTCCGTAGTCCAGATCCGTCGGCCGGTCCTCGGGCGCCCCGTGGGCGAGGTCGGCGCGGCGGAAGGAGCGGGCCGGGGCGGGGGTGATCCGGGCGAGCGGGGCGTCCCAGCAGGGGCTGTTGTCCATACCCTGCTCCCAGGGATGGACCACCGACACCAGCCCCGCGCCGCCCAGGTCCCGGCGGTGCAGCAGATAGCGGTGCCAGGCGGCCAGCCGCGGGTACATCCGGGCCAGGAAGCCGCGGGCGCGCGACAGTCCGGGGTCGGCGCGGTGCACCAGCCAGGCCGCGAGCGCGTGTACCGGTGGCTGCACGATCCCCGACGTCTGTACGGTGCGCGGGGCGCCCGCCGCGCGACCTGCGGTGGAGGAGCGCCAGAAGTCGGGGCTGGGGAAGTAGGCGTCGAGGGGTACGGAGGGGTTGAACACGATGTGCGGGACGCGCCCGTCGGCCCACTGGGCGGCCAGCAGTGTCTCCAGCTCGGTCTGGGCCCGCAGCGGCGACACGTGCCGCAGACCGATCGCGATGAACGCCGAGTCCCAGGACCACTGGTGCGGGTACAGGCTCCGGGAGGGGACCGTCGAGGCGCCCGTCCAGTTCGCGTCGAGCACCCGGGCCGCCCCGACCAGCAGCGACGTGCCCGGGACCGGGGGATCGCACGCGGTCCCGTACGCCGCGGGCTCCGCGGGACGGACGGTGAGCTGCGTGCTGCTGTGATCCACTCGGGGCTCCCCGAAGACGAAGACGCCCGGCCGGTCCGACCGGGTTTGGTGTTGACCGTCGTAGAGTTACGTCTATTTAACACGCAAAACCCAATATGTAATGCAGGCTTGGGAAACACAAGGGGGTGCGCATGACCGAACGCCCGGGAAGAATCGGGAAGACCGGCAGCCCGGCCGGCGCCGGAGAACTGCTCGAACTCGTCCGCAGCGGACGGGCGGTGACGCGTGGTGCGCTCCAGCAGGCGACCGGACTGTCCCGCGCGACCGTCGGCCAGCGCCTGGACCGCCTCTTCCGCGCCGGCTGGCTGCGCGAGGGCGCCGGCGGCCCGGTCGGCTCACCGCTCGGCGGCCGCCCCTCCATCACCCTGGAGTTCGACGACTCCCACGCCGTCGTGCTCGCCGCCGACCTGGACACCCGGCACGCCCGCGCGGCCGTCCTGTCGCTGACCGGCGAGATCCTCGCCGAGCACTCGGGAACGCTCGTGATCGGGGACGGCCCGGAGGCCGTACTGTCCGAACTCGGCAACTGGTTCGCCGAGTTGCTGGAGAAGGCCGGGCGCCCGGCGGCGGAGGTCTGCGGCATCGGGCTCGCCGTGCCCGGCCCCGTGGACACCGGGACCGGCCGCGTCGTGCAGCCGCCGATGATGCCGGGCTGGGACGGCTACGACATAACGGGCCGCCTCTCCCGCGCCTTCACCGAGCACACGGGCGCCCCGGCCGTCCCCGTCCTGGTCGACAACGACGCCAACCTCATGGCGTACGGCGAACAGCGCGCCGGACACCCCGACTGCGCGGCCTTCGTGCTGGTCAAGGTGTCCACGGGCATCGGAGCCGGGGTGGTCGTGGACGGCTCGATCTACCGGGGGATCGACGGCGGCGCCGGCGACATCGGGCACATCCGGGTCGGCGCGGACGCGCTGTGCCGCTGCGGTTCGCACGGCTGTCTCGCCGCCGTCGCGAGCGGGGGCGCCGTGGCCCGGCGGCTGGCCGAGAGCGGGGTGCCGGCCGCCTCCGGCGCGGACGTACGGGATCTGCTGGCCGCCGGACATCCGGAGGCGGCGGCGCTGGCCCGGGAGGCCGGGCGCCGGGTCGGTGACGTCCTGGCGACGGTGGTGACCCTGTTGAACCCCGGGGTGCTGATGATCGCGGGCGATCTGGCCGGGACCCCCTTCCTCACCGGTGTGCGCGAGCTGCTCTACCAGCGGGCACTGCCGCGCTCGACGGCCCACCTCGACGTCGTGACCTCCCGGCTGGGGGAGCGGGCCGCGCTCATAGGAGCGGGGGCCCTGGTGGTGGAACACCTCTACGCGCCGGAGCGGGCCGAGGAGCGGCTGCGGGCGCTGGGCGTCTGAGCTGGGCGTGTGACGTGGGTGTTTCCGGGTACCGGGAAGCGGTCCGCATGGTGAAATCCGGCGGGGTGTGGCAGCGTGATTCTCGCCACCCTTGATAAGGGTTGCGCTCAGATGAGCGGATCATGGGCGACTGCACTTCTCCAAGGGGTGGCACTGGGTGCCACCCCTTGATTGTTCATCGACTGAAATCAGACGTGCAGGTTCCCCGCTCATCTGAGCGAGAAACCCGGCCATGGGGGGTGCTTGCGTTCAAGAAGTGAAGACATCTGGCGATGTTGGCTTGCCAAGCTTTGACTTTCGATCCGCTGGCGGACGGGTGGTTACAGGCTCATGACGCACAAGTAGACGTACCCATGCGCCTTCGATCTGGGTATGTTCCTCGCCGTCAGGGCAGCCACCGTGGCCTCAAGGAGTCGAGACCCGTGTCGGAAAACAAAGAACCCCACGTAGTGAAGTTCGTTTACGACTTCACCGAGGGCAACAAGGACCTCAAGGACCTCCTCGGCGGCAAGGGCGCCAACCTCGCCGAGATGACCAACCTCGGTCTGCCGGTCCCTCCCGGCTTCACCATCACCACCGAGGCCTGCAAGGTCTACCTGGAGAGCGGTGAGGAGCCCGCGGCACTGCGTGACGAGGTGAGTGCGCACCTCGACGCCCTCGAATCCCGCATGGGCAAGAAGCTCGGCCAGCCCGACAACCCCCTCCTCGTGTCCGTCCGCTCCGGCGCGAAGTTCTCCATGCCGGGCATGATGGACACGGTCCTCAACATCGGTCTGTCGGACAAGTCGGTGCAGGGCCTGGCCAAGCAGGCCGGCGACGACCGGTTCGCCTGGGACTCCTACCGCCGCCTGATCCAGATGTTCGGCAAGACCGTCCTCGGCGTCGACGGCGACCTCTTCGAGGAGGCCCTCGAGGCGGCCAAGGAGGCCAAGAAGGTCACGGTCGACACCGACCTGGAGGCCGCCGACCTGAAGAAGCTGGTCACCAAGTTCAAGAAGATCGTCAAGGCGGAGGCCGGCCGGGACTTCCCGCAGGACCCGCGCGAGCAGATGGACCTCGCCATCAAGGCGGTCTTCGACTCGTGGAACGGCGATCGGGCCAAGCTGTACCGCCGCCAGGAGCGCATCCCGCACGACCTCGGTACGGCCGTCAACGTCTGCTCGATGGTCTTCGGCAACCTGGGCCCCGACTCCGGCACGGGCGTCGCCTTCACCCGTGACCCCGCCTCCGGCCACCAGGGCGTCTACGGCGACTACCTCCAGAACGCCCAGGGCGAGGACGTCGTCGCCGGCATCCGCAACACGGTCCCGCTCGCCGAGTTGGAGTCGATCGACAAGAAGTCGTACGACCAGCTCATGCAGATCATGGAGACGCTGGAGAACCACTACAAGGACCTGTGCGACATCGAGTTCACGATCGAGCGCGGTCAGCTGTGGATGCTCCAGACCCGCGTGGGCAAGCGCACCGCGGGCGCCGCCTTCCGCATCGCGACCCAGCTCGTCGACCAGGGCCTGATCGACGAGACGGAGGCCCTCCAGCGCGTCACCGGCGCCCAGCTGGCCCAGCTGATGTTCCCGCGCTTCGACGAGCAGGCGAAGGTCGACAAGGTGGCGCGCGGCATCGCCGCGTCTCCCGGCGCCGCGGTGGGCCGGGCGGTCTTCGACTCGTACACGGCCGTCAAGTGGTCCCGCTCGGGCGAGAAGGTCATCCTGGTCCGCCGCGAGACGAACCCCGACGACCTGGACGGCATGATCGCAGCCGAGGGCATCCTGACGTCGCGCGGCGGCAAGACCTCCCACGCGGCCGTGGTCGCCCGGGGCATGGGCAAGACCTGCGTGTGCGGCGCGGAGGAGCTGGAGGTCGACACCAAGCGCCGCCGCATGACGGTCCCCGGCGGCCACGTCGTCGAGGAAGGCGACGTCATCTCCATCGACGGCTCCTCCGGCAAGGTCTACCTGGGCGAGGTCCCGGTGGTCCCGTCCCCCGTGGTGGAGTACTTCGAGGGCCGGATGCACCCCGGCGCCGACGACGCGGACGAGCTGGTCGAGGCCGTCCACCGCATGATGGCCTTCGCCGACCGCAAGCGCCGCCTGCGCGTCCGCGCCAACGCCGACAACGCCGAGGACGCCCTGCGCGCCCGCCGCTTCGGCGCCCAGGGCATCGGCCTGTGCCGCACGGAGCACATGTTCCTCGGCGAGCGCCGCGAGATGGTCGAGAAGCTGATCCTCGCGGACACGGAGAGCGAGCGCGAGGCGGCCCTGACGGAGCTGCTCCCGCTCCAGAAGAAAGACTTCGTAGAACTCTTCGAGGCGATGGACGGCCTCCCGGTGACGATCCGTCTCCTGGACCCGCCGCTGCACGAGTTCCTGCCCGACATCACCGAGCTGTCGGTCCGCGTGGCCCTGGCCGAGTCCCGCCAGGAGCCGCACGAGAACGAGCTCCGCCTGCTCCAGGCGGTGCACCGCCTGCACGAGCAGAACCCGATGCTGGGCCTGCGCGGCGTCCGTCTCGGCCTCGTCATCCCCGGCCTGTTCACGATGCAGGTCCGCGCGATCGCCGAGGCGGCGGCGGAGCGCAAGTCCGCGAAGGGCGACCCGCGCGCGGAGGTCATGATCCCGCTGGTCGGCACGGTCCAGGAGCTGGAGATCGTCCGCGAGGAGGCCGACAAGGTCATCGCCGAGGTCGAGGCCGCGACGGGTACGCAGCTGAAGCTGGCGATCGGCACGATGATCGAACTCCCCCGAGCCGCCCTCACGGCGGGCCAGATCGCCGAGGCGGCGGAGTTCTTCAGCTTCGGCACGAACGACCTGACGCAGACGGTGTGGGGCTTCAGCCGCGACGACGTCGAAGCGAGCTTCTTCACCGCATACCTGGAAAAGGGCATCTTCGGCGTCAGCCCCTTCGAGACGATCGACAAGGACGGCGTCGGCTCCCTGGTGAAGTCGGCGGCGGAGGCGGGCCGGCGTACCCGCCCCGACCTCAAGCTCGGCGTCTGCGGTGAGCACGGCGGCGACCCCGAGTCCGTCCACTTCTTCCACGAGGTCGGCCTGGACTACGTCTCCTGCTCCCCCTTCCGCATCCCGGTGGCCCGCCTCGAGGCAGGCCGCGCGGCAACGCAGTCGACGGGCAGCGACCACCGCTAGGCCCTCCCGGCTCACCTGAACCCCGGAGCCGCCGCTGGTCCCCGACCCTCACCGATCGGCGACGGCTCCGGCGCACGAAGAGGAGAGGCGGCACCCTGTGCGGGGGTGCCGCCTCTTCGCGCATCATCTGCGGGGACTGTCAAGATAGGTCGCTGAGCAGGCAAATTGGCGTTTGTTGGCATTGGTCACCGTTGAACCCGCGCGAAGCGGTTGTGCCCTCGTTGTGCCCTCCAGGTGCGGCTGGGCCCGTGACGGAGCCGTGCGGGACGCCCGCAGGAGCGCCGCATCGCTCGCTGTCCCGGACCACGCACTCGGCCTACCGGCCCGACCGATATTCCCTGCGTGCAGGGTCCGCGACTCGATGCGCATTGGCTCCTGCGGAGACGTCGGAATCCACACCGGGGACGCACTGGCCGTGTCGCCAGGTGTTGCGCAACCGCCCCTATCAGGGCAGAGACACGGCGGGTCGGCAATACCCGATCTTGTAGCGTGGGGGCCGGGACCCATCAGACTGGACGAGTTCGCCGCCGGCGGGAACGACGGTGAACCACCCCAACAGAGCTGCCTGGTTGGAACACGTCGAAATGCCTGGTGAAGTGCGCGGAGAGGTCCTTGGAGAGATCCGTTGGACATACACGGCACCGGGCCGAGGAGTTGCGGTCCCGGCTCAGTCCTCCTCCTGGCCGTCCATCGCCGGTATAGGAGACACTGAGGCCGAAGTTGTCTGAGGACCCGGTGGGGGAGTGCCTGCGTGGACATTGCGATCAGTGTGCAGAGCGGCGGAGCCGACGGCCTTACAAGTCTCAAGGAATGGTTGGAGTACGAGCCTGAGCTGCGCGGGCGGGTACAGCTGTCTCCGGCGGTCCCGGCCAACGGTGACATGGGCGCGGCCTTCGACCAACTGGTGGTGATGCTGGGTTCGGGCAGCGCGTTGGCCCTGGCACGTTCACTGCCGATCTGGCTCCGGCAGCGTCGCTCGACCGTGGAGATCACGTTGACACGTCCGGATGGCAGCAGCGTGGAGATCAAGGCGGACCAGGCGCAGCACGCCGACGCGCTGATCCGGGAAGCCCTGCGCGACAGCCGCCTGGCCGAGGAATCCTGACGTGCGGTTACCGGACCCCACCACGTCACGGGCCGTACTCATCGGCACCCGAAGCTACGACGTGGATTCCGGCCTCGCCGAACTGCCCGGCGTCACCGGCAATATCAACGGTTTGACGAGGGCACTGATGGAGCTCACCGGATTGCCTCCGGAGCACTGCCTGCCCCTGGTCGACCAGACCGACGACCGGGAGGTGTGCCGGCAGGTGCGCCGGGCCGCCGACGAGGCCGAGGACCTGTTGCTGGTGTATTTCGCCGGCCACGGCCTCATCGGCCAGGACGGCAGGGAGCTGTACCTCGCCCTGCCGCACAGCAATCCGGCGGACCCGCTGTTCAACGCGGTGCGGTTCGCGGAGCTGCGTGAGCTGATCACGCGTAGTCCGGCCCGCAACCGGGTGCTGATTCTGGACTGCTGCTATAGCGGCCGGGCGATCCCTGACACCATGTCAGGCGCCGCCGAGGACATCGCGTTCGCGCAGACCGAGGTTTCGGGCACCTACACGCTCACCGCGACCTCGGCGACCATGACGGCGCTGGCTCCGGTCGGGGAACGGCGGACCCTCTTCACCGGTGCACTGCTCGACCTCCTTGACAGCGGAGTCGCCGAAGGCGAGCGCCTGCTCACGCTTGGCAGCATGTACGCGCAGCTGAGGCGCACCCTCACGCCGCAGCCCCGGCAGCAGGGCAGCGACACCGCCGCCGAATTGGCGCTTGCCGTCAACGCCGCCCACCGGTCGGCGGTCCACGACGACGGGATCGACAGCACGGTTGCTTCCCCGGCCGGTGCAGCGTCGGCCGTCCCCGGGAGCGCGCCGGAGGCGGTCCTGCTGACCGTCTCCCCTGGGCTGGCTGGAGCCCGCCGGCTACTGTCCGTACTGCGCTGGCTGCTGGTGGCCTGCGTGGTCGCTGTCACGCACGCAGCCGTGGTGGGCGGCGGGTTTCCCTTCTCCGATCCCCAGTTCCTCAGCGTCGATGCGAGCTCCCTGCTCCTGGCTCTGCTCTGGGTTGTGCTGGTGCCAAGGCTGCCGCGGCGCTACGGGCTCCTCGTCGACGAGCAGGGCCTGACCCTCACGGCCAACCAGGACGTTCACCGGCTGGCGTGGCAGGATGTGCAGCGCGTCAGCACGGTCCGCTCCTCCCCAGGGCGTCTCCTCCCCAGCCAGGTCGCGATCTGGCCGCGCCGTGGCTTCGTTCCACCACGGCGGCAGCGGTTCGGCCCCCGCACTGACCACAAGCAGGGCTTCGTCCGGTTCTGCCGCCTGGCGTGGCTCAACGCCTCCGCGGATGACGTGGCCGCAGTCATCGCCAGGCATGCGCCAGGGCTTTGGGATGACGCACATGGACTACGGTCCGAACTACCCGCCGCGCACTTCGGGAAGAAGCGCGCCGTACGGACAGCCGGCGTCTTCTGGGCTGCCGTCTTCACGGTGCCGGGGTCCGTCGGCCTTTTCGGCCTCCTCGCGGACGATTTGATCACGAAGGCCGTCGGGTTGTGTTGGCTGGTGTTCTGGACTCTGCCTGGGTTGTATGTCCTGACCTTCAGTTTCCTGCCGGTCCGCCTCCGAATCGACCAGCAGGGCATCGGGGTACGCGCCAACCTCTCCCGGTTAGACGCGACCTGGCCCGAGATCGAGGATGTGACGGTCCGGCCCGGAAAGCACGGACCCGAACTGAGGATTCGTACCGCCCAACGTCCGGTTGCAACGTGGCCCTTCACCGGAAAGCTCGCGCTTCCCTACGACCCGCGCACCCGAACGGTGACCCTGGTGCTCGCCGCGTTCGCCATGCTGCCGGCCGAACTCGACGCCGCCCTCGCACGGTTCGCCGGGCACAGATGGGTCGGGCGGCAGGACGAGGAAGACGCCTCCGGTGGAGTTTTCGGCGAAGACTACACGCTCGTTGGTCGGCTAGCCGGGCCGCGCTGCAAGTCGATCTGGGTGGTGGGCATCTCCGCAGCAACGGCCCTACCCGTCTACCTCGAACAAGTGGTGAGCCCGGGAGCTTCGCTGCTACTGGCCCTGGTTGCGGCGGCCCTGGCGATGGTGGCCGGGGCCACGGCCGCGGAGAGGTGCGAGCTGTGCATCGACGCACAAGGGCTGGAGTTGCGCAGCGGTGCCTTCAACTCCCGCGTGCCGTGGGCGGCGATTAGTCGTGCAGCGGTGACCCAGCGGGCGCATTTCGCGCTCACTGGGCCCGCTCCCGCCCTGATGGTGTGGTTCAAGGATGGCGCACGCGTTCCGGGTAAGTGGCGCTGGCGGCAGTGTTTCGTCCCGCACTCCGGCGGGGTAGCGGTGGTGGAGCTCCGGTCCTTTGACGGGGTACGCGCTGACCAGCGGCACCTCGCCGTCGCGCTGTCCCACTTCGCCGGGCCGGAGCGCACCGCTCCAGCCGCGGCGGAAAGGTGAGAGACACGGGTGAGCGCAGGGGCGGCGCAGCCAGAAGTGGCGCGCCCGCGCTGGCTTGGGAGAGCACACCCAGCCCCGCACTCGCCGTACTGCCTGGAGCCCTCGCTCACCGCTAGCCGGAATTGCGCATCCTTTGCGCAGCGGACGTCAACATTGCGCATCAACTCGCGCACCCTGCACTCCGGTTTCGTGACTACATGCCGACCGCGGATCGGGAGATGTTCCTGCGGCTCGTCGGCAGGATCGCGGCTGAGCCTGAAGGCGCCGACAGGCACCTTGCCTACACGACCGACACTGTGACGCGCGCGGCCTGGGAAGACCACGTAATGGTCCACTACGTCGTGACGAGATTCTTCGTGGCCGTCATGGAGGCTGACATCTACGACGTGTCGCGTGCCTTCAACGAGGAGATGATCAGCAGCGTGAAGCGCTCCGGGATCGGTGGAGGCTCTATGCGTTGGCTCCAGCCGCCGGTTGGGGCTGGTGTTGAGCGTAGTGGTTGGTCTCGTGTTCGTGG
>NZ_JBSFJZ010000062.1:0-46266 GCF_053598315.1 Streptomyces sp. NPDC001153
TCCACCGCAACCTGCACCAGGGCAAGGTCGGCGTGCTCTGCCTCGCCCCCGAGGAAGGCCTCGGCGTGCGCGACGAGGAGATGCGCGCCAAGCACCTCGACGCCATCAACCGCTTCCGGAACGTCTGAGAGCCATAGATGACAGAGCGTCAGAAGGACCGTCCGTGGCTCATGCGGACGTACGCCGGCCACTCGACGGCGGAGGCGTCCAACGAGCTGTACCGGCGCAACCTCGCCAAGGGCCAGACCGGTCTGTCGGTGGCGTTCGACCTGCCGACGCAGACCGGCTACGACCCCGACCACATCCTCGCCCGCGGCGAGGTCGGCCGGGTGGGCGTGCCCGTGGCCCATCTGGGCGACATGCGCCGGCTGTTCCAGGACATCCCCCTGGAGCAGATGAACACCTCGATGACGATCAACGCCACCGCCATGTGGCTGCTGGCGCTCTACCAGGTCGTCGCCGAGGAGCAGGGCGCGGACATCACCAAGCTCCAGGGCACGACCCAGAACGACATCGTCAAGGAGTACCTGTCCCGGGGCACTCATGTGTTCCCGCCGGGGCCGTCGCTCCGGCTGACGACGGACATGATCGCGTACACGGTCTCCCACATCCCGAAGTGGAACCCGATCAACATCTGCAGCTACCACCTGCAGGAGGCCGGGGCCACGCCGGTGCAGGAGATCGCGTACGCGATGTCCACCGCGATCGCCGTCCTCGACGCCGTCCGCGACTCCGGCCAGGTGCCGCAGGAGCGCATGGGTGACGTGGTCGCCCGCATCTCCTTCTTCGTGAACGCGGGCGTCCGCTTCATCGAGGAGATGTGCAAGATGCGCGCGTTCGGCCGCATCTGGGACGAGGTCACGCGCGAGCGGTACGGCATCGAGGACCCCAAGCAGCGCCGCTTCCGCTACGGCGTCCAGGTCAACTCCCTCGGCCTGACCGAGGCTCAGCCGGAGAACAACGTCCAGCGGATCGTGCTGGAGATGCTGGCCGTGACGCTGTCCAAGGACGCACGCGCGCGTGCCGTGCAGCTGCCCGCCTGGAACGAGGCCCTCGGTCTGCCCCGGCCGTGGGACCAGCAGTGGAGCCTGCGCATCCAGCAGGTGCTCGCCTACGAGAGCGACCTGCTGGAGTACGAGGACATCTTCGAGGGCTCGAAGGTGATCGAGGCGAAGGTGGACCAGCTGGTCGCGGACGCCCTCGCGGAGATCGACCGCATCCAGGAGATGGGCGGCGCGATGGCCGCCGTGGAGTCCGGCTACCTGAAGTCCCAGCTGGTCTCCTCGCACGCCGAACGCCGGGCCCGGATCGAGTCCGGCGAGGAGAAGATCATCGGCGTCAACGCCTTCGAGGGCACCGAGCCGAACCCGCTGACGGCCGACCTGGACACCGCGATCATGACGGTCGACCCGGCGGTCGAGGCCCGGGTCATCGCCTCGCTGCAGAACTGGCGCGACACTCGTTACCAGCCGCCCTTCAACCACCCGCGGCCCTGCAAGGCCCTGGAGCGGCTGAAGGAGGCCGCCAAGGGCACCCAGAACCTGATGGAGGCCACGCTGGAGTGCGCCCGCGCCGGGGTCACGACCGGCGAGTGGGCCGGCGCCCTGCGTGAGGTGTTCGGCGAGTACCGGGCGCCCACCGGGGTCTCCTCCGCGCCGGTGGCCGTCACCGCCGAGCCGGGCTCCGCGCTCGCCGAGGTGCGCGCCAAGGTGGACGCCACCGCCCGTGAGCTGGGCGTGGGCAAGCTGCGGTTCCTGGTCGGCAAGCCGGGCCTGGACGGGCACTCCAACGGCGCCGAGCAGATCGCCGTACGCGCGCGTGACGCCGGCTTCGAGGTGGTCTACCAGGGCATCCGGCTGACGCCCGAGCAGATCGTGGACGCCGCCCTCGCCGAGGACGTCCACGCGGTCGGCCTGTCGATCCTGTCCGGCTCGCACGCCCAGCTGGTGCCGGACGTGCTCCAACGGCTGCGTGTGGCCGGTGCCACAGATATACCGGTGATCGCCGGTGGCATCATCCCGAATGGTGACGCCGAGCAGCTCAGGGCCGCCGGAGTGGCTGCCGTCTTCACCCCGAAGGACTTCGACATCACCGGAATCATCGGCCGAATCGTCGACGAGATCCGGAAAGCGAACAAGCTCGACCCTCTGGAGGTCCCCGCATGACGACCGTCAACCGCCTTCGCCCGCGGCGCTCCTGCCTGGCCGTACCGGGCAGCAACCCGCGCTTCCTGGAGAAGGCGCAGGGCCTCCCGGCGGACCAGGTCTTCCTGGACCTGGAGGACGCCTGCGCGCCGCTCGCCAAGCCCGAGGCGCGGCACACCATCGTCAAGTTCCTCAACGAGGGCGACTGGACGGGCAAGACGCGCGTCGTACGCGTCAACGACTGGACGACCGAGTGGACGTACCGCGATGTCGTCACGGTCGTCGAGGGCGCGGGCCCGAACCTGGACTGCATCATGCTGCCGAAGGTGCAGAACGCCCAGCAGGTCGTCGCGCTGGACCTGCTGCTGACCCAGATCGAGAAGACGATGGGCTTCGAGGTCGGCCGGATCGGCATCGAGGCGCAGATCGAGAACGCGCAGGGCCTGAACAACGTCAACGAGATCGCGCAGGCCTCCCCGCGCGTCGAGACGATCATCTTCGGCCCGGCCGACTTCATGGCCTCCATCAACATGAAGTCCCTCGTCGTGGGCGAGCAGCCGCCCGGCTACCCCGCGGACGCCTACCACTACATCCTGATGAAGATCCTGATGGCCGCCCGCGCCAACAACCTCCAGGCGATCGACGGCCCCTACCTGCAGATCCGCAACATCGACGGCTACCGCGCGGTCGCGCAGCGCGCCGCCGCGCTCGGCTTCGACGGCAAGTGGGTGCTGCACCCGGGCCAGGTCGAGGCGTCCAACGAGATCTTCTCGCCCTCCCAGGAGGACTACGACCACGCCGAGCTCATCCTGGACGCGTACGACTACTACACGTCCGAGGCGGGCGGCAAGAAGGGCTCCGCGATGCTCGGCGACGAGATGATCGACGAGGCCAGCCGCAAGATGGCCCTGGTCATCTCCGGCAAGGGCCGGGCCGCCGGCATGCAGCGCACCAGCAAGTTCGAGATCCCCGCCGGCTAAGGAGCCCTGAGCACGATGCAGTTCGGACGCACCTACGAGGAGTTCGAGGTCGGGGCGACGTACAAGCACTGGCCGGGCAAGACGGTCACGGAGTACGACGACCACCTGTTCTGTCTCCTCACCATGAACCACCACCCGCTCCACATGGACACCAACTATGCGGAGAAGACGACGGACTTCGGCAAGAACGTCGTCGTCGGGAACTACATCTACTCGCTGCTGCTCGGCATGTCCGTGCCGGACATCTCCGGCAAGGCGATCGCCAACCTGGAGATCGAGTCGCTCAAGCACGTGGCGCCGACCTTCCACGGCGACACGATCTACGGCGAGACGACCGTGCTCGACAAGTGGCCGTCGAAGTCGAAGAACGACCGCGGCATCGTCTACGTCGAGACCAAGGGCTACAAGCAGGACGGCACGCTCGTCTGCGTCTTCCGCCGCAAGGTGATGGTGCCGACCGAGACGTACATCAAGGAGCGCGGCGGCGAGCAGCCGGGCCGCCCGGAGCTGAAGCAGCAGGAGAAGTAATGGCCCGTCTCGCCCAGACCGCCGGTCTGACCGACGTCCAGCAGGAGATCCTCTCCACCGTCCGGGACTTTGTCGACAAGGAGATCATTCCTGTCGCGACCGAGCTGGAGCACCGCGACGAGTACCCGCAGCAGATCGTGGACGGCCTGAAGGAACTCGGCCTGTTCGGTCTGATGATCCCCGAGGAGTACGGGGGTCTGGGCGAGTCGCTCCTGACCTACGCGCTGTGCGTGGAGGAGATCGCCCGCGGCTGGATGTCGGTGTCCGGCATCATCAACACCCACTTCATCGTCGCGTACATGCTCAAGCAGCACGGCACGCAGGAGCAGAAGGACCACTTCCTGCCGAGGATGGCGGCCGGCGACATCCGGGGCGCCTTCTCGATGTCGGAGCCGGGCCTGGGCTCCGATGTGTCGGCGATCACCTCGAAGGCGGTCAAGGACGGCGACGAGTACGTCCTGAACGGCCAGAAGATGTGGCTGACGAACGGCGGCACGTCCTCGCTCGTGGCCGTCCTGGTCCGCAGTGACGAAGGACACCCCGAGGGCACGGCGCCGCACAAGTCGATGACCACCTTCCTGATCGAGAAGGAGCCGGGCTTCGGCGAGGTCCGACCGGGTCTGACCATCCCCGGCAAGATCGAGAAGATGGGCTACAAGGGCGTCGACACCACCGAGTTGATCATGGACGGCCTGCGGCTGCCCGCCGATCGGGTGCTCGGCGGCGTCACCGGCCGAGGTTTTTACCAAATGATGGACGGCGTCGAGGTCGGCCGGGTCAACGTGGCGGCGCGTGGCTGCGGCGTCGCCCAGCGCGCCTTCGAGCTCGGCGTCCAGTACGCCCAGCAGCGGCACACCTTCGGCAAGCCGATCGCCCAGCACCAGGCCATCCAGTTCAAGCTGGCGGAGATGGCGACCAAGGTCGAGGCCGCGCATGCGATGATGGTCAACGCCGCGCGCAAAAAGGACTCGGGAGAGCGAAACGATCTCGAGGCGGGCATGGCGAAGTACCTGGCCTCCGAGTACTGCAAGGAGGTCGTGGAGGACGCCTTCCGGATCCACGGCGGCTACGGCTTCTCCAAGGAGTACGAGATCGAGCGCCTCTACCGGGAGGCCCCGATGCTGCTCATCGGTGAAGGTACCGCCGAGATCCAGAAAATGATCATCGGCCGCAGGCTGCTCGAAGAGTATCGGTTCCAGGGCTGATTGTCCTGATACGGGGTGTTTTCTTCGAGAAGAAGATCACACCCCGTAGATGTTCTTCGGCCGTCGACTCGGCAGCCTGGCTTGCCCAGTTGCAGCCCGCGACCGGTACGATCCCGGGAAAGCCGCCGTCCCCCGTCTTGCGCGGCATCATCCGCTACGAAGGTCATCCATGCCCCACAGCCAAACCTCTGCACCTCGCGACAGCCGAGCCGGCGTACGCCTCGCGCGCGGAGCATCGCCGTGGCTTCTCCCGACCGTCGCCACCGCAGCCCTCAGCCTGGCCCGCGCCCGTCGCTCCGGCGCGGCCAAGGCCGTGGCCGTGCCCGCCACCGCGCTCGCCGCGGGCATGCTGTGGTTCTTCCGCGACCCCGAGCGCGAGATCGGCTCCGGCCGGGTGATCTCGCCCGCCGACGGCGTGGTGCAGAGCATCATGCCGTGGAAGGACGGACGCACCCGCGTCGCGATCTTCATGAGCCCGCTGAACGTCCACGTCAACCGCGCGCCCCTCGCGGGCACGGTGACGTCCGTCGAGCACATCCCCGGCGGCTTTGTTCCGGCTTTCAACAAGGAGAGCGAGAACAACGAGCGCGTAGTCTGGCATTTCGACACCGAACTCGGCGACATCGAGATGATCCAGATCGCCGGCGCGGTCGCCCGCCGCATCGTGCCCTACATCCCCGCGGGCACGAAGGTCGAGCAGGGCGACCGTATCGGTCTGATCCGCTTCGGCTCGCGTGTCGACCTCTACCTGCCCGAGGGCGTGGAGGTCGCGGTCGAGGTCGGACAGAAGACCGTGGCTGGGGTGACTCGCATTGACCGTGATTGATCCGGAGACCCAGGCGGGCTGGGTGCCCGAGGCCGACGAAGTGGACGAAGAGGAGGAGATGCCCCTCTCTCTCCGTCTGTCGATAGCGGACACCCTCACCCTGGGCAACGCCACGTGCGGGTTCATGGCGGTGTACTTCACGACCACCGGCATCCTGATCCCGCACCTGACGGGGAACGACGCGTCCGCGGGCATGGCCCGGCACAGCGCCGCCACGGCCGTCATCCTGATGCTCTGCGCGGCCGTCTTCGACCTGTTCGACGGACTGGTGGCCCGCAAGCTGCGCTCCTCCCCCATGGGCGCCGAGCTGGACAACCTCTCCGACCTGATCAGCTTCGGGCTCGCGCCCGCGTACTTCGTCCTCGTCTACGGCATGGTCGCGGACGACGCGCACCAGAGAATGGCGGCGCTCGGGGCAATCGTGGTGCTCCTGGCCGTCGTACTGCGTCTGGCGCGCTTCTCCTGCGTGACCATGAAGGACGGCATGTTCCAGGGCATGCCCAGCCCGTTCGGCGCGCTGACGGTCGTCTCGATCGTGCTGCTGGAGCTGCCCTTCGTGGCGACGCTGCTGGCGATCCTGGGTACGGCGTGGCTGATGGTGAGCCGGGTGGAGTACCCGAAGCCCAGGGGGCGCCTGGCCGGGGCCATGCTGGCCTGGATCGTGCTGTCGATGGGCCTGCTGGCGGCCTGGGCCTTCGACGCGCCCAGCGGGCAGCTGCTGCTGCAGACGGGATGTGCGCTGCAGCTGGTCATGGGCGCGGTGATTCCGCTGTTCGCCACGGCTCGGCGGGTGAACAACTTCCGCGACAACCGCCGGGAGGCGCGGGCGGCGCAGTTGCCGTAGCGGCGCTTGTACGAGGGGCCCCGGACCGTTGGCTGGTCCGGGGCCCTTTCGCTTGTGTGGGCGACCTGGGGGCTCCGCCCCCAGGGACCTCAGCCCAGGTAGTCCTCGGCGATGCGCACGGCGACCCCCTCCAGAATCGGCCCGGCATCCGCGATGCACCTGGCCACGTCCGGCTCGACGGAGGTCAACGGGTACGCCCTCTCGATCCCCGCCCGCAGCAACGCCTCCGGCGACAGAGCGAGCCGACCGCACACCGCCACCACGGTCCTCCCCGCGGAGCGAGCCGCCGCGGCCACCCCCGCCGGCGCCTTCCCGTGCAGCGTCTGCTCGTCCAGCGACCCCTCACCGGTGATCACCAGCGAGGCCCGCTCCAGCGCGGGCGCGAAGCCCAGCACGTCCAGCATGACCTCGATACCGGCCCGGAAACCGGCGCCCAGCAGCAGCGCGCCATAGCCGATGCCGCCCGCCGCTCCCGCGCCCGGCGACGCCGCGTACTCCGCCGCGCGCGGCCCCACCTCGGCCTCCAGCACCTTGGCGAAGTGGGCGAGGGCCGCGTCCAGGGTCTCCACGTCCTCCGGCGAGGCGCCCTTCTGCGGGCCGTACACCGCCGGCGCGCCCTTCGGCCCGGTCAGCGGATTGTCGACGTCGCTCGCCAGCACCAGCTCCACTGAGGACAGGCGCGGGTCCAGGCCGGACAGGTCGGTGCGGGCGAGCTCCGCCAGCCCGCCGCCGCCCGGCGCCACCGGCTCACCGCTCTCGTCCAGGAAGCGCGCGCCCAGCGCGGACAGCATGCCCGCGCCGCCGTCCGTCGTGGCGCTGCCGCCGACGCCGAACACGATCGTCCGGGCGCCCGCGTCCAGCGCGGCCCGCAGCAGCTCGCCGGAGCCGTACGTGGAGGCCGTCAGGGGCGCGAAGACCCCGGCCGGCAGGCGCTGGAGGCCGCTCGCCTCCGCCATCTCCACCACCGCGGTCTCCCCGCGCAGCGCGAACGCGGCGGTCACCTCCTGGCCCAGCGGCCCGGCGACCCGTACCTCCCGGCGCTCGAAACCGGCCGCGACCGCCGCGTCCACGGTCCCGTCGCCGCCGTCGGCAACGGGCAGCGCCTCGACGTGAACACCCGGCACGACCCGGCGCAGCCCGGCCGTCACCCGCTCGGCGACCTGCACGGCCGTCAGCGAGCCCTTGAACTTGTCCGCGGCGATGAGCACCCGACGGGTCTCGTTCACTGCAGCGTCCGCCACCTTGCTTTCCCCTTGCTCTCCGGGCCCCGCGCACGTCGGAGCCAGTCGCGCCGCTGCGACCTTAACCGCAGGAGACCCCCCTCGTCATGCCCCGACCGAAGGCTGGGCAGCGGCTGGGAAGACCCTGGGGAAAACGGGTAGACCCCAGCCATGACCAGCCCGCGCCCGCAGCCCGCCGGCCTCCCCGCCCTCGCCGACCGCATCCACGGCGGCTGGCTCGGCCGGATCGCGGGCAACATGCTCGGCAAGCCGGTGGAGCAGGGCGAGGTGTGGACCCGCGAGCGCATCGACCGCTACCTCCGCAAGGCCGAGGCGCTACCGCTCACCGACTACCTGCCCGAGCCCGCCGACCCGGACGAGACCGCCGTACTGCGCCCGGAGTGGCGGGACTGCGTGCGCGGCCGGATCCACGGCAGTGTGCGCGACGACGACGTCGACTACGCGATCCTCGGCCTCCACCTGCTGGAGACGTACGGCTTCGGCTTCAGCACCGAGCAGGTCGGCGAGCTGTGGCTGCTGCGGCTGCCGTATCTGCAGACCTTCACCGCGGAACGGGCGGCCTACCGCAATCTCGCGAACGGGCTGAAACCACCGCTGACGGCGACGTACGACAACCCGTACCAGGAGTGGATCGGCGCGCTGATCCGCGCCGACGTCCACGGCTGGACCCGCCCCGGCGACCCGGCCGGCGCCGCCGGCCTGGCCCGGCGGGACGCGGTGCTGTCGCACACCGGCAACGGCGTGTACGGCGCCATGTGGGCGGCGGCGCTGATCGCGGCCGCCTTCACCGCCCCCACCGTGCGGGACGCACTCGAGACGGCGCTCGGCGTGATCCCGGCGAGCAGCCGGCTCGCCCGTACCGTACGGCGGGTCATGACCCTGCACGAGACGCGGCTGCCCTGGGAGGAGACCCTGGCCACCCTGGCCGCGGAGACCGCCGGGCTCGGCTGGATCCACACCGTCCCGAACGCCGCCGTCCTCACCGCCGGACTGCTGTACGGCGAGGGCGACTTCACCCGGACCATCGCCCTGACCGTGCGCGGCGGCCTGGACACCGACTCCAACGGGGCCACGGCCGGCTCGGTGGCCGGGGTGCTCACCGGCGCGGCCGCGATCCCGGCCCAGTGGAAGGACCCGCTGCAGGACACGGTACGGAGCGCGGTGTTCGGCTTCGACGGCGTACGGATCAGTGCGCTGGCCGAACGCACCCTGCGCCTGGCGACGGCCGGCCCGTAGCCGCCCCGCGCCTGGTTACCCTTCCCCAATGACCACGACTCCTGACTTCGCCACGTACATCGCGAGCCTGCCCCGAGTCCTCGCCGGCGCGGCCGCGCTCTTCCGGGACGCCGAGGGGCGCGTGCTGCTGGTCGAGCCCAACTACCGCGAGGGCTGGGCGCTTCCGGGCGGCACGATCGAGTCGGACGACGGGGAGACCCCGCGCCAGGGCGCGCGCCGCGAGACGCTGGAGGAGATCGGCCTCGACCGGGAGCCGGGCCGGCTGCTGGCGGTGGACTGGGTGCACGGCGCGGGCCGGCCGCCACTGGTGGCGTACCTGTACGACGGCGGTGTCCTGACGGAGGCCGACCTGAAGGCGATCCGCCTCCAGGAGGAGGAGCTGCTGTCCTGGCGCCTGGTACCGCGCGAGGAGATCACCGACCACCTCCCCGGTGCCCTCGGCCGCCGGGTCCTGACCGCCCTGGACATCCTCGCGGACGGCTCCGGCACCGCGGAACTGGAGAACGGCCACCGCGTGGCCTGACCGGCCCGGACCCCTGAGCAGAGCATGGACAGAAGCAACCTCGCGCCATGACCGATGACTTGGTACAGCACCCCGGTCCTGCCGCACGGCTTCACCCAGGGCAGAACGCCGTTGCCTTCCCCCCGCGCCCCGGATCCCTAGGCTGAAGAAGTGAGCACTCATGCGCCGAACGAAGCCCGCGTCATCCCGCTGCGCCCGCACACCTCACCGCCCGGTTCCGGTGGGGCGACCCGCACCCCGCAACGACCGGAGGGAGCCCCACCGACACCCGCGCCGAGGGAACCCCTGTGGCGCGACCTCGTCGGCGATGTGCTGCGGCGCGAGCGACTCGCCCAGGAGCGCACGCTGAAGGACGTCGCGGAGGCGGCCCGGATCTCGATGCCGTACCTGTCGGAGCTGGAGCGCGGACGCAAGGAGGCCTCCTCCGAGGTACTGGCGGCCGCCGCCCGTGCCCTCGGGCTCGGCCTCGCCGACCTGCTCTCGCTCACCCAGGACGAGCTGGCCCGGTACACCCGGAGCCGGGTGGGCCCGGGCCGCACGTCGCCCACGGCGCGGTACGACGGCCTCTGCCTCGCGGCCTGACCGGACCGGCGGCCGGTACGACGGGGCACACCACCGCCGTACCGGCCGGCTCGCCCGCTTCGGCCACGGTCGAAGGCCCGGGTCAGACGAACGCGAGCCGTCGGCTCAGCACCTCGTCGGCGAGCCCGTAGGCGACGGCCTCCTCGGCGGTGAGCACCTTGTCCCGGTCCATGTCCGCGCGCAGCGTCGCCACGTCGTGATGTGTGTGCCGGGACAGGACCTCCTCCACCTGCGAGCGGATACGGACCATCTCCTTGGCCGCGAGGCTGAGGTCGGAGACCGTCCCCTGCCGGCCGCCGCTGGCCGGCTGGCCGAGCAGCACCCGCGCGTGCTGGAGCACGAACCGTCGCCCGGGATCTCCGCCGGCCAGCAGCACCGCCGCCGTCGACGCCGCCTGACCGACGCAGAACGTGGAGATGGGCGCCTGCACGAACGTCATCGTGTCGTAGATCGCCATCAGCGAAGTGAACGATCCACCGGGCGAGTTGAGATAGATCGAGATCTCGTGCTCCGGGTTCGCCGACTCCAGATGGAGGAGTTGCGCGATGACCACATTGGCGACCCCGTCGTCGATCTCGGTCCCGAGGAAGATGATCCGCTCGTTCAGCAACCGGCTGAAGACGTCGTAGGACCGCTCACCCTGCGCGGTCCGCTCGATGACGTAAGGAACCGTGTACGACCCCATGTCACAACCCCATCCGTCGGCGCGACGTGGCCGGGCGGATGTCGGTGAGCGACTCCACCACCCGGTCCACGATCCCGTACTCCCTGGCCTGCTCGGCCGTGAACCAGCGGTCCCGGTCGCCGTCCCGCGCGATCGTCTCCTCGCTCTGCCCGGTGTGCTCGGCGGTGATCCGCTCGATGGCCTGCTTGGTGAACTGGAGGTTCTCCGCCTGGATCTCGATGTCCGCGGCGGTGCCACCGATGCCCGCGGACGGCTGGTGCATCATGATCCGCGCGTGCGGCAGCGCGAACCGCTTGCCGGGCGCCCCCACGGTGAGCAGGAACTGGCCCATGCTGGCGGCGAACCCCATCGCCAGCGTCGAGACGTCGTTCGGGATGAGCCGCATGGTGTCGTAGATGGCGAGACCCGCGGTGACCGACCCGCCGGGGCTGTTGATGTACAGGCTGATGTCGGTGCGCGGGTCCTCCGCCGACAGCAGCAGGAGCTGCGCGCACACCCGGTTGGCCGACACGTCGTCGACCTGTGTGCCGAGCAGGACGATCCGCTGGGCGAGCAGTTGTGCCGCGAGATGGTCGTCGAAGCGGCTGGGCGGTGTGTCGCCCTCCTCCGCGCGGGGCGGGAGTGTGGTGAGTGGAGTCATCTGGTCTCCTTGTCGAGGCGGGGATGCCGTCGACTCCACTGTTGGCCTCGGGAGACCCCGGGATGCGGTTTCTCTGCCCGCCGCAGATTCGCCACGGGCAGAGACGAGGGCGCAGCCGTGCCCCGATATCCGCTCGCTCCGAGCAGGCAAGCGTCCTACGCTCGCCCCATGAACAGGCCACTCGTCGCCATCCTCAGCGGCGCAGGGATCTCCACCAAGCAGAGCATGGGCAGAAGTAACCTCGCGCCATGACCCAAGACTTAGTTCAGCGGGCGCACTGGGGCGACCTGGACGGGCAGAACTGGGCGGTGCTGGTTCGGCTGTCCCTGGAACCGGACGCCGACGAACTGCCCTCCTCGGCTCCGAGCGCAACGCCGTCGGTCGGCTCGTCCGAAGACGGCCCGAAGTGGCGTCCGGCGACGGGCAGGGACATCAAGAGCCGCGAGGAACGGGAGAAGGACGGCCGCCGGTTCGTCGAGAGTCGCGGGGGCCGGCATGTCTACACGTACGAGGAACCCGACACATCGGCGTGGAAGCGCAAGCGCGTACGGCAACCTGATGGCACGGTCGCCTATCGAGTGATCCGGCCGGTGTTCGAAGGGGCGTTGGAGGACCTCAAGCGCGGCACAACACCGGACGGTCAACGCCTGGACGGTCTCATCGTCTACGACATCGACCGTCTGACGCGCGACAACCGCCACCTCGAAGACGCCATCGAAGTGGTGGAGAACTTCCGCCGCCCGATCATCGACATCACCGGCACCCTTGATCTCCTCACGGACAACGGCCGGACAGTCGCACGCCTGCTCGTTACCGTGGCCAACAAATCGAGCGCCGACACGGCCCGGCGCGTCCGGCGCAAGCACCGCGCCCTGCAGCAAGCAGGGATCCCCACAGGGAGCACCCGGCCCCTTCGGCTACAAGGACGACAGGCGCACGCTCGAACCCAAGGAAGCAGCCGCGCTCCGCAAAGCCGTCGAGCGTGTTCTCACGGGGGCCTCCCCGCGAACGATCGCGGCCGACTGGAACAAGCACGACGGTGCTGGGCAACCGGTGGAGCAAGGAGACCGTGAAGCAGGTTCTCCGCCAGGCCCACACACCCCCCGTGCGTCGGGTGTGCCGGGAAATCCGGAGTGGGCACGAGAGCGCGCGGTCGGTGGAACGGCTTTGGGGTGACGCTGCTTTGGCGCGCGTGATCATGGCCCCGTAAGCTTCCGGCGCGTCGGGCAGTCTGTGGACCTGCCCGGTGAAGCACGACGTTGGGGCCATGATCTTCGAGGCTCGCGCCAAAGTGGCTGGCTAAAGTCGCGGAGCCGACCGCCCCAGCCACGACGTACTCCTTCTCCTCCATCACCCGATCGAGTGCCTCGCTCACGTCAGTGCTCGTGACCACTCGAAGCGGGCGATTGACCTGCGTTCTTGACCGTCAGCGGCAGCAACTCCTTGCCGGTCGGGCCTACTTGTACCCAAGTATCCATCTGCCGGCAGGTAGCTTCCCACATCCGCACCTTTGCCGAGCCGACGGTGGTCGCCCACCTCCTGTCGCCGCCTGCATCGCTCCCTCGGCCGGCGTTCCTCGGCTCGCCTCACACACAGTCGAGGACGCGTGGCCCCTCGCGTCCACGTAGAGCTCGACGTTGCTCAGGGACACATACCGACGGTTAGCCCCCGCGAAGGCCCCAGCGCAGTGACTGGTGACCGCGCCGACCCCGCCCCCGTCACGAGCGGCTATCCACGCGGGCGGCGGAGTCTCAATGACCAGGTCAAGCCTGTGGGGCGCCGTTCATCGGTTGAGAACGGCGCCACGTGCAGGCGTAGCGCGACGCTGCCCCTCGATGCGAACTATGGGCGGGGGCGGTCGCTGAAGTCTGCCCGGCTGATCAGACGTTCGCTCGTGGGTGGGGTTGGTCGGCTGCGGTTGCGGCGATTGCTGTACTTCGCTGCTGTACGCCACACCCCAGCGGCAGGCCCGGCCGTCGACCGCCGGCGCGGGACGCCCTCCACGTCCGTCACACGCGGGTGGTGTGTTGGTCCAGGATGGCCCGAAGCCGGTCGAGGTCCTCGGCCTCATGCACGCCCCGCTTGGGCAGGACTTCGAGCCACATGATGTTGGGGTCACGGCTGAGCAGGACGAAGTGGTCCGTCGTCTCCCGGTAGCCCTGGTAGACGGACCACTTCTGGACCAGCGTGCTGTGGTCGCTGCGGCAGGTGATCCCGGCCGCAGACACGGTGGCGCGGTACTCACCTTGCCATCCGATGATCCGCTGTATGTAGGCGACGTGCAGCCGTGGGTAGCCCCACATCCACAGGACGACGAACAAGAGCAGACCGGTCGAGATCACGTCGATAGTGATCAGCCAGAACCCTATCCCCAACGCGAGGAGCACGCCCCGCAGCACCAGCTTGGTCCGCTTGACCCGGTCGCGGACCCGCAGGCCGACCCGTGTGTCGGCAGGCTGCGGCCGGTACACCAGCTGGACCGCGGACTGTTGGTCCACGACATCGTCAGAGGTTTCCGCGCTGCTGTCGCTACCTTCGGTCCTGCCGCCCTTGGCCATGATCCCTCCCCGGTACGAAGATCGCGGGATCCTATCGAACCTCAGTACTGGACTACTGGAAGAGCCTCTACTCGCGATCCAACTGCAGCCTCGAAAACCGTCGTGGCAGCGATGTCACCGTGGATTCAAATCCCACCGCCTCCGCGCGATGAGCAGTGAGAACGGCCCCTGACCTGAGTGTTTGGTCAGGGGCCACTCTCTTGTCCGGCTACCGTTACTGCCCGGTGTTCCCCGTGGTTTCCCGCTCTCTCGGGCACGCGAGGGGCACGTACCCGGTGCGCAGGAGGAGTGCCACGACGGGCTCGCTCGCTTTGCGTTTGTCGCCCGTACTGGGTGGCATCACCGGACGAAGTGTCGGTGAGAGCGCCGGGACCAGCGCACACCGAATAGGACCAGGTCTGCCACGAAGACCACGATGCCGATGATCAGGAGGTAGGACAGCCCCGCCGCCACCGTGCCGATGATTCCCAGGACGATGGCCACGAGGATCAGGAACAGGAAAAGCGCCATGGTGAGCACATCCTCAAGCCTCCGCTGTGACCAGCGATTTGGTCAGGCTTCGGCGCTCTTGCGATGGAGGCCGGTCAGCGGCGTGCGAGGCGGCGCCCCTTACCGCGCTCGTAAGGCCTCTCGTAGTGTTTGAAGACCTCTTCTTCCCGCTCGACCGGCAGGACGTCATCCATGCCTATGGACGGCGCCTTCCTCACCAGCCCTCTCCCGTGCGCCACCTTCACGTAGCCGGGGCCCAGCGTTGCTTCGTCGAGGGGCACGAAGACCAGTCGGTGTCGAGTCGGCAGGCCGGTACGGACGGTGGCCATGGTCGGCGCGTCGGTGGTGGTGTCCACGTAGACCGCTTCCAGGGCTCCGATCTTGTGTCCCTTGGGATCGATCACGTCCCGGTTGCGCCACTCGCGGATATCGGCTGAATGGATCATGCCCTGCTCCTTGCGGCCCGCGCCTCCCGCAGGCACTGCATCCGATCGGAGAGGTGACTGCGCGAGGTTTACACCGTTTCATCGTACTCTGACCGCTGGTGCATGCTGTCGAGAACGCCTGATCGCAGGCCGTCGCCTCCCGGCCAACCCACCACTCACCCCAGCTCCCATCCCGTTCGCCGTCGACCCACACACCGTGGAGCAGGCGTGGCTCATGGCGTCCAGGTGGAGCGCGCCACTGTACGAACGACTGTGAGGATTCACCGCGGCGCTGCTCGGCAGGCCTGACCCACCGAACATTGACGCTTCGAGCTGAGGCGGGCCAGGAAGGCGGTCAGATCATCCAGGTCGGCGGCCGCATGCCCCATGTCCGCCTCCTTTGCCAGCGCCGGGAACACCAGGGCGCAGGGCGCGAAAGGCGTCGTAGTCCCTTACGGCTTCAACCGATAGTTTTTCTTCGTTATCCAGAACGACTACTACACGTTTCATGGGATACAGGTAGAAGCGCTCTTCGTTTATCCCTGGCCGACCCGCATAAACCTTTCACACTGCCTCTTGCCGATCGTAACGAATACAAATCTGCAAGCCTCAGGGTTTTCGCGGGAGCACAGTAAGAACCCGGACAACGTGATCCCGGAATTCCTCCATGAAATCTCGGAGGAAGCGTTCCGTATGCTCGTCGACGACTTCACCGTTACTGGTGAAAACATCGGGCTTGAATCTGACATAGGCCTCCGGTGCATTCATTTGCGGCGAGTCGCAGAAGCTTAGGACACCGCGCAGACTCTGCTGGGCGAGGGCAGTGCCGAGGGCACCCGGCGACGCTCCGATCACGGCGGAGGGCTTGTGCGCGAATGAGTTGCTCCCCCAGGGGCGACTGGCCCAGTCGATGGCGTTTTTGAGGGCACCCGGAATCGATCGGTTGTACTCAGGGGTCACAAATAGGAGGGCGTCTGCGGAGGCGATGGCATCCTTGAGCGCCTTACCCTCGGCAGGGTAGTCGCTGTCGTAGTCGTAACTATAGAGGGGAAGATCCTTGATCGGAATCTCAAAGAATTCCAAATCAGCCGGGGCCAGCCGGATCAGAGCCTTCGAGAGCGTCCGATTGATGGAGTGAGTCGCCAGACTTCCCACGAAGTAGCCGACCCGGTACGTCGTCATCTGTTCCTCGATTCAATGCGCGTATTACGCTCTTTCGTATCGCCCGCTCGGACGGGCAGGGAGTTGTGCAAGGAACGAAACCACGGTCGGGAGTGGAGCGCGTGCTGACAGGTCCGTCCAGGTGACTGCGTGCGTCCACCGTGGCCCGCCCGCGTTCTTCGGCGCCGGCACAGTGGGCGTCGAGAACCACAGCCGTGCAACCCGCGCGGGCGCCGCGAGGCGGTCGATTGCTGCTGTGCTGCGGATCAGAGGCGAACCGGCCGGAAGCTCATCAGCTCGTGCGAGTCGGTTCCCCGAGGTGGGTGAGTGCGGCTGTGACGAGGGCCTGGACGCCGGTGTCCAGTGTGGGCTGCAGGACCGGTGCGAAGCGGGGGCTGTGGTTGACGGAGATGTCCTGGGCCACGGTGCCGCGTTGCCGGGCGGCCTGGTAGGCGTCCGGATCCACACAGCCCAGGGCCCAGTAGGTGTACGGGGCGCCGAAGGCGTCCGGGATCCGACTGAAGTCCTCGCTAGCGCTCTGCAGCTCGACAGTGACCGCGCGCTCTCCGAACATCGCGGCGAAAGCGGCGGAGACCTCGCGGGTCACCACGTCGTCGTTGACAGTCGGCGGAAAGCGGGTGCCCTCCTCGATCTGCGGCGCGCGAATCGCCCCGGAGGCGTCACACTCGGCATGGACGATGCGCCGCACGGCTGCCAGGACGGCCCGCCGGGTCTCGTCGTCGTACGTGCGCACGTTCACCAGCAGTTCGGCCGACTCCGGAATCACGTTGCCGCTCGAGCCCGCCTGGACGGAGCCCACCGTGACCACGACCGGCTGGGTGGCGGCCAGCTCGCGCGAGACAATGGTCTGGAGCCGGACGACGATCATCGAGGCGATCACCACGGGGTCGATGGCGGCCTGGGGTGCCGAGCCGTGAGCGCCCCGGCCATGGACAGTGATCTTCACATTGTCCGCCGCGGAGAGAAAGGACCCGGCGCGCGTGCCGACCTGCCCAGCCGGATAGGGAAGCACATGCTGGGCGAAGGCGACGTCCGGGCGAGGAACACGGTCGGTCAGCCCGTCGGCGAGCATCCGGTCAGCACCGTCCCCCGGCTCCTCGGCAGGCTGGAACAAGGCCACCAGCGTGCCCTGCCACGCCCCCGTCGCGGCGGCCATGAGCCGCGCAGCCCCCAACAGGCAGGTGACGTGCATGTCGTGACCGCAGGCATGCGCCACGGGCACCCGGCGGCCGGAAGCGTCCGTGGCTTCGGCTGTGCTGGCGTAGGTCAGACCGGTCTCCTCAAGGACCGGCAGAGCGTCCATGTCGGCCCGCAGCAAAACGGTCGGGCCCTCTCCGTTGGCCAGCACACCGATCACACCGGTGCCGCCGATCCCCTTGTGCACCTGGTAGCCACAGTTTCTCAGGCGTTCCGCCACCTGGGTCGCGGTGCGGTGCTCCTGGTGTCCCAGCTCGGGGTGGGCGTGCAGGTCCTTGTAGACCTTTTCAAGCTCGGAGCGGATGTCACCGAGCCCGGCCAGGACAGCATCCGCGGTGTCCTTGGGCGTCATGGCTGTGTACTCCTTCCTCCCTATCGGTGGGTGATCGCAGCGCCCGTTCATGTCAGGGATCCCGGTCCTTGGTCGACCCCGGCCGCCAGTCGCGGCTGCCCGGCAGCTTCCAGCCCCAGTGGAATGCGGCCAGCCGCAGCGAGATGCCAACCGTGATTCCGGCCAGGACGCCTACGGTGGATGCGCCGAACCGGCTGCAGACCACCATCACCGCGCTCACCACGATCGCGACGGTCGCGTACAACGGCGTGCCGCCGAAGACGGAAGGGGTCCGCGCGAGCAGCAGGTCCCGGATCGCCCCGCCGCCGACCGCTGTGATGGTGCCCAGGAGCACGGCCGGCAGCCAGCCCAGGCCGACAGCGAGCGTCTTCTGCGCCCCGGCGACCGCCCAGACGCTCAGCGCCGAGGCATCCAGGAGGTTGAAGGCCCAACCGGACGTGTGGCGGCTCAGATCGGCTACGAAAGCCAGCAGGGTGCCGGCAGTGGCGACCGTGAGATAGGTGTAGTCGGTCAAGGCCACGGGCGTGCCGTGCTGCAACAGGGTGTCGCGGAGGATTCCACCGCCCAGGCCGGAGACGATGCCGATGACCAGGAAGCCGAACAGATCCAGACGACTGGCCCGGGCCAGCACCCCGCCGAGCGTGCCGTTGGCGAACACCCCGCTCAGGTCCAGCGCCCGGGTCAGCTCGGTCACGCTCTCAGGCGACAACGACCGGGCCACAGACACCAGCGTCTCCCTTCACACTTCCGCCATCGAAGCAGCCAAAGGCGCTACGTGCCCGCCGGGCATGGCATGCGAGGCAGCTTCTCCAACCACTGGCCAGCCGGACTGCGACTGTGGCGTCCGCTCACAGGTCAGGTGCCGTATGGGTGAGGAGATCGACTGAGCAGGTCACCCCCGAGCAGGGAGTGGTCGGTTTCAACGAGCGGCCATCATTTCCACACCAGGCACCCAGACGGCCCAACGGATCGACTGGGATTCCAGCCGGCCCCTCAAACGAGCGCATCCGCACCAGCTACGGACTGACCGTGCACGGCGGCATGCGGGTCACGTTCGAGGGACCGCCCCGGTGTCATCGCCGACTGCGAGGATGACCGCCTGCGAATTCTCCACGACGGCGGCCGGTATCCGATCTTCTGCTTGGCTCCTCAACCTTGCCGAGCTTGGCAGCTTCAGCAACCCGCCAACGAGACCTCCTACGCGCTGTTGCCGGCCAGTTCGGCGGAGGTTCGACAAGCTGGTACGGACCTCAAACCCACTCCACCTCGGAGACGATCCGCGAGGCGCTCCTTGGGCTCGGCAGCGGAGTGCGGGAGGGCGCCAACGGCGCTGACGAGCGAGGGACCGAAGCGCCGGCCGCAGCCAGCGCAGCCGCCACCTCGTCCTCACTCGCCCCCGCCAGCGCCTCCATCACCCGATCGAGTGCCTCGCTCACGTCAGTGCTCGTGACCACTCGAAGCGGGCGCCTGACCAGCGTTCTTGACCGTCAGCGGCAGCAACTTCTTGCAAGTCGGGCCTACTTGTACCCAAGTATCCATCTGCGGGCAGACGCCGCACGCCGATCGGGCACGAGACGCCGATCTTGCCCAGCCCGCAGTGCTCGGGAGGATTCTTGTCGAGGCACTGCTGGTGGTGGCAGCAGTCGGCCGCGTAGAAGCCGCCCCCTGCGGCGACGACCCGCCGTGCCGTCGCGGAAGCTGAGCCAGGCGAGCTTCCCGATCACGAGGAAGTCCCCGTCGTCGGCCTCGATGAGGTCCGGACAGGACCGCCCCGTCGCACTGCCCCGCTCGGCGGGCGTCGATCCGATCCGGCGCATGAGGGCTCCTTGGTGACAGGATCGGTGCCATGGGCACCGAGAGGGTGTGGGCGTACCGAGTGGAGGAGCCACACGGCTCGCACGGCTGGCGCCCCCACGGCGGCCCTTCCCACCGGCGGCGGGGAAGAGTCACCACCGAGTCCCGGAGCGAGGATGCCAAATACGTCGCCGCCCTCGTCGTCTCCGACCTTGTGACCGAGTGGAAGGTAAACGGCATCAGCGAGCAGCACGTGCGCGTGATCGTGTGGGCGGGCGAAGAAGGCACTGGCCCCGAGGACGCGGTCTTCACGCTGGAGATCCAGCCCGGCGTCGACGGAAAGTGACCAATCGCGGCCGGATCCGCGCACTGCCGGGATACCGGCCCGGTCGTCGAGTCCATGGTCACATGATCCGCTGGGCAGGCCCTAGTCCGCCCGGGCGGCCGCGAGGTGGGCATCCACGGCGACGACACCGTCGACGCCCTGGCACAGGCCCACGACCACCGGCACAAGACGCGATTCCGGGACGTGACCCCGCAGGGTAACGGCACCGTCCCGGACCTCGACCGCTACGGTGCCCTCTTCCAGGCTGAGGATGCGCCCCAGGACGTCCCGCTCGACCTCGCCGCGGATTTCAACGTCGGAGCGGATGAAGGCGGTCAGTAGGTCGCTACGGCTGACGATGCCGGTCAGAAGCCCGTGGTCGCCGACGACCGGCAGTTGCTTGACGTGCCGCCTGTGGAGTTCCCGCGCGGCCCGGGGGATCGTCCAGTCGGCACGGGCGGTGAAGACAGGGCTGCTCATGAGCGCGCCCGCGGTCCGGGCCCGAGCCTTGCCCCACGCGCGCTCGTCATTCCCGTCCCGCCCCTGCGGATCGGGCATGCCGGTCTCGTGGCGCAGCACGTCGGACGCGGACACGACGCCGATGGGGACGCCCTCGTCATCGATGACCGGGGCCGCGGCGATGTCGTTCGCGTCCAGCAGGGAGGCGATCTCGTGGAACGGTGTGTCGGTGTGGAGGGTGATGACTTCTTCGGTCATCACGTCGCCGACCGTGCGGCGGTGCAGCATGGCATCCAGCCTCCTCCGCTTCGCGACGGCGCGGCGCCCCGGCCTTCGCGGCCGCTCGTCCAGGCCCGTCTCCCTACCCATGACAACACCGCCCCGCTCCGGTGACCAGTGCGTTCGACCTGGCGGGGAGGGCCAGCGATCCCCCCATTTCCTTCTTGATCGGCCCCGCAATGGGGTTCCCGGCCTCCGGGCCCGGAATGACTGGTCCCCCCTGTTGACCATGATCTGGGGGGTGGTGTCACCGGTCCCGGAGGCACTGGCAGACCGCTGATTAGGGGCATGACCACCGGTTCCCGCCAGGGACTTGGGAGGCTCTTCGTAATGTGGATGCCGGCAGCTGGTGCCGCAGGTGAGGCCGGGACGCTCGACCGGAGGACGCACGTGATCGACACCAGTGACATCGGCGCCTTCCTCGGCCTGGACGTCGGCAAGGGCGAACACCACGCCACCGCCGTCACCCCGGCAGGGAAGAAAGCCTTCGACAAGCGGCTACCCAACAGCGAACCCAAGCTGCGGGAACTCTTCGAGAAGCTGCAGGCCAAGCACGGCACCGTGCTCGTGGTCGTCGACCAGCCCGCCTCCATCGGCGCCCTGCCCCTGGCCGTCGCCCGGGATGCCGGCTGCCAGGTGGCCTATCTGCCGGGCCTGACCATGCGGCGGATCGCCGATCTCTACCCCGGCGAGGCCAAGACGGATGCCCGCGACGCGTTCATCATCGCGGACGCCGCCCGCGCCATGCCGCACACGCTCCGCGCCCTCGAGCTGGAAGACGAGACCGTCGCCGAGCTGGAGATGATCGTGGGCTTCGACGACGACCTCGCCGGCGAGGCGACCCGCATCAGCAACCGGCTGCGCGGCCTGCTCACCCAGATCCATCCTTCGCTGGAGCGAGTCCTGGGCCCGCGCATCCAGCACCCGGCCGTGCTGCTGATGCTCGACCAGTTCGGCTCGCCCGCCCAGTTGAGAAAGGCCGGACGCCGCAGGCTGGTCAATCTGATACGGGCCAAAGCCCCGCGGATGGCCGAGCGCCTGGTCGACGACGTCTTCACCGCGCTCGACGAACAGACCGTCGTCGTTCCCGGCACCGACGCGGCCGCGCTGATCGTCCCCAGCCTCGCCAATCAGCTGAAATCGGTGCTCGACCAGCGCAAACTCCTCGCCGCCCGGATCGAGGAACTGCTGGAGGCCCACCCTCTTTCCAAGGTCCTGACCTCCATGCCCGGGATCGGGGTCAGGACCGGAGCCAGGATCCTCATCGACGTCGGCGACGGCAGCAGTTTTCCCTCCGCCGCCCACCTCGCGGCCTACGCCGGGCTCGCCCCGGCGACCCGAAGCTCCGGATCCTCGATCCGCGGAGAACAACCCTCCCGGAGAGGAAACAAGCAGCTCAAACGAGCCTTCTTCCTCTCCGCATTCGCGGCCCTGACCGACCCGGCCTCCCGCGCCTACTACGACAAGAAGATCGCCCAGGGAAAGCACCACACCCAAGCCCTCCTCTGCCTCGCAAGACGCCGAGCCGACGTGCTCTTCGCGATGCTCCGCGACGGCACCTTCTACGACCCCCAACCCGCCCCCACGGGCTGACGAAACCCATAGGGCCCCCCGCGCACGCCACTACGGGCCCGCAGTGGAGAACGGCGCCCCCGCCATCCCTGTGCCGGCCGCCCCCCGCCAGAGGCATCGCCTCGACCGCGAAGCCGCACTATGCGGTGCCCGACTCATGGCCACTGGCCCTATCCGCATGTGGACGCGCGTCGGCACGGCGCGGGCGGAGCGGGCCGAAGGCAGGAGCGTAGCCGGGCGTCTTGAAACTAGCGAAGAATGTCGTAACTCAGCCGTAGCGAGCTCAGACCGATTCCACCTCTGAGCAGACATTCGAGGAACCCGCAGGCTCCGGCAAGGGCGTGCGAAGACTGCGCTTCGGGGCCGAGCGGCGACGACCAGAAGAGCCGGCAGCAGTCAGCGCAGCCGCTACCTCCTCCTCGCTTGCCCCCGCCAGCGCCTCCATCACCCGATCGAGTGCCTCACTCACGTCAGTGCTCGTGACCACTCGAGGCGGGCGCTTGACCTGCGTTCTTGACCGTCAGCGGCAGCAACTTCTTGCCGGTCGGGCCTACTTGTACCCAAGTATCCATCTGCGGGCAGACAGCGCAGTCGATCTCGTCGACCATCACCACCGACGACCAAGGGGCTCACCCGATACCCGTTCGCCCCGGCGATGCAGGCGTCCTACTCTCGGTCCATGAACAGCCCTCTCGTGGCCATACTCAGTGGCGCAGGCATCTCCACCGATTCAGGGATCCCTGATTATCGGGGTCCGAACGGGCTGTGGCGGCGGGATCCGGAAGCCGAGAAGCTCGTCACGTACGAGCCCTACATGGGCGATCCGGAGATCCGTCGGCGGTCCTGGCAGATGCGTCGGAAGAACCGCGCGCTCCACGCCCAGCCGAACGCCGCGCACCGAGCCGTCGCCGAGCTGGAGCAGTCCGGCATCCCGGTCCGGGTCATCACGCAGAACGTAGACGGACTGCATCAGCTCGCCGGCATGCCCGCCCGCAAGGTGCTCGAACTGCACGGCAGCGCACGCAGTGTCGTGTGCACCCGGTGCCACGCGCGCGGACCGATGGAGGACGCTCTCGCCCGCGTCGAGGCCGGTGAGGACGACCCGGCCTGTCTGGCATGCGGGGGCATCCTCAAGTCCGCGACCGTGATGTTCGGCGAGCGGCTGGACCCGGTCGTCCTGGGCGAGGCGGTGTCGATCACCAAGGCGTGCACCGTGTTCGTCGCCGTCGGCAGCAGCCTGCAGGTGCAGCCCGCCGCCGGCCTGGTCGGGGTCGCCGCCGACAACGGAGCCCGGCTCATCATCGTCAACGCCGAGCCGACACCGTACGACGACCGCGCCGACGAGGTGATCCGCGAGCCCATCGGCACCGCCCTGCCCGAACTGCTGCACCGGTTCAGCGCCGAGGGCGCCCCTTAGGACCCGTGCCCGACAGCGGCCGCACGTTCGAAGTCCAGGAGGCGGCGTTTGCGGTCCAGGCCGCCGCCGTAGCCGGTGAGGCTGCCGTCGGAGCCGATCACGCGGTGGCAGGGGACGATGATGCCGACGGGGTTGCGGCCGTTGGCGAGGCCGACCGCGCGGGAGGCCTGGGGGCTGCCGAGGGCGTCGGCGAGCCGGCCGTAGGTGCGGGTCTCGCCGTAGGGGATACGGGTGAGCTGTTCCCAGACACTGCGCTGGAACGGGGTTCCCTGGAGGGCGAGTTCGAGGGTGAACTGCTTCAACTCGCCCGCGAAGTAGGACGTCAGCTGCTCCCGCGCCGCGGCGAAGGAGGACAGGCTGTCGTCCCGGGGGCCGAAGTTCTCCTCGGGCGGGCGGTGTCGCTGGCCGGCCATGTAGAGGCCGCACAGGGTGCCGTCGGCGTCGGCGACCAGGGTGAGCGGGCCGTACGGGCTGTCGATCACGGTGTGGGACATCACGGGGGAACCTTCTTACACGGGCAGGAAGTTGATCGGGTGACCGTCGGTCGCCCACAGGTACTGCACGGCGTACGCCCGCCAGGGCCGCCATGCCTCGGCGCGGGTGGTGAGCGCGGCGGGGGTGGAGGGAAGGCCCAGCTCCCGCGCCGCGCGCCGGATGCCGAGGTCCGTGGGGAGGAAGGCGTCGGGGTCGCCGAGGGCGCGCATGGCGATGACGTCGACCGTCCACGGCCCGAAGCCGGGCAGGGAGAGGAGACGGGCGCGGGCTTCCGCCCAGTCGGACTCGACTCCCAAGTGGAGTGTGCCGTCGGCGAGTTCGCGGACCAGGGTGGTGAAGGTGGTGCGCCGCGTGCGGGGCATCGCCAGGGTCTCGGGGTCCACGGCGGCGAGGGCTTCGGGAGGGGGGAAGAGATGGGTGAGGCCGCCCTCGGGGTCGTCGAGGGGCTTGCCGTGCGCGGTGACCAGGCGGGCCGCGTGGGTACGGGCGGCGGCCGTGGAGACCTGCTGCCCGAGTACGGCGCGCACGGCGAACTCGGCCTCGTCGACCGTGCGCGGCACCCTGCGGCCGGGCGCCTTGTCGACCAGCGGCGCGAGCAGCGGGTCGGTGCGCAGCCGGTCGTCGACGGCGACGGGGTCGGCGTCCAGGTCGAGCATGCGGCGGCAGCGGCTGATCGCCACGGGCAGGTCGCGCAGATCGCTGAGGGTGAGGCGGCAGGCGATGTGGTCGGGGCACGGCGTGAGCGAGACGATCCCGTGGCCGTACGGCAGGCGCAGCGTGCGCCGGTACGCGCCGGTGGGGGTACCTCCCACGCCGTTCAGGCCGTGGGGGAGCCATTCCTCGACGCCGGGTACGGCGGTGGCGGCGAGGTGGCCGAAGAGGTTGGACGGGTTGAGCGGGGCACGGAACGGCAGCCGCAGGCTCAGCACGCCCGGCGTGCCGGCCCCGGACCGCGGCGCGCGGGCGCGCAGCTCGCTCGGGGTCAGGGCGAAGACCTCGCGGACGGTGTCGTTGAAGGCGCGGATGGAGGAGAAGCCGGCCGCGAAGGCGATCTCCGCCATGGGCAGTGGGGTGGTCTCGATGAGCAGCCGCGCGGTCTGGGCGCGCTGGGCGCGGGCGAGCGCGAGGGGGCCCGCGCCGAGTTCGGCGAGCAGCTGCCGCTCCACCTGGCGGGTGCTGTAGCCGAGCCGGTCGGCGAGTCCGGGCACGCCCTCGCGGTCCACGACCCCGTCGGCGATGAGCCGCATGGCGCGGGCCACCAGGTCGGCGCGCTGGTTCCACTCCGGGGAGCCGGGGCTGGTGTCCGGGCGGCAGCGCTTGCAGGCCCGGAACCCGGCCTGCTGGCAGGCGGCCGCGCTCGGGTAGAACGTCATGTTCTCCGGCTTGGGCGGCACGACGGGACAGCTGGGCCGGCAGTAGATCCGGGTGGTCAGGACGGCCGTGAAGAACCACCCGTCGAACCGCGCGTCCTTGGACTGCACGGCGCGTACGCAGTGCTCCCGGTCGAGGTGCGTCGCTGTCTGCATGCGTCCAGCATCCGCCACCCGGTGCGGCGACCGCTGGCGGAAATCCGACACCAGCGTTCGCCGGCCTGCTGAGGTGCCGATCGACCCGGTGTTCGGGCTGGGCCCCGCCGACGACGGGGACCTGACCCCCGCCGTCTCACCGGGCGGGCGTCCTGAGGGTGGTCTGGCGGAACGCGTCGATCCACTCGGCGGTGGTGCGGAGCCCGCCGAACGTGTAGAAGTGCACCTTCACCGCGCCGTGCCGTTCGGGGTCGTAGCGGTGGGCGAGCGCGTGCAGGAAGCGGTCTGGGCCGGTCGTACCCATGAGGTTGGTCAGCGAGAAGCCGTACTTGCGGGCGACGGAGGCGCTGGTGGCGACGCCGAACCGGGTGGCGTAGCCGAGCAGCCGGCGTACGCCCGCCGGTCCGGGCACGCCGATGCGGACGGGCAGGTGCACGCCCCGGACGCGGGCGGCCTCCAGCCAGCTGAGGACGGGGTCGACGTCGAAGCCGAACTGGGTGATGACATCGCCGCCGAACCGGTGCGCCCCGATGGCGGCCGCCTTGTCGCTGAGCGCGGACCACAGGGTGCCGTCGGCAATCGCGGGGTGACCCTCGGGGTAGCCGCTGATGCCGATGTGCCGGACGCCATAACGCTGGAGCAGGCCGGTGCGCAGGACGGCGAGGGCGTCCGCGTAGGGGCCCTCGGGGCGGGCGGGGTCGCCGCCGACGACGAAGACGTTCTCGGCGGTGCCGTCCTCGGCCAGCCCGGACAGGAACTCCTCCAGGGCGGCGCGGGAGGGCAGCCGTCGGGCGGAGATGTGCGGGACGGGGACGAAGCCGAGCCGCTTGACCGCGCGGGCGGCCGCCAGCCGCATGCCGAGGTCCTCCCCGGCGAGGAAGGTGATGTTGATCCGGGTGCCCCGCGGGATGCCGCCGTGCGCCTCCTCCAGGCGGGCCACGTCCTTGCCGGTCATCTCCAGCGAGAAGTCGTCCAGCAGTGCGGCACCGACCGCCGGGGTGACGGTGACAGCGGGGTTCATCGTGCTCCTCGTACGACGGCGTGCAGGACCCCGGCCGATGATGTCACGCGGCGACGGGGGTCTCGGCCCGGGGTCGGCCGGGGGCGGGCCGCCGCTTGGGAGGGCCGGGCACGTACGGGGCGGATTCCTTTCACGGCGCGGGCTTGCGCGACGCGCGCCCGTACGTCGTCTGCCGCTCCCGGGCCGGTTCCGGTGCACGTGCCGCCGTTATGGACCGGTGACGCGGGCCTGCTTTGGCCCTGGCAAGGGGACCATGGCAGCGGCAGAGTGGTGCTCCCGACCCCGAGGAGGTCCCTGACCATGCGATTCCGGCACGCGGACACCATCTGGGCCGCGTTCCCCGAACTGGCCTCCGGCGCGCTGTACGTCAGCGGCGTCGGCCCCGGCGTGGACACCGGGCCGCGCGCGGCTGAGTACACCGCACGCGCCCTGGCCCGGCTGGGCGGCGCCACCGAGGGCGAGTTCCCCGAGGTGCTGGCCTGGCGGCGGACGTTCAGCCGGATGGGAGTGAAGCCCACGCAGTACCGGTGTGCCTCGGAGTCGCTGCTGCGGCGGCTGCGCAAGGAGGGGACACTGCCGCGCATCCATCCGCTGGTGGACCTGTGCAACGCGCTGTCGGTGGCGTACGCGATCCCGGTGGCGGTCCTGGACGTGGACCGGATCGCCGGGCCGCTGCTGGAGGTGCGCCCGGCCGGCGGCGACGAGACGTACACGGCGTTCGGCGGGGGCGTGGAGCATCCCGCGCCCGGCGAGGTGACCTTCGTCGACTCCGCGGGCCGCGCGCACGCCCGGCGCTGGACCCACCGGCAGAGCGGCCACTCGGCGGTCGGCGAGCACACCCGGCGGGTGCTGGTGGTGGCGGAGGCGATGCACGACGGCGGGGCGGAGAGCGTGCCCGAGCTGCTGAGGACGGTCGAGGAGGAGGTGGCGGCGCACTGGGGAGCCGGCGGAGCCGTCACGGAGTCGGCCCTGCTCACCCGGGCCGTGCCGGAATGCGCGTTCGGCGGCTGAGCGCGGGTGCGTGACAGCATCGGCGGGGTGGACGAGGAGCGAGGTGCGTGTGCCGTGATCGGCGAACTCACGGGCCGGGGCTCGGACTTCCTGCAGCTGGCGGCCGGTGACGTGCCCGTCGGCGGGAAGGCCGAGTGGCTGGCCGGCCGGCTGCGGGAGGCGATAGCGGACGGCCGGCTGGCGGTCGGCAGCAGGCTCCCGCCCACCCGGGTGCTGGCCGCCGAACTGCGCGTCTCGCGCGGGGTGATCACGGAGGCGTACCGCCGGCTCGCCGAGGACGGCCATGTGGAGGGCCGCAGGCGCGGGGGCACGGTGGTGGTCGCGGCACCGTTCCGTCCGGCGGGCGCCGGGTCCGGATACCGGAGCGGGGACAGGAGTGAGGCGCCGAGCGGGCCGGTGCGGGCCCCGCTCCGCGGGCCGCTCCCCGGCACATCCGGGGCGCCCGGCACAACCCCGCCCGGGACCGGGTCGCCGTACCCACCGGGCACACCGTCCCGGCGCGCCCCCGGCACGCTGCCCTCCGGTGGGCCGCCCGCGGCGCCCTTCCGCCACGCCCCCGGTGCCGACGTCTTCGACGCGCTGCGCAACGCCCCGGCCGCCGTCGACCTCACTCCGGGGAAGCCGGACCTCACCACCTTCCCGCGTACCGCCTGGCTGCGCGCCGAGCGTGCCGTCCTCGCGGAGCTGTCCGCCGAGCACCTCGGCTACGGCGACCCCCGCGGCGCTCCGGCGCTGCGGCGGGCCGTCGCCGGGTGGCTGGCGCGGATGCGGGGCGTGCGGGTGGAGCCGGACGAGGTGCTGATCGTCGCGGGCACCGCCCAGGCGCTCACGCTGCTGCACCCGGTGCTGCGGGGCGACGGCATCGACGCCGTCGCGGTGGAGGACCCGGGCTCGCTCGGCGCCCGTCAGCACCTGCACAACGGGGGCCTGACGACCCCGCCGGTGCCGGTCGACGCGGACGGGGTGCGGGTGGACGCGCTGCGCGCGACCGGCGCCCGCGCGGTGCTGCTCACGCCCGCCCACCAGTTCCCGACCGGCGTGGTGACCAGCGGCGAGCGCCGGCGTGAGCTGCTGGCCTGGGCCCGGGACGGCGGGCTGATCCTGGAGGACGACTACGACGCCGAGCACCGCTACGACCGTCCGCCGGTCCCGGCGCTGCGGGCGCTGCTGGCCGACCGGGTGTGCTACATGGGCAGCGTGTCGAAGCTGCTCGCCCCGGCACTGCGCATCGGCTGGCTGCTGGCGCCGTCCCGCTATCGCTCGGACCTGGTCGACGCCAAGCGGTTCAACGATCTGGGCAACGCGGTGCTGCCGCAGCTGGTGCTCGCCGGGCTGATGGAGTCCGGGGCGCTGGAGCGGCACCTACGGCTGGTGCGGCGGCGGCACCGCGACCGCCGCGACGCGATGATCGCCGCGCTCGCCGGGCATCTGCCCGGCGGAACCGTGCACGGCGCCGCGGCGGGCCTGCACCTGACGGTCACGTACACCGCGGACGTGCCCGACACGGAACTCGCCGCCGCCGCGCTGGCCCGGGGCGTGAAGTGCCAACCGCTGTCCTGGCACCGGCAGTTGCCCGGCCCACAGGGGCTGGTCCTCGGCTACGCGGCGACCGCGCCGGGAGCCATCGCGCAGGGCGTGGCCGTCCTCGGCCGGACGCTGCGCGCACTGTCCTGACGGAGGGGTCCGCGCCGGGACCAGCCCCGGTGCGGATCAGCCGACCTGGCCGGCGAACGCGTCGTACGCTCGCTCGTCGAAGAGGACGAAGCACACCTCTTCGACGGACGACGTCGGTGTGTTCCGCACGGTGTCCACGGCGATCCGCGCCGCGTCCTCCATCGGCCACCGGTACACGCCCGTGGAGACGGCCGGGAACGCGACCGTGCGGGCGCCGAGTTCGTCGGCGACCTTGAGCGACTCCCGGTAGCAGGAGGCGAGCAGGCCGGAGCGGTCCTCGCTCTGGCTGTACACCGGGCCCACCGTGTGGATGACCCAGCGGGCGTCGAGTTCACCGGCCGTGGTGGCGACCGCCTGGCCGGTGGGCAGGCCCTTGCCGTACCGGGAGGCGCGCAGGGCGCGGCACTCCTGAAGGATGGCGGGGCCGCCGCGCCGGTGGATCGCGCCGTCGACTCCTCCGCCGCCGAGGAGGGAGGAGTTGGCCGCGTTGACGATCGCGTCGGCGCTCTGCCGGGTGATGTCGCCCTGGACGAGCGTGATGGTGGTCATGTCTGCTGCCTCAGTCTTCGCCATACGGCCTTGGCCGCGTTGTGCCCCGACATGCCGTGCACGCCGGGCCCCGGCGGCGTGGCCGAGGAGCAGATGAAGACGGCCGGATGGGGGGTGTGGTACGGGAACAGGGACAGTCTGGGGCGAAGCAGCAGCTGGAGTCCGGACGCCGCGCCGCAGGCGATGTCGCCGCCGACGTAGTTGGCGTTGTGGGCGGCCAGTTCGGCGGGGCCGGCGACGGCGCGGGCGAGGACGCGGTCACGGAACCCGGGGGCGAAGCGCTCCAGTTGGCGTTCCATGGCGTCGGTGAGATCGCCGGACCAGCCGCTCGGGACATGGCCGTACGCCCAGAAGACCTGTTTGCCCTCGGGGGCGCGGGTCGGGTCGACGATGCCGGGCTGCACGGTGATCAGGAACGGCCGGGCGGGGGCACGGCCCTCGCGGGAGGCGGCGCGCAGGGCGGTGGAGATCTCGTCCTTGCTCGCGCCGATCTGCACGGTCGTGGCGGTGCGGGCCTCGGGTGCGGTCCAGGGCACGGGGCCGTCCAGCGCGTAGTCGATCTTGAAGACGCTCGGGCCGTAGCGGTAGTGCGCGTAGTGGCCGCCGAAGCCGGCGATGCGGGCCAGCGCGGTGGGTGAGGTGTCGAAGACGTACGCCCGCGCGGGGGGCAGGTCGTCCAGGCGCTTGACCTCGTAGTCGGTGTGCACGGCGCCGCCGAGGTCCTTCAGGTAGGCGGCGAGCGCGTCGGAGATGGCCTGGGAGCCGCCGCGGGGCACCGGCCAGCCGCGGGCGTGCGCGGACAGGGCGAAGACCAGGCCGACGGCGCCGGTGGCCAGGCCGTTCAGCGGTGCGATCACATGGGCGACCAGACCGGCGAACAGGGCCTTGGCCCGCTCGTCCTTGAAGCGGCGCAGCAGCCAGGTGGACGGCGGCAGCCCGGCCAGGCCGAAGCGGGCCAGGGTGACGGGGTCGCGCGGGAGCGCGGTCAGCGGCAGGGACATGAAGTCCCGTACGAGGGTGTCCCAGTGGGCGAGGAACGGCTCGACCAGTCTGCGGTACGCGCCCGCGTCCCTTGGTCCGAAGGAGGCGGCAGTCTCGGCCACCGAGCGGGACAGCACGGCCGCGGTGCCGTCGGGGAAGGGATGCGCCATCGGCAGCTCGGAGTGCAGCCACTGAAGGCCGTAGCGGTCGAGGGGCAGGGCCCGGAACGCCGGTGAGTTCACGCCGAGGGGGTGGGCGGCCGAACACGGGTCGTGCCGGAAGCCGGGCAGGGTCAGTTCCTCGGTGCGGGCGCCGCCGCCCACGGTGGACTTCGCCTCGAACAGCGCGACGGAGAAGCCGCGGCGGGCCAGCTCCACGGCCGCGGTCAGTCCGTTCGGTCCCGCACCCACCACAACCGCATCGAGCATCGACGGCACCTTCGGACCCCTTCGTCAGCCGATGGCCACTCAGGGTCAGGATATGCCGGAGGAGTGACACTGCCGGGGGGGCGGGGGCCGGGGGCCAAGGGCCCGGGGGCGGGGCTCGGGGGGCAGGGTTGGGGGGCAGGGCTTGGGGGCGGGGACGGGGGCCAAGGCGGGGGGGCAGGGCTCGGGGAGCCAAAGCTGGGGGGGGCAGGGGCCGGGTGGCCGGGTCCGGGGGTCCGGGGCCAGAGACCCGGATGGCCGGGGCCGGGCGCCCAGGGACGGGTGGACAGGGACCGGGAGACCGAGCCAGGGACCCAGGCGGCCAGGGCCAGGAGCCCGGGGACGGGTGGAGACGGACTGTGAGCCCGAGGCCAGGGACCCACGTGGCCAGGGCCAGGAGCCCGGGGCCCGGGGACAGGGGACAGGGACCGGGAGACCGAGGCCAGGGACCCAGGCGGCCAGGGCCAAGGGCCCGGGGACGGGCGGACAGGGACCGGGAGAGCGAGCCCAGGGACCCAGGTGGCCGGGGCCGGGAGCCCAGGGCCAGGGGACGGGTGGACACGGACTGGGGACCCGGGGACGGGAGGCCGGGGACCGGGGCCGGGAGGCCGAGGCCCGGGAGCCCGGGGACGGGAGGCCGGGGACCGGGGCCGGGAGGCCGAGGCCCGGGAGCCCGGGGCCGGGAGGCCGGGGACCGGGGCCGGGAGGCCGAGGCCCGGGAGCCCGGGGCCGGGAGGGCTGGGAGGCCGGCCCGACCGGTGGCCGGGTGGGCCGGTGGGTCGGTGGCCGTGATGGGTCGGGCGGCACGGGGGCGTCGGCGAGTGCGATCGGCCCACGCGGCGGTGCCGCGTTCCGATACAGCCCGCGCCCGCGGGAACGGGGTGCCTCGCCGGTTTCAGGCCGACGTGCGCAGCAGGTCCACCACCCGGCGTGCCGTCGCGGTGTCGCGGGCCGCGGTGAACGGCAGTGCGTTGCCGCCGGTCACGCGGAACGGCTCGCCGGCGCGGGTGAGGTGCGTGCCGCCCGCCTCCTCGACCAGGAGCAGGCCGGCCGCGTGGTCCCAGGCAGCCTCCCAGGAGAAACTGACGGCGTCCAACTCGCCCCGGGCGATGGCGAGATACTCCAGGCCCGCCGAAGCGCAGGGGCGGGGGGCGAGGCCGTCGGTCCACAGGGCGCGCAGCGCGTGCTTCTGCTCGTCGGTGGTGTAGTCCGGGTGGGACGTGGCGACGACGAGGTCCCGGCCGGGCGCGGGCGAGCCCGCGAACAGCCGCTCGCCGTCGAGGAAGGCGCCCTGGCCGCGGACCGCGGTGGCGAGCTGGTCACGCGCCGCGGCGTAGGTCCAGGAGGCGAGGACGACGCCCCGGTGGGCCAGGGCGACCAGGGTGCAGAACCCGTCGTCGCCGTGCACGAACTGGCGGGTGCCGTCGACCGGGTCGACGATCCAGACCGGTGCGTCGCCCTGGAGCGCGGCATAGGTCGCCGGGTCGGCGTGCACCGCCTCCTCGCCGACGACGACCGAGCCGGGCAGCAGGGACCCGAGGTCCGCGGTGAGCCGCAGCTCGGCGAGCCGGTCGGCGTCCGTCACCAGGTCGTGGGGGCCGCTCTTCTGGTCCACCTCGTGCTCGGCGAGGTGGCGGAAACGGGGCAGGATCTCGGCCGCGGCGGCCTTGCGGACCACCTCCTCCACGTCGGCCGAGCAGCGGGCGAGAAACTCTTCGATGGTTTCCGTCATTGCTTCGATCATGCCTCCATGAGAGCACGTCCCACTGACAATCCCCGCCCACCCGGTGCACGGCGGGTGGAATCGGGATGAACAACAGGTGTCGCATGATCAGTCAGCGGCCGACGGCGTACCCCTGCATGCCCCGCGGGTTCGCCGCCGCCGAGAGCACGCCGGTCTCCGGGTCGCGGGCCACCGCGCACAGGCGTCCCTCGGACCAGGCGGGGCCGACGGTGACGTCGTGGCCGCGCCGCCGCAGCTCCTCGACCACCTCCGCGTCCACGCGGGACTCCACGGTCACGCTGCCGGGGCGGCGACCGCGCGGGTGGAAGGAGCTGGGGAAGCTGTCGTTGTGCCAGTTGGGCGCGTCGATCGCGCCCTGAAGGTCGAGACCGCCGCGGACCGGGGCGCGCAGGGCGGCGGCGAGGAAGAAGTGCAGCTGCCACTGGTCCTGCTGGTCGCCGCCCGGTGTGCCGAACGCCAGGACCGGCACCCCCTCGCGCAGCGCGAGGGACGGGGTGAGGGTGGTGCGCGGGCGGCGACCGGGGGTGAGGGAGTTCGGCAGGCCCTCCTCCAGCCAGGTCATCTGCAGACGGGTGCCGAGCGGGAAGCCCAGCTCGGGCACGACGGGGTTGGACTGCAGCCAGCCGCCGCTGGGCGTGGCGGCGATCATGTTGCCCCAGCGGTCGACGACGTCCAGGTGGCAGGTGTCGCCGCGGGTCGTGCCGTCGGCGGCCACCCGCGGCTCGCCGGGGAGCTCGGCGACCGTCGGCTCGCCGGCGCCCATCGGGTCGAAGCCGCGGTCGCCGGTCTCCACGCGCGCGTACGCCTGCGCAGGCAGCCGTGGGGTGCGTCCGCCGGGGCTGCCCGGCCGCAGCTCGAAGGAGGCCTTGGCGCCGATGAGGGCCCGCCGCCCGGCGTTGTAGTCGTCCGAGAGAAGCTCGGCGACCGGCACCTCGGCCGCGTCCCCGTACCAGGCCTCGCGGTCGGCCATGGCGAGCTTGCAGCCCTCGATCAGCAGGTGGACGTACTCCGCGGAGCCGTACGCGGGGAGCTCGGGCGGGAGCAGGGCGAGCTGCTGCAGGAGGGCGGGGCCCTGGCTCCAGGGGCCCGCCTTGCACACGGTCCAGCCGTTCCAGTCGTAGGTCACCGGGGCCTCGTAGCTCGCCGACCAGCCCGTGAGGTCGGCCTCGGTGAGCATGCCGGTGTGCCGTGCGCCGCTGGTGTCCAGCGTGGGCCGCCGGGACTGCCGTACGAGCGCCTCGGCGATGAAGCCGGTGCGCCACACCTCGCGCGCGGCGTCGATCCGCGCCTCCCGGTCCCCGCTGGTCGCGCTCTCGGCCAGCAGCCGCTTCCAGGTGGCGGCGAGGGCGGGGTTGCAAAAACGCTCACCGGGCCGGGGCGCCCGGCCGCCGGGCAGGTACACCTCGGCCGACGAGGTCCACTCGGTCTCGAACAGCTCCCGCACGGTCTCCACGGTCGCGCCCAGCCTCTCCACGGGCGCGTGCCCGTGCTCGGCGTAACCGATGGCGTACTTCAGCACGTCTTCCAGGGCCCTCGTGCCGTGGTCGCGCAGGAGCAGCAGCCAGGCGTCGAAGGCACCGGGCACGGCGGCCGCGAGCGGTCCGGTGCCGGGTACGAGGTCCAGTCCGAGCCCCCGGTAGTGGGCGACGGTGGCGCCGGCCGGGGCCACGCCCTGACCGCACAGCACGCGCACCTCGCCGCCGGCCGGCGCGAGCAGGATCGGCACCTCGCCGGCCGGCCCGTTGAGGTGGGGCTCCACCACGTGCAGCACGAACGCGCCGGCCACGGCGGCGTCGAAGGCGTTGCCGCCGTCCTCCAGGACCGCCATCGCCGACTGGGAGGCCAGCCAGTGGGTGGAGGACACCATGCCGTATGTCCCCTGAAGAGTGGGACGAGTCGTGAATTGCATCCGCACCTCACTGTTCGCGTGCCATCAGCGGACCCGTCCAGGCGCACGTGCGAGCCCCGAACCCCATGCATCCCCGTCGGTCTCCGGCCGGAAACGGCCGCCCGGGAGAGCGGTTGCGACCCATCGGCGGGCCCTCGGTGGCGGGCACGCAGCACTCCGTGACCCCGCGCAGGCGGCCCTGGTTCAGCAGTGGGTCAAGGGCTGTTCTGTCCTCGGCCAAGCGGACGTATGGGTTCTGTGTACGCCCGCATTCCCGCCCCGACATAGCCGGATTTGCCCCCTTGACCGCTGGCTACGGTGGTCGCGCCCGATCGGCCACGCAATCACGGGGAAGAGGTGACGGCGATGGGGGCGCCGATGCGTTCACGCCTGCTCGATTTCGTGGAGCCGGATCCGCCGGGAGGCGCTGCCTCGGGGCAGGAACCGGATCCACGCCGTTCGCATCTGAGGGACCTCGTCGAGGCGGCACCTCCCCCGAACGTGGCCGAGGACGGCCGGCCTCGCCCCAGACCGGGCGTGCCGCCCTACCACACACCGGTGTTCGTCCCGGCCCATCCGAGGTCCGTCGCGGCGACGGGGACGAGCGGGCGCCCGGCACGGGTGCCGTTCATCGTCTGCGAGCTGTTCGCCCACCCGGCGCACGGCAGCGTGGCCTTCGCGTTCACCGCACTGGACAAGCTGGTGGAGGCGCTCGGCGAGGCACAGCCGTGGGTCGCCGCCTCGATCGGCCCACTGGCCGAGGCGATGGACGAACAGGGCGTCACCGTCCTGCTGGATCCGCGGGTCGCGCCCCAGGAACCCAACTGGCGGCCGGAGGACCTGGCCGCCTACGCGCGGGAGGTGCGCCGGTGACGGCCGACTTCAAGGTCATCTACGACGACCTCGCCACGCTGGCGAAGACCTTCCACGACCAGGCCGACGACTACCGGAAGCTGAAACCGGACGTGACGCCGCCGGTGGTCAGCGGCGGTGACCCGGGGCTGGACAGCGCGATCAAGGAGGTCGCCGACCTCATCGAGAGCCTGCACATCCTCCTCGCGGACCGGCTGGACGAGCACGGGGACAAGGCCGGGTACGCGCGTGACTCCTTCCACCGGCACGACGTGGACGTCCACGGCGTCTTCGAGGACCTCACCCCGGAGGACTGGCACTGATGGGCGACAGCTGGGTGGGCGGCGACATCAGCGGCCTGCACACGATGGCCGACACGTACAAGAACGCCAAGGACAAGCTCGACGGCGTGGTGAAGCCGCTCAGCAATGCCGTCGAGAAGCTGGCGGGTGACGCGAGCTGGAAGGGCGACGCGGCCCAGACGTTCCGCGGCAAGTGGAGCGAGGACCAGATCACGGCCGGCGGTTTCGCCGAGCTGGTGCATCAGGCGGGCGAGATCCTGGGAACCCTCGCCGACGCGCTGTCGACGTGCGAGAGGTCCCTGCACAACGCCCATCACATCGCCGCCGGCAAGGGGGTGGCGACGGACGACAAGGGCGTACCGAGGCAGCCCACGACGGCGAAGCCGCCGAGCGCGCAGGATCAGGGGACCATCGCCGCGACGAACGAGTACACCGCGGCGCGCGCTCACATCCTGCAGACCGCCCAGCACGCGCGACTCACGGCGGCGAACCAGTTGCAGGGGCTGTACGACCAGGTGACGTCGAAGGACGGCGCGGCGTCCACCGGGGACAAGGTCACCATCGCCGACTACCTCCGCGGCCTGTACGCGTACGACGCCGAGGACGCCCGAGCCGGTGGCGCGAAGGCCCGCGCGAAGCTCGACGACGCCAGGAACGAGGCACAGGCCGCCAAGAAGCAACTCCGGGCGGAGCGCAAGGCGTACCAGAAGGCGGGCGAGGCACTGCCCAAGGACCTGCCCGCCAAGAGCGCCTACCGCGACGCGCTCACCAAGGTCGACGACCTGGAGAACGCGATCGCCCGCGCCGAGAACGGCAGCACCGCACTCCCCTACGACCGTGCGCTGAACGTGAAGCTGGCCGACGCCGCCGACCTGCTGCGCGCGGGCGAGGGCCTGGAGAAGGTGCCGGACTTCCTGAAGGAGATCCCGGTCCTCGACGTCGCCGCGGCCGGCGCCTGCGGGCTGCTGGAGGCGTCCGGTGACCATGACGCGGGCTGGTCGTGGCAGCGGTCGATCGCGACCGACGGCGGCGCCAACATCGCCGGCCTGGCGGCCGGTACGGCCATCACGGCGGGCCTCGTGGCCGCCGCGCCGTTCGATGTGCCCGTCGCCGTGGCGGCGGGGGTCGGCGGGGCCGTCGTGATCGGCGCGACCGGCATCATCGACCACTCCCTCCACGAGCACTGGAGCGAGGACATCCACGATCACGGTGTGGTCGGCGGCGTGCTGACCGGCACGGGACACGTACTGTCCAAGACCGGGGGCGACTTCAAACGACTCGGAGAGGACGTGTGGCATGGCATCACGAGCATCTTCTGAGGCTCCCGGTGCCCGCGTGCCCGCCCGGATCCCGTCCCTCAACGGGCTGGGCACCAGCTGGTACGAGCGCGGCACCGGCTACTGGCTGCGCCGGGTGCGACTGGCCGTCCTGATGCTGGCCGTCCTGGCCTTGCTGTGCTTCGCCGCCGTCGAGCTCTACGCGGGGTTCCGCACGGTGCTGCCGTCGGGCGTGCGCCCGGTATGGGACTGGGCGCAGGTGGCCGGGGCCTGCGTGGCCCTGCCCTGGGGATGGGTGGTGCAGCGGCGTCGGCATCGCGGGCAGCTCCTCGATCCGCCCGAGCCGGACGAGTTCCGCACCCGCAAGAGCACGGAGGTCCGCCGCACCACCGGACTGGCCTTCGTCGGCCGCGGTCTGCTGGTACTCGCGGCGCCCGTCCTGCCGGCGCTGGCCGGTTTCGCCGTCGGCTGGAGCGCCGGCATGCTCACCGTCCGCGAGTACCCCAGCGAGGTCGGCGCCCGCCGCTGGCTGGATGCGCACCCCACCGGAACGTGACAGCGAGCGAAACACCCCTGGGCACACCGTCTCTGCCGGGGCTGGGCGCCACCTGGTACCGGCGTGGTCCGCGCTACTGGCTGCGGCGTGCCCTCGGTGCCGCCGCATGGCTCGCGGTTCCGGCCTTCGGTGTCCGGCCCAGGCGGCGGCGTCCGTCGTGGCCGTGGTGTGGGGGTGGCCTGTGCAGCGCCGGGACCCCCGCAGGAAGCTCCTGGCCGCGCCCGCCCCGACGAGTTCCGTGCCGCCGAGCGAGACGAGCGCCGTCGTGCCACCGGTCCGCCCGTAGCCGGTCGCGCCCTCTGCAGCGAGGTACAAAACAGGCAGAGCGGTACGTCGTGAACGCGCTGCCGTGATCGGGCGGGCACGCTGCGAGATTCCGCTTCCGCCCCACAGGGACTCGTGTGACACTGTCGTCCCACGCCCACCCTGCCGACCCCTTCCGTACCCCCTCCCCCACTCGAGAAGTGCGCCGTGCGTTCTCTTCCTCTGCCGCTCGCCCTCACCGCGCGGATCTCGCCGGTCGCGGTGCTCGCCTGTGCCGGCTGGGCGCTGACGTCCGGGCCGGCCGCGTCGTCGGCGGCCGCCGGGCACCAGGCGGCCCAGAAGACGTCCAGCCAGTCCTCCTCCGCTTCGTCCTCCTCCGACCCGTCGTCCACCACGGCGGCGAAGGCGTACAGCACCGCGCCCTCCCCCTGCACCAGCGTGCCCGCGGCCACCGTCAAGTCCCTGGTGCCGGGGGCGAAGACGAGCGGCAAGGAGATCCCGTCGACGGACACCAGGCTGCGCCGCACCTGCTCCTGGAACGCGCTGCAGGGCTACGACTACCGCTGGCTCGACGTGTCGTTCGAGATCAGCGGGTCGGGCCAGGAGGCGACGCAGGAGTACCAGCAGCGGGTGAAGGAGAAGAGCGGCGGCGGGGCCGTGCCGGGGCTCGGGAACAGCGCGTACTCCGTCGTCAACCTCACCACGGAGGACAAGCAGCAGACGCGCGAGGGGGTGGTGATGGTCCAGGTGTCCAACGCCCTGGTGATCGTCACCTACAACGGCAGCAACTTCGACACGAAGAAGGCGCCCGGCACGGACGAGATCAACAAGGGGGCCATCCAGGCGGCACGGGCCGCGGTGGGCGCGCTCGGGGGCGGTCAGTCGCAGTCCGGCTGACCGCCCCGGCTCCCTTGCGCCCTCGCCTCCGTGCGGCCGGTCAGCAGGGTGAGGGCCAGGCCCTGGTGCGGAGTGCCGGCCCTGGGCTTGGGGGCCGGCGCTGCGCGATCTGTTTCGTGCCGTCGCGGACGTCCGTTCCTTCGCGCATATACGTGGCCCCGCTGACGAATCGAGAGTGACTGGGCTCCAAGACAGGTCACACCGTCCGACGGCCAGCCGCCGAGACGTACTTCAGTGTGAGCAGCGCGGCCGCACCGTAACAAACGGCTGTTATGAGGAAGGAGGAGCGCGCTCCCACGTACCAGTTGTCGGGATGTGCCAGAGCGATGCCGATTACAGCGACGCCGACCAGTCCACCGAACTGACGGTTCGTGTTGAGCATCGAGCTGGCGATGTTCGCGTGCTCCGCGCCCGCGGACTCCATCAGCACGAAGGTCATGGCCGGCGCGCTGACACCGATACCGAAGTTGGCGATACCAACGGCCGCGGCCAGCATCCAGTACGGCGTGGAGTCGCTGATACCGAGGAGCGCCGCGGACGCCACGCCCGCGAGGGACAAGGCGGCGATCAGTGGCCGGCGCACGCCCCAGCGGTGGCTGTACCGAGCGAATGTCAGGTTACCGACCAGCGGTCCAGCCATCATGGGCAGCATCTGAACTCCGGCCAGAAAGGGCGAGGCTCCTCGCGCGTTCTGCAGGAAGAGACCGAGCATGAAGATCCCTCCCATGAGCCCGAAGTTGATGAGGAACCCGACGAGATTGGCTGCGGTGAAGCGGGATTCGCGGAAGAGGTCGAGCGGAACGATAGGCGCTGAGCTGCGGCGCTGTTGCACCACCAGCGCGACGAGAAACACGACGGCTGCTGCACCCGACAGGAGGACGGGGACCGACGACCAGCCGAACGAGGGCCCCTCGATCAGCGTGAAGGACAGCGCCACGAGCCCGAGAACTCCCAGAGCATTGCCCAGAATCCGGGGCCGGACCCGCTGCGCCGGGATCGCGGCGATGTATCGCCTGGTCAAAAAGATACCTACGACACCGATCGGCAGGTTGAACACGAAGATGCTGCGCCAGCCGAGCGTGCCAACCAGGACTCCCCCGATTACCGGCCCCAGCGCCGTGAACGTGGACACGATCGCCGTCCACAGACCCACCATGCGGGTCCGCAGCTTGGGATCAGGGAAGGAGTTCGTGAGCAGCGTCAGTGAGGCCGGCATGAACAGGGCGGCTCCCGCCCCCTGGATCACTCTCGCGGTGATCAGCGCCAGGCCCTTTGAGGCGACCGCGCACGCGGCTGACGCCGCTACGAATACCACCATGCCCTGAAGGTAAATCTTCTTGGCCCCAAAGCGATTTGCCAGCGAACCAGCGAGGAGCAGCAGCGACGCAAAGGTCAGTACATATCCGTCGATTACCCATGTGAGCTCGGAAAAGTTCAGGTGCAACAAAGTCCGGATCTTCGTACCGGCTATGTTTACGACGGTGGTGTCGACCGTCGCCATGACAAACCCGGCCGCGAGAGCAGCGAGCTTCAGGCCGGGCCCGCCGCCTGGATCGGTTTTCTGGCCGACCGCGTCTTCAGTGGCCTTGGCGCTCGCCGCATCGCTGGGCATGGTCTCCTTCTGTCGGATCGATGTCGTCACCTTTTCCACCTGCACGAGGCTCACAGGCGTGAATCCGCAGTCGCGTACCAGGTCCGACGTCACGTCGCGAGCACGGTCGTCGTCCGCGCTGACCCCCATGGCCCACCGGCCCGGCTCGGCGAAAGCACGTGTGGTCAGCAACTCTTCGGGGATGTGCGTGAACGAACGTGCAACGAGGCTTCGCGGCCTTCCCGGCCAGCCACTACAGCGGAGCGCGACGAGCTCAAGCGGTGTCGTAGGCATGTACACGAGCAAGGGGAGGGTTCAGGCGGGGCTCGACCCCATCAGCGGGGGCAAGCCCAGCCCGAGGACGGCCGGATCAGTCGAGCTTCAGCGTCGGGTTCCGCAGATCGAACCACGTCGCCAGGTCGAGCGAGCGTTCCAGCACCGTCCGCTGCTGGAGGGTGATGGTGTCCCTGTCCGCCTTCACCGCCTCGCTCAGACGGTCCCGGCTGCACAGTGCCAGCGCCTGGTCGTCGCGGTCGAGCAGGTCGGAGACCTGAGACTGCACCGCCGCGAGGTACTGCGGGTCGAAGCTGCTGGGGTAGCCGCTCTTCTTGCGGTCGGCCACCGACCGCGGCAGCATGTCGCGCGTCGCCGCGCGCAGGAGGCTCTTCTCCCTGCCGTCGAACGCCTTCAGCGACCACGGGGTGTTGAAGACGTACTGCACGAGACGGTGGTCACAGAACGGGACACGCACCTCGAGCCCGGCCGCCATGCTCATCCGGTCCTTGCGGTCGAGCAGGGGCTGCATCTTCCGCGTCACGTTCAGATAGGAGACCTGGCGCATCCGCTTCTCCAGGCCGGTCTCGCCCTCCTTCAGCGGGACCTCCTTCAGGGCGTCGACATAGTGGTCCTGGACGTAGGTGCGCAGGTCGAGCCGGCGTGACAGGTCGTCGTCCAGGAGGCCGCCCGCCTCGAAGAGGGAGCCCTTGCCCGCGAGCCAGGGGAAGGTGTCCGCGTAGCGGAACCTGTCGTCGTGGAACCACGGGTAGCCCCCGAACAACTCGTCCGCCGACTCCCCGGAGAGCGCCACCGTCGACTGCTCGCGGACGGCCTTGAAGAGGAGGTGGAGGGAGTTGTCGCGGTCGCCGATCCCGTTGGGGAAGTCCCGTGCGCCGACGGCTGCTCGCCGTACCTCCGGGTCGGCCAGCGCGCTGCCGCGGAGCACGATGTCCCGGTGGACGCTCCCCACGTGCTCGGCCACCGCGTGCGCGAACGGGGTGTCCCGGGTGGGGGCGAGGTCGATCGCCTTGAAGTTCTCCTCCTGGTTCGGGAAGTCCACGGCGAAGGTGCGGACCGTCTCGCCCCGCTCCCTGAGCTGCTGGGCCGCCAGGGCGGTGATGACGGAGGAGTCGAGACCGCCGGAGAGCAGCGTGCAGCGGGGTACGTCCGCGACGAGCTGCCGGGAGACAATGTCCTCCAGCAACTCCCTGACGTGCGCGACGGTGGCCTGTCGGTCGTCCGTGTGGTCGCCGGCCTCCAGGCTCCAATAGGGGTACTCCCGCAGCCCGTTGACGTCCGTCACGGCGACATGGCCGGGACGCAGCTCGCGCATCCCGTCCCAGATCGCGTGCCCCGGGGTCTTGGCGAAGGAGAACATCTCCCGCAGCCCGTCCAGGCCGACGACGGCGGAGCAGAGCGGGTTCGCCAGGATCGCCTTGGGCTCGGAGCCGAAGAGGACGCCGTCCTCGGTCTCGTAGTAGTAGAACGGCTTGACGCCCAGCCTGTCCCTGACCATGACGAGCTTCTCGGTGCGCGAGTCCCAGACCGCGAAGGCGAACATGCCGTTCAGGTGCTCACCGATCGCCTCGCCCCACTCCACATAGCCGCGAAGCACGACCTCGGTGTCCGAGTCCGTGGTGAAACGGTGCCCGCGGCGGCGGAGTTCGTCGCGCAGTTCGGTGTAGTTGTAGGTCTCTCCTGAATAGACCGTCACCACTTCGCCGTCCGCGGTGTCCACCCGCATCGGCTGCGCGCCGCCGGGCAGGTCGATGACGGCGAGCCGCCGATGGCCGAGGGCGGCGTGCCGGCCCGCCCACGTGCCTCGCGTGTCGGGACCGCGGTAGGCCATGGTCTCGGTCATGGCGTCGAGGACCTGCGAGTGCTGCGTCAGATCCCGACGGTACGAAACCCAGCCGGCAATACCGCACATGGGATCAAACCTTCCCTCGAAAATAGTTGCATCAAGTTCAACCTCGGTAACCGGTGCCGCCGTCCGGTGTCATTCCACCTGGATCACGTCCGCCGGGCAGATGGCGATGGCGTCCTCGACCGCCTCACGCACGTCGTCGGAGGGCGCGGGGTCCAGAAGGATCACGATCCCGTCGTCGTCCTGGTCGAAGATCTCCGGCGCGACCAGGACGCACTGTCCCGCGCCGCAGCAGTTGTCCGTCTCGATCGAAATTTTCATGGTTCTCCTCCTCGGGTCAGGCCCTGGTCGCTGATCGGTCACCAGGTGACCGGAAGTGCGTGGCAGCCGTAGACCAACATGTCGCTGCGGAAGGGAACATCCGCGAATTCCACCGCCAGACGCAGCTCCGGAAAGCGGGCCAGCAGCGTGTTCAGGGAGATCTCCAGCTCGGCACGCGCCAAGGACTGGCCGAGGCACTGGTGCACGCCGTACCCGAAGGCGATGTGGTGCTGGGCGTTCCGGCGTCGGATGTCGAACGTATCGCCGTCGGGGAAGTGATCCGGGTCGCGATTGGCCGAGGCGACGGCACACACGATTCCCTCGCCCGCCTTGATGAGTTGGCCGCCCACTTCGACGTCCGCGACCGCGGCCCGCCGCGGCCCGCTGCGCGTGATGCTGTGGAAACGCAGCAGTTCCTCGACGGCTCCCGGCATCAAGGAGGGGTCCTTGCGCAGTTCGTCGGCCGCGTGGGGATTGCGGATCAGTGTCAGCGCGCCGAGCCCGATCATGTTCGCGGTGGTCTCGTGCCCGGCGATCAAGAGCAGCGTGGCGGTCCCCGTCACCTCTTCCCGGGTCAACTGGCCTTCGCGCATCCGCTCGTGGACCAGCTCACTGAGGATGTCGTCGCCCGGGTCCGCCTCCTTGCTGGCGACGAGGTGGCCCAGGTAGGCGCGCAGTTCCTTGCGGGCCGTGGCGCGCTCGTCCTCCGTGTTCACCCGGGAGAGCACGGTGGCGGTGATCGACTGGAAGAGGTCCCGGTCTTCGTACGGCACGCCGAGCAGCAGGCTGATGACAAGGGACGGAAGCGGGAGCGCCAGGAACCTCACCAGGTCCACGGACCCGTCGGGTCCGTCCTTGCGTTTCTGTTCCTCCATCTCGTCGCACAGGTGGTCGGTGATCTGCTGGATGCGAGCGCGCAGCGCGGACACGCTCTTCACGGTGAAGGAGTGCGTCAGCATTCTGCGCCGGCGACTGTGCTCGGGAGGGTCGGTCCGTATGAGGCTGCTGCCTTCGCCGGCGGTCACCATTCCGCTTCGGGGGAATCCCGGAGCGTTCACGTCGGAACTGAACCGGGGATCCGACAGAGCGCCGCGGATGTCCGCATAGCGCGTCAGCAGCCAGGCCCAGCTCCCGTCGGGCAGCGAGACACGACTGACCGGATGTTCGATGCGCAGTTTCGTGTATTCCCGCGGCGGGGAGAAGGGGCAGCCCGGCGGGGGTTCGGCGGGCAGGGGGGCGAGTGTCTTCGATCGATCCACGTCAGTCCTTACGTCGTTGTGTCCTGGCACGAACTAGCGAGTGCCCAATGGAAGCCGCCCCGGTGTTGCCGTGCCGGGCGACCGGCATGTGCAGGTGCGCATCGCTCCATCGGCCTGATGCGGGAGGCGGGACGAAGCGGCGGATCCCTTCCGGTGGGACGGACAGGTCCGTCAGCAAGCCGTGAACGGCGCGCGGGAGTTCCCGTGTCACGTAGTCACGGACCTCACGCCCGCGCATGCGGAAAGAGTGCCCGCCACCGGCGACGGTGTCGGAGGAGGGCGGTTTACGGCTCCCGCCTGCCTCGATGCCGATGAGGTCGAGCAGTCGGCTGTCCGTCGCCACGCTTCCACCGAGGAATCTCCCGCGCACACGGCGTTCACGTCGAAGGCGGCGGCACGGTCGGCGCCGAGCAGACGCTGAACCACGGCGGCGACAGGGGGTTGGTCTGGTCGGGTGTGGAGAAGGCGACGATGATCCAGGTCAGCTCGGTGGGCCGGACCCCCGCGTTCTCCAGGGCGTGGGGGCCGGCCTCTGCCGCCAGATCCGACGCCGCCTGGTCGTCTTCCGCGTAGCGGCGCTCAACAACGCCCGTCTCGCGTTCGATCCACTCCGGGGTGACACCGGTTGAGGCCGCCATTTCCTGGTTCCCGACAGTACGCTTCGACAGGAACGAACCCGTGCCCAATATCCCGACACGCCCTGCGGCTGCCCCGGACGTGCTCAATCCCACATTTCCTCAACCGTGTCCGGCACCGCACAGGGTGCGCTCGATTTCACTGGCGACGTCCTCCTGGGCGTCAACGAGATAGAAGTGACCTCCGGAGAAGACATCCAGCCGGAAAGATCCCTCCGTGTGATCGGCCCAATGGTGCAGTTCACCGACTTCCACCCGTGGATCCGAGAATCCCGTGAAGCCGCGGATGGGGCATTTCAGAACGGGGCCGGGTACGTATTCGTACGTCTCCGCGGCGTGGTAGTCGCTGCGGATCGCGGGGAGGAACATCTTGAGTACGTCCGTGTCGCCGAACATCTCCGAGCCGGTGCCGTCGAGTGCGCGGATGTCCTCCGCTATCTCCTCGTCCGAGAGCCGGTGCAGTCCCGTGTCGACGTTGCGGTGGGGGGCGGGTCGCCCCGAGACGAAGAGGGCTTCGGCACCTTTTCCGCCCGACTGCAGCCTCAGTGCGACCTCGTAGGCGAGCGTTGCACCCATGCTGTGCCCGAACAAGGCGAAGGGGCCGTCGAGTCGCGGGCCCACCGCCCCGACAACGCGGTCGGCCAGCTCGTGGATGTGCGGGACATTGGCTTCGGACCTGCGGTCCTGACGCCCTGGGTACTGCATGGACCACACGTCGATTTCCGGGGCCAGCCTCTGCGAGAACGGAAAGAAGAAGCTGGCGGATCCGCCTGAATGCGGGAAACAGAGCAGCTGGTATCGCGCCTCAGGCGAAGGGTGAAACCTGCGCACCCAAGCGGTTTCTTTAACGGGGTTACCAGCCACGCCGCCTACTCCAAATCGTTCTGCACAGTGAACCGGGCGAAGTCTCGCGTTTGCACATGATGCCCGGATGGGGGATCGACAGCAATCCCCTACTTTCGCCGGGTGGGTCGGTAGGGGGGACAGGTGATCCGGTCGCCGGCGGTAGGGGATTTCCGGGAGAAAGGAGCCCGCCTAATCTCTGGCCAGATGGGCGTGCACTGCCCCACCTCGCACTCGCCCCCGGAGGAAACCACGTGAAGGAAATAGTCGATGCCATCGTCTCCACGGAGGCGACGTCCAACGACTACGCGGCGCTGCCACTCCCGGACAGCTATCGAGGCATCGCCGTCCGCAAGGCCGACATCGGGATGTTCGATGGACTGGACTCGGAGGTGAAGGACCCGCGCAAGTCCCTTCACCTCATGGAAGTCCCGGTGCCGGAACTCGGCCCGGGCGAGGCCCTGGTGGCCGTCATGGCCTCCTCGGTCAACTACAACTCGGTGTGGACCTCGATCTTCGAGCCCCTGCC
>NZ_JBSFJZ010000063.1:0-46080 GCF_053598315.1 Streptomyces sp. NPDC001153
CGAGCGCGGGAAGAACTCGTACCAGGAGCCGTACAGGGCCCGCTCCCGCTCCACCAGCAGCGGCATGGGATCGGAGGCGGTGACCAGCTCCCGCAGGGGATGGCGGGCCAGCAGGTCCTGCACCTGAGGTGCCAGCGCCGCCGCGAGGCGCCAGGCGGCCGGGCGGTTCTCATCCCGCAGGGCCGCCACCGCCTTGTGGAGGACCGGGCGTTGCCCGTCCGGGAGCCCGGCGGCCGCCCGCTCGTACAGCCGCGCGCCCTCCTCCAGGACCAGTTCGGTGTCGATGCCCGCCGGGATCTTGATGCCGGCGTGGTGCTGCCAGGTGGCGACCGGGTCGGACCAGGCCTCCACCGTGTACGTCCAGCGGCCGGGCTCGCCCGCGGTGACGGTGGCGCCCCAGCGGTCGGTGCCCGGGGCGAGTTCGCGCATCGGTGTCCACGGCCCGGGCCGGCCGGCCGGATCGCGCAGGACCACGTTCGCCGCGACGGCGTCGTGGCCCTCCCGGAAGACGGTGGCGGACACCTCGAACGACTCACCGGTCACCGCTTTGGCCGGCCTGCGCCCCTGCTGGACCACGGGGCGTACGTCGAGGACGGGGATACGGCCGAGGGTGTTCCCCCCGGCGACGGACGGGGTGTCGGCGGGGGCGGGCGGGCCGGGCACGTCGGCGGCGGCCTTTACGGCTTTCTTGCCCGATGTTTTCCTGGCCGGTTTCTTCGCGGCCTTCGCTGCCGCTGGCGTGGCCTTGCTGCTTGTCGGCGGTGCTGACGAATGGTGCGTGGCGGGCATGACCGCTCCTGTCCGCGTCAACGTGGGTGTGGGCGGATGGATGTGGGGAGGTGGGTCCTGCGGAGGTGCTGTGGGACGCCTGTGGGGTCGTACCGGAGGAGCCTTCCCACCCTGATCGGGTGGGCAATCCGGAACATTGTTAACTACTCCCGCGTATGTCCACCCACAAGACCGGCCCCTTTTTACCGAGTGCCCGCAGGCCGCTCCTTGACGCCCCGACACCCGCGCCGGGCGCCTCCCCACCGACGCCCCGGTAACCACTACCGTCGAGGTTGACGACGAGACGTACAGCGCCGTGCGTCTCACTCCGTGACGCGTCCGAGGTGGCAGCTGTGAAGGCGATCCGTCGGTTCACCGTCCGTCCCGTTCTCCCCGAACCCCTCCGGCCACTGAGCGACCTGGCGCGCAATCTGCGCTGGTCCTGGCATGCGGAAACGCGCGATCTGTTCCAGTCCGTGGATCCCGAGGCATGGGCCGCGGCCGGGGGCGACCCGGTGCGGATACTGGGCCGGGTACGGCCGGCGCGGCTGACCGAGCTGGCCGCCGACCGCCGCTTCCTGCGCCGTCTCGGCGCGGTCGCCGACGACCTCGACGACTACCTGACCGGCGACCGCTGGTACCAGGCCCAGGCGGACGGCATGCCCGCGGCCATCGCCTACTTCTCCCCGGAGTTCGGCATCACGGCCGCGCTGCCGCAGTACTCGGGCGGCCTCGGCATCCTGGCCGGGGACCATCTGAAGGCGGCCAGCGATCTCGGCGTACCCCTGATCGGCGTCGGCCTGCTGTACCGGCACGGGTACTTCCGGCAGACCCTGTCCCGCGACGGCTGGCAGCAGGAGCACTACCCGGTGCTCGACCCCAACGAACTGCCCCTCACCCAGCTGAAGGAGGCCGACGGCGCCCTGGCGCAGGTCTCCCTCGCGCTGCCCGGCGGCAGGGCGCTGCACGCCCGGATCTGGCTGGCCCAGGTGGGCAGGGTGCCGCTGCTGCTCCTCGACTCGGACGTGGAGGAGAACGACCTCGGCGAGCGCGGGGTGACCGACCGGCTCTACGGCGGCGGCAGCGAGCACCGGCTGCTGCAGGAGATGCTGCTCGGGATAGGGGGTGTCCGGGCAGTACGGACGTACTGCCGGCTCACCGGGCACCCGCAGCCGGAGGTGTTCCACACCAACGAGGGCCACGCGGGTTTCCTGGGCCTCGAGCGGATCGCCGAACTGTGCGAGCGCGGCCTGGATTTCGACTCCGCCCTGGAAGCGGTGCGCGGGGGCACGGTCTTCACCACCCACACCCCCGTCCCGGCCGGCATCGACCGCTTCGACCGGGAACTGGTCGCCCGGCACTTCGGGGCGGACGCCGAGCTCCCCGGCATCGACGTGCAGCGGATCCTGACCCTCGGCATGGAGACGTACCCGGGCGGCGAGCCGAACCTGTTCAACATGGCCGTGATGGGGCTGAGACTGGCCCAACGGGCGAACGGCGTGTCCCTGTTGCACGGCCAGGTGAGCCGGGAGATGTTCGCGGGCCTGTGGCCGGGATTCGACCCCGAGGAGGTGCCGATCACCTCCGTGACCAACGGGGTGCACGCGCCGACCTGGGTGGCCCCGGAGGTGCTGCGCCTGGGCGCCCGGCAGGTCGGCTCGGAGCGGGCCGAGGACGCGCTGACCGTCGGCGGCTCCGAGCGCTGGGACTCGGTGGCGGAGATCGAGGACCAGGAGATCTGGGAGCTGCGCCGCACCCTGCGCGAACAGCTGGTGCTGGAGGTGCGGGAGCGACTGCGGGCGTCCTGGCGTCAACGGGGCGCGGGTGGTGCCGAGTTGGGCTGGATCGACGGGGTGCTGGATCCGGACGTCCTGACGATCGGCTTCGCGCGCAGGGTGCCGTCGTACAAGCGCCTGACGCTGATGCTCCGGGACCGCGACCGCCTGATGGAGCTGCTCCTGCACCCGGACCGCCCGATCCAGATCGTCGTCGCGGGCAAGGCGCACCCCGCGGACGACAGCGGCAAGCGCCTGGTCCAGGAGCTGGTCCGCTTCGCCGACGACCCGCGGGTCCGCCACCGTATCGTCTTCCTCCCCGACTACGGCATGGCGATGGCGCAGAAGCTCTACCCCGGCTGTGACATCTGGCTGAACAACCCCCTGCGCCCCCTGGAGGCGTGCGGCACCTCGGGCATGAAGGCGGCCCTGAACGGCTGCCTGAACCTCTCCGTCCTGGACGGCTGGTGGGATGAATGGTTCCAGCCGGACTTCGGCTGGGCCATCCCGACGGCGGACGGCGTGGGCACGGACCCGGACCACCGCGACGACATCGAGGCGGCGGCCCTCTACGACCTCCTGGAGCAGCGGGTGACCCCGCGCTTCTATGAGGGCGGTCGGGGAGGGCTCCCCGACCGCTGGATCCAGATGGTCCGCCAGACCCTGACCCTCCTCGGCCCCAAGGTGCTGGCCGGCCGCATGGTCCGCGAGTACGTCGACCGCCTCTACGTCCCCGCCGCGCACGCGCACCGCGCGCTGACCCCGGACACGGCGAGCGATCTGGCCACCTGGAAGGCCAGGGTCCGGGCGGCCTGGTCCGGGGTGAGCGTCGACCACGTGGAGACGACCGCGCCGACGGCCACGGCGGAACTGGGCTCGACGGTGGGGCTGCGGGTCCGGGTGGCGCTCGGCTCACTGACCCCGGACGACGTCGAGGTCCAGGCGGTGTCGGGCAGGGTGGACGCGGAGGACCGCATCACGGATGCGACGGTGGTCCCGCTGAAGCCGACCGGTGCCCCGGATCTGGAGGGCCGCCTGCTGTACGAGGGCCCGCTGTCCCTGGACCGCACCGGCCCCTACGGCTACACGGTCCGCATCCTCCCGAGCCACCGCTTGCTGGCCTCCGCCGCGGAGTTGGGTCTGGTGGCGGTGCCGTCGGAGGAGGCGGTGGAGGGGGCGGGGGTGTTGTTGCGGTAAGCCGGGGCTCAGGCCTTCTTCAGGGCTTTGATGAAGAGGGCAAAGGATCCGGCCGGGAGGGTGAGAGTGCCGACGGCCGGGTCCTTGGAGTCGCGGATGGTTGTGTGGGTGGGGGTGGTGGCTATCTCGACGCATTCGTTGCCGTCGCCCTCACCGGAGTAGGACGACTTCCGCCAGTTGTGGAGGGGGTTCATGGGATACCTCACAGCTCCTTCGTCAGCTCGCGAATGAAGTCCCGCGACCGTTCGGGCCCAAGCGATACGGCCTCCACCTTACGGAAGCGCGTTCGATAGGCGCTGAGCTGAGCTTCCGAGTCGATGAAGACAGAGCCGTGAGGTGCGTCCCGTACCACGGTGTCCAGCTTGGGCAGGGGGCCACCCACGTACGTCATCGTGCTGGAGGCTCTGGCGAAGCCGTCCAGGTCGAAGGGGATGACGCGCACGGTGATGTGATCCGCTTCGGAGAGCTCGAGGAGTCGGGTGAGCTGGGCCCTTGAGGTGGCCCGATCGCTGACCCTGATCCGAAGCGCCGCCTCATGGATCACCGCTTCGTACGGGATGGTGAACTCCTGACGCCGCTTGCGATGCTGGATGCGCAACTCGAGTTCCTGGCTGGTCAGTTCCGGGAGCCTGGACGAGAAGACGGCACGGGAGTAGTCCTCGGTCTGCAGCAGGCCCGGTACGTACAGGATGGCCACGTGGCGGAGGGACCGGGCGTGGTGCTCCAGCTCGGACAGGTCGAGGAATGACGTGGGGAGCAGGCCCCGGTACTCCTCCCACCAGCCGCGCGTCCGATCGGTGGCCATCTCCACCAGGGCGTCGATGAACTCCTCGTCGGTACTGGCGTAGTGGGACGCGAACCGACGCAGTCGCTCCTCGCTCACTCCGATGAGCCCCGACTCGATGTGGCTGATCTGGGCCCTGTTCATCCCGAGTAGTGCTGCCGCTTGGATGGCTGTGAGTCCTGCCGCCTCGCGGAGCCTGCGCAGTTCGAGCCCCAGGCGCAACTGACGTGCCGTTGGTTCGCGCCTCTGAACCATGAGTTGCTCCTGCTCTTTCGGGGGCTGATCGTGCGATCAGCTTGCCACGGGTAACAGATTACCCCTACCGTCGGTGACGTAGCGCACACACAGCGGAACCACGCCCTGTGTGCGAACTCCCACTCACGACTGGAGTCGATGACGCATGCCCGAAAACGACGACGACACCTGGGACTACACCCTCTACATCCCGAATGACCTCAGAGCGGTGACGGTATGCCGCCGCACCCTGCGCCTGATCCTGACCCTGCACGGTCTGATCGGCCTGGTGGACACCGCCGAACTGCTGGCGACGGAGCTGGTGTCGAACGCCGTACGGCATACGAAGGGGCCGGCGGCGCTCAGGGTGCGCCGTACCCCGGAGGGCGCCGTGTGGATCGGGGCGTGGGACACCGACCCCGCGCCGCCGGATCCGCCGTGTCCGCTGGAGGAGGTGGGGGAGTTGGAGGAGGGGCGGGGGCTGGGGTTGGTGAAGGCGTGTGCGGAGTACTGGGGGTGGCAGCCGACGGCTCGGTTCGGGGACCGGGGGAAATTCGGGTGGTGCGAACTTGCGGCGGCCTAGCGGACGTTGCTGAGGTTCGCCTGCTCCTGGGGCTCACCGTCAAGGTCGACCGCCCCAAGTTCGGATGAACCGGGCAAACGCCGGGGCCCTGGCCCCTTCCCGCACAGCAAGGGCGGCTCACGCACTTCCGGGTTCCCGTGACCGCATGGGCAACTCATGCACCAGAAGCTCCAAAGGCATGGCAAAGACCCCTGGGTAGACGTCAGTCCGCTGTGCCATCGTGCGTGCCATGATCACTGAGCGGGTCCTTGACCGGTCCCATGCGCACGCCCACTCCCGGATATCCGGGATGGCGCACAAGGTACCGGAGGTCACCGCGTACTTCTGGATCATCAAGGTTCTGACCACAGGGATGGGCGAGAAGGCCTCCGACTACCTGGCCCATCTCCTCGGCCCGATCCCGGCGGTCGGCCTCGGCGTCGTCGCTCTGCTCGGGTCCCTGGTCGTTCAGTTCGCGGTGTGCCCGTACGTGGCCTGGGTGTACTGGACCGTCATCGTCATGGTCAGTGTGCTCGGCACGATGGCCGCCGACGCCCTGCACAAGTTCGGCGTGCCCTACACGCTCTCGACGCCTCTGTTCATGGTGGCCCTGGCCGTCGTCTTCGCCCTCTGGCACGCGAGCGAGCGGACCCTGTCGATCCACAGCATCACCACCCGTCGCCACGACACCTTTTACTGGGACACGGTCCTCACCACATTCGCGCTGGGTACGGCCGCGGGCGACCTGAGCGCCGGCATCGGCCTCGGATACCTGGGCTCCGTCGTCCTCTACGCGGTCGCGATCTGCGTGCCGGCCGTCGCCTACCGCGGGCGGCTGCTCGGCGCGGTGAGCGCGTTCTGGGCCACGTCCGTCATCACTCGTTCCCTCGGCGCCTCCTTCGCCGACTGGATGGCCCGCGACCCCAGCCACGGCGGCCTCCGCTGGGTCCTGAGGCCGGTCACCCTCTCTTGGACGCGGTCGCGATCCTCGGCTTCGCGGCCTGTCTGGGGGTCTCGCGGCGCGATGTGCGCGGCCGACGTGGCCGCCGCCTGAACACCGGCCGTTGGAAGCTCCTCACGCGATCCGATGTGCCCTGCCGGCGAGACGAACCCATTGTGTACTTCGCGACCCTGCTAGAGGACCGCTGGTCTCCGAGCTCGGTATGACAGTGTCCCTCAGCGGAACGAATGAGGTGCCACCGGGCCTGTAGGTTCCCACTGAAGACGCTGATGCGAGGTCCGCGGTTGAGCCTCCTACACAGTTACTTCCGGTTATTCAGCTGAATCGGGAGAGCTTCGCAATTACAGCAGAAAGGTGCCGTTGACCTGCGAGCGTCGCCGCCATCCGCGTATCGGTCGGCGCACGTCGCCTACGCGCAAGAAACGGGCGAAGCAGCCCTATCCGCTCCGTTATTCACAGCTCGCGGCCGTTGTTTGAGAAATGCATCGCGAACATGAGGGCAACGAACCAACCATTCACCATTGGGATCGCTATTTAAGTCGATTGACATGAGCATCCAAAGCTCGCTAATGTGCGGTCGCGGGGTGCTCGTGATCAAGTAACCGTTACTGTGCTTGACGGGCCGTCACCCACTCAAGTGCTTGCCGATGTCGTACGGAGAAGGCTGCACGGCAGAAAAATTGCATCATTAACGGGCAAGCATCACCCTCTGATTGTGAGGAAATCATGAAGAGCAAGAACAAAAAGGCTCTCGGTGTGGCCGCAATGGCCATGATTATGGTCGTTGTTGGTTCCGGAAGCGCGTTCGCGGGAAGCGTCACGTGGTTGAACGCGGCATACAACTACGGCGGCACGTCGTACCTGAGGGAGAACGTGTACGGGTCTAATTCGATAGACATTGGCGATTCCAGCAAGTACACCGGCTGGATCGACACCAAGTACAGCGACGGCGCCTGGACCGAGAAGAACGACCTCTTCGGCGACTGCCTCGACAGTAACTACAGTGGGCAGGTGTACGCGCACAGCTGCCTGTCAGGAGACATCTACCAGAGATGGTACGAGATCTCCACCAACTCGGGCTGGTGCCTGATGGACGAACAAACAGGTCTGGTCCTCGATGCCAAGCCGGCGGTCTACACGAACACGAACTACGGCGACAGGGACTTGAACCAGCGCTGGGACTAAACAGAATCGCCCTGCGCGCACGAGTGTCGCGCAGGGCCGCCGTTGAGTCACAGCAACTCTCATCTCTTGCTGTACGACGAGGAAGTGGACTACTACCCAGGCGTCGAGAGCTTTAGGTAGAACACCTTCCTCTGCAGCCCCGGCAGGCGCCCCTGTCGGGGCTCTATCCGCACGACCCTGAGGTCCCGCCAATGGAACACCCTGTCAGAACCGCACTTCGCGTCGGCTGTGCGGCGGCCTCCGCTGCCGTCCTGGCCGCCTGTGGCGCAACCGCCAATTCCGGTCTGCCGCAGCTGCCGGCACCGGTACCGGCCAGGCCCGGCAATCCCGGTCAGTCCGTCAACTTCCACGCCGGCGACGTCACCATCCGAAACGACGATGCCTGGACGCTACCGCTTGACTCCTACGACAGCGCCCAAAATTGGCGGATTACCGATGCGGCCGTCAATAAGCTCGCTCAACAATGCATGGCCAAACAGGGCCTGACCACCCCCGCAGCATTCCAGCTATCCGGGCAACGGGTCCTTCCCTTGGCCGCAATCTATGGTGTACTCACCATGTCCAGCGCGCGGGCCAACGGCTATCGGGTACTATCCGGCACCGGGCAAACCGCTCCCTCGCCCCCCACTGCCGCGGCGTCCGCCACCGCCCAGGAACGGAAGGTCGGCCACGCGTACTTTGGCGACCCGCAACACAGCCACACCGGCTGCCGCGCGAATGCCGCAGACAAGATCGGCATGCAGAAGGCGTACGACGCCTTCGGTCTCGTGCAAAATCTCCGCGTTCAGGCGCGTGCCGCGGCTTGGAGCGACCCCCGAGTCCAGCGGGCCAACGCCGTCTGGAGCTCATGTATGAAAGCCGCCGGCTATACCTACCCGGATCCGACCGCGCCTACGCACGACAAGGCACTTCTCGGGCGTGGCCTCCAAACTCCGCCCGGCGCACAACTGCCGCCGCCGTCCAAGGCGGAGAAGGCCGCCGCAGTGGCGGACGTGACGTGCAAGCGGCGCGGTAACTATGCGGTCACGGTGGCACTGGTCACCAGCGCCTACCAAAACCTGTTGATTGCTCAGCAGAGCGCTGGCCTCCAGCAGGAGAAACGAGTTTGGCGGTCTACAGTGGAAACCGCTCGTAAGATCATTGCGAGCGGCCACTGAGCTCGTAAACCGATACGATGAGCCCCCTGGTTACTACAGCCGGTTGTTTCAAGCGAGGCCAACTCGGGTGAAATGGGCTCCTCGAATACTTGCGCGGTCGCCGTTTCCTGCTGGTCGGCGCCGGCCCCGTCCACGTGGTCGTACGGCCGTGCCCTGCGTATTCGTGCCACTGAATCGGTGTCGCCTGCAGGTCGGCTGGATTCCGATCCCGGCGCGTTCTACGGCACGAGCAGGTGCAGTCCCGAGCAGTCGGCCCCGCCGGACGGGTCCGGGGTGTACAGCCAATAGGCGGTCATGAGCAGCATGAACGCCAGCAGTACGCCGAGGACCGCGGACACCGCCGCGATTCCGCGCCGTTGCGGGCGGGGCAGGACGGCGAACGCCAGCAGGGCGGCCAGGGCGCAGGCGAGGCCCGTCCACGAGGTGACGTACATGCGGGTCGAGGGGCCCAGGTAACGGCAGTGCTGGAAGGTGTCGGAGTCCCAGGTCACGCGGGCCACCAGCAGGATCGCCGAGGCAACGGTCAACAGGGGGACGAGGAGGGCCTTTCGAGTCATTCCTCGGACAGCCCCTCGCACAGCTTGCGCAACACCGCCCCGCAGCGGCGGGCGTACGCGTGCTGCAAGCCCCGTGTCGCCGGGCCGCCCGCCTTCGCGTACCACTTGGCCGGTTTGCTGAAGGCCGCCACCGTCAGCCAGACCGTGCCGTCGCCCGTGCGGTCGACCACGAAGGCCTCCTCGCCGCATTCGGGGTGGCCCTCCAGGGTGCCGTAGGCCCAGCCGGTCCGGCGGGGTTCCTCCGCCGTCCAGATGATGCGGCAGGGGGCCTTGATGACGCCCGCCAGGGTGACCGTGACGTCGACGCCCTCCGCGGCTCTGTCCGCGCTCGCGTCGATGCCGACGCCCACGGCGCGGTGCATCTCCCAGGTGAGGACCGCCTCGGCCGCGCGGTGGAAGAGCTTCTGACCCTCGCCGAGGCGGGTGCGGACGAGCAGCGGATGGAAGCCGGGCGGGCAGTACGTCAGGTCGTCGCGGGTCGCGCCGACCGGCTCGTAGGTGAAGGACGCCGGGGACATGGGTCACAAGGGTAGGGCGGTACCCGGGACGCCCTCCGCCCGGGTACCGCCCGATTGCCGAATGCCCTGCGGCTAGTTGACGTTGACCGCCGACCAGGCCGCGGCCACCGCCTTGTACTCGGTGCTGCTGGAGCCGTAGAGGGCCGATGCCGCGCTCAGCGTGCCGGTGCGGGCCGCCTTGTAGTCGGTCGTCGACGTGAAGTACGTCGTCAGGGCCTTATACCAGATCTGCAGCGCCTTGGCGCGGCCGATGCCGGTGACCGTGGAGCCGTTGGAGGTGGGCGAGTTGTACGTCACCCCGTTGATCGTCTTCGAACCGCTGCCCTCCGAGAGGAGGTAGAAGAAGTGGTTCGCGACGCCGGACGAGTAGTGGACGTCCAGGTTGCCGACCGACGAGGACCAGTAGTCGGCGCTGCCGCCGTCCTTGCTGGGCTTGTCCATGTAGCGCAGCGGGGTGCCGTCGCCGTTGATGTTGATCTTCTCGCCGATGAGGTAGTCACCGGGGTCGGAGGGGTTGTTGGCGAAGAACTCCACGCCGGTGCCCATGATGTCCGACGTGGCCTCGTTCAGGCCGCCGGACTCCCCCGAGTAGTCCAGGCCGGCCGTGTTCGCGGTGACCCCGTGGCTCATCTCGTGGCCGGCCACGTCGAGCGAGGTCAGCGGGTCGGCGTTGCCGGAGCCGTCGCCGTAGGTCATGCAGAAGCAGCTGTCGTCCCAGAAGGCGTTGACGTAGTTGCTGCCGTAGTGGACGCGGGAGTAGGCGCCGACGCCGTCGTTCTTGATGCCGCTGCGGCCGAACGTGCTCTTGTAGAAGTCCCAGGTCTCCTGCGCGCCGTACGCGGCGTCGGCGGCCGCGGTCTGGTCGGAGGAGGACGTGGAGGCGGTGCCGGTGCCGAAGGTGTTGGCCGAGTTGCTGACCAAGGTGCCCTTGCCGGACGTCTTGCGGGCCAGGTTGTAGGTCTTGTGACCGCCACGGGAGGCGTCGGTCAGGTTGTACGACGAGCCCGACTGGGTCGTGGTGAGGCTGACCGTGCCGGAGTACAGCGTCTTGCCGGTGCCGGTCGCGTTCTCGATGCCCTGGTACTCGAAGAGCTTCTTGCCGGTCGCGGCGTCGGTGATGACGTGCAGCTGGTTCGGGGTGCCGTCGTCCTGGAGGCCGCCGACGACCGTCTCGTAGGCCAGCACCGGCGTGCCGTTCGCCGCCCAGATCACCTTGCGGGCGCCGTCCGCGGCGGACTTGGCGGAGCCGAGGGTCCTGGCGGCGGACAGCGCCTGCTTCTCGGCCTTGGCGGCGGAGATCTGCGGCTTGAGCGAGGCCACCTTGATGGCCGCCTTGGTCGCCTTGGTGACGCCCTCGGTCCTGCCGGACTTGGCGGTGTGGACGACCAGGTCGCCACCGAGCACCGGAAGGCCCGCGTAGGTGCGCTCGTAACGGGTGTGGACCGTGCCGTCGGCGTCCTTGACGACGTCCTTGACGATCAGCTTCTCCTTGGCGCCGAGGCCTATCTGCTGCGCGGTGTGGGCCGCGTCGGCCTGCGCCTTCTGTATCAGGGAGACACGGGCCGAGTCCGACAGCGCGGCGGGCGCGGCGGCGAGGGTCGCGCTGCCCTTGCCGGCGGCGGTCGCGGTGGCGGTCAGACCGGTGGAGAGCAGGGCTCCGGCGGCGACGGCGGTGGCGATGGCCAGAGTGGCGCGCTTGTGACGCGTGTAGCGGGGGGTCACGCAAGCTCCTTCTCGTGGGGAGTCCGGTCAGCGTGGGGTTACTGGCCGGAGAGGTGGGGTGAAGCTCTGCGACGGGTGAAGGAAGGGTGACATCGGGGGCGCGTACATGTCAGGCCCCTGAAGTGATGTTGGCCGGAAGGCAACTGTCCGGGAAACGTTACGCGTGTGTTAACCGGCGCCGTTCGAGGGTGCCAGACCCTCGAACGGCGCCCAGTTCCCGGGCATTTGGCGTTCGCTTTACGGGAACGTCAGCTTCCAGTCGTTGATCGTTCCGGTGTCGTACGTGGCCTGATCCTGCACCCGCAACTTCCAGGTGCCGTTGGCCTGTTCGGCGGCCGCGTTGACCGTGTAGGTCTGCTTCACGTCGTGCGCCGAGTCCGAGGAGCTGAAGTCCTTCAGACGGTAGGCGGTGCCCGAGGGGCCGACGAGGTCGATCACCAGGTCACCCCGCCAGGTGTGGGTGATGTCGACGTACACCTGGAGGTTGCTCGGCGCGTTTCCGGTCCTGCCGGAGACCGTGATGTCCGAGGTGACGGCGGGACCGTTGTCCGGGATGGCGACCTGGGTGTTGCTCTCGTACGTCGTACCGCCGCCTCCGCCGCCCCCGTCGGAGCGCGAACCGACCGCCACGGCCGCCCACGCGTCCTGCACCGCCTTGTACTCGGTGCTGGAGGTGCCGTACAGCTCACCGGCCGCCGCCAGGGTGCCGGTGCGGGCGCCGGCGTAGTCGGTGGTGGAGGTGTACTTCGTGGTGAGCGCCCGGTACCAGATCTGCAGCGCCTTGTCCCGGCCGATGCCGGTGACCGGAAGCCCGTCCGCCGTCGGCGAGTCGTAGCTGACGCCGTTGATCACCTTGGCGCCGCTGCCCTCGGACAGGAGGTAGAAGAAGTGGTTCGCGACGCCGGAGGAGTAGTGGACGTCCAGGTCGCCGACCGACGAGGACCAGGAGTCGGCCGAGTTGCCGTCCTTGCTGGGCTTGTCCATGTACCGCAGCGGCGTGCCGTTGCCGTTGATGTTGATCTTCTCGCCGATGAGGTAGTCACCGGGGTCGGAGGGGTTGTTGGCGAAGAACTCCACGCCGGTGCCCATGATGTCCGACGTGGCCTCGTTCAGGCCGCCGGACTCCCCCGAGTAGTCCAGGCCCGCGGTGTTGGCGGTGACGCCGTGGCTCATCTCGTGGCCGGCGACGTCGAGCGAGGTCAGCGGGTCGGCGTTGCCGGAGCCGTCGCCGTAGGTCATGCAGAAGCAGCTGTCGTCCCAGAACGCGTTCACGTACGCGTTGCCGTAGTGGACGCGGGAGTAGGCGCCGACGCCGTCGTTGCGGATGCCGCTGCGCCCGAAGGTGTTCTTGTAGAAGTCCCAGGTCTCCTGCGCGCCGTAGTGGGCGTCCGCGCCCGCGGTGGCCGCGTTGGACGTGGTCCCGTTGCCCCAGGTGTCGTTGCTCTGCGAGAAGAGGGTGCCGGTGCCCGAGGTGCCGTGGTTCAGGTTGTACGTCTTGTGTCCGCCGCGCGCCCCGTCGGTCAGCGTGTACGTCGACCCCGACTGGGTCGTCGTCAGGTTCACCTGGCCGCTGTACCGGGTGTTGCCGACGCCGGTCTCGATGCCCTGGTACTCGTAGAGCTTCTTGCCGGTGGCCGCGTCGGTGATGACGTGCAGCTGGTTCGGGGTGCCGTCGTCCTGGAGGCCGCCGACGACCGTCTCGTAGGCGAGGACGGGCTTTCCGGTCGCCGCCCAGATCACCTTGCGGACACTGTCCGCGGCGGACTTGGTCCCGCCCCGGGCCTTGGCCCGCTGAAGGGCCTGCTTCTCGGCCGTGGCCTTCGACACGGCCGGGGTGAGGCCGGCGACCTGCACGGTGGCGCGGGTGGCCTTGATGACGTCCATGGTCTTGCCGGACGTGTTGCTGGTCACGACCAGGTCACCGCCGAGCACCGGAAGGCCGGCGTAGGTGCGCTCGTAGCGGGTGTGCAGGGTGCCGTCGGTGTCCTTCACGACGTCCTTGACGACCAGCTTCTCCTTGGCGCCGAGGCCGAGGGACCGGGCGGTGGCGGCCTTCGTGGCGTCGGCGTGCCGTATCAGCTCGACGCGCTGCGAGGGCGTGAGCCGCGCGGCGACATGGGCCTTGTCGATCTTCCCCGGCCGGGGCTTCGCCGGTGCGGCGCTGGCCGCGCCCGACTGGACGGCGGCGGCGATCAGGGCGGCGACCCCGGCGAGGGCGACGGTGGCGGTGCGCCGGTGTGACGCGTGGGGGGTGCGTCTGCGAGAGGAACTGCTGCTCAACACTGACTCCTTCTGCGTGGCCGCGGGTCGCGCGGCCAGGGGAGACCGGACGGTGGGTTGGGGCGTCCGGGCAGAACAGGGCGTTACGCGGAACCACGTGCAGGCCGGCTCGCACGAGCAGATGTGACTGTGGGGTTGCTGTGAGTCGGCCTGGGAAGAGTGACAGGGGATCACGGTTCCTGTCAGGACCGCGTCACAAAGTTGGCCGGAAATGGTCCGTTGACCGGATGTTCATGTTCGTTATGCGGACCGCTCACTTCGGTGTGCTCCCGGGTCTGCTCCGGATGTCCAGTAGGGTGGCCCGGCCACGGGGGGTGAGCGCGGATGGTGCAGGGGCGGGAACGTATCGGCGTGCGCGGGACGCTGGGCCGGGGGCTGCGGGTGGGCCTGGTGATGGCGGGCGCGCCCGCGTTGCCCTGGGCCGTCCTCTGTCTCGCGGTCGCCGCGGCCGAGTGTCTCAGGGGAGGGGACACCGAGATCGCCGCCTTCGACCTGCGGGCCTTCGGGCTGCTCGTCGGTGGCGGGCTGCCGGCCGGGGTGCTGATGGGGCTCGTCCTCGCGGGCGGGCTGGCCCTGGCGTCCCGTGTGCTGCGCGGCACCGGGGGACTGGCGCTGGTGGGGGCACTGCTGGGCGGGCTGGTCTTCCCCGTCGAGTTCGTGGTGGTGGGTGTCGCCTCCGACGGGGGATACGCCGAGTTCGGCACGACCTTCCTGCTGTGGCCGGTCATGACGGCGGTGGCCGGCATGCACGGTTCCGACATCGTGGGCCGGACCCACAGACGCGGCTGGCTGTGGACGCCGTTGCCGGGCCGGGGCCCATCGCCCGGCTGACGGGGTGTCGGGGGCGTGGCCGGCATGGAGGCGGCCGGCGTCCGCGGCTCACGACAGCCACCACGCGACTCGGCGTACAGCCCGGCCCATGCGGTCGGGTGGTGTGGCGTCCGGGGCTTCGGCGGCCGGCCCTTCCTGGAGTCGCGTGACCGGGGGCCGGCCGGTGCCGAGTCGGCTCACCTCTCCGTGGTGTCCCCGTGCCAGGTCCGCCACAGGGCCGCGTAGGCGCCGCCGGCCGTCACCAGGTCCTCGTGCGTGCCCAGTTCGGTCAGGCGGCCGTCCTCCATGACCGCCACCCGGTCGGCGTCGTGGGCCGTGTGGAGGCGGTGTGCGATGGCGATGACCGTGCGGCCCTGCAGGACGGCGGCGAGCGCGCGTTCGGCGTGCCGGGCCGTCGTGGGGTCCAGCAGGGCGGTGGCCTCGTCCAGGATCAGGGTGTGCGGGTCGGCCAGCACCACCCGGGCCAGGGCGAGTTGCTGGGCCTGGGAGCCGTCGGTGGCGCGGCCGCCCGCGCCGAGCCGGGTGTCCAGGCCGTCCGGCAGGTCCCGGACCCAGTCGTCGGCCCCGACCGTCGCGAGCGCCGCCCACAGGTCGTCGTCCGTGGCGTCCGGCTCGGCGATCAGCAGGTTGTCGCGGACCGTACCGAGGAACACATGGTGTTCCTGCGTGACCAGGACCACCTGACGGCGCAGCAGCTCCGGCTCCAGTTCGGCCACCGGCACACCGCCCACCGTCACCGCGCCCGTGCCGGGCCGGTCGATGCCCGCGAGGAGTCGGCTGAGCGTCGTCTTCCCGGCGCCGGAGGGGCCGACCACCGCGAGCCGCTCCCCGGGCCGTACGGTCAGGTCCACCCCGCGCAGCACCTCGCCGCCGCGCTCATAGGCGTACCGGACCCCGCGCACGTCGATCCGGTCGTCCGCCGGGACCGGGGAGCCGGCCCCGGTCTCCCCGCGCGGCGCCTGCGCCAGGCCCTCCACGCGGGCGAACGAGGCACTGCTGCTCTGCAGTTGCTCCACACGCATCAGGATCTGGTCCAGCGGCTCGGTGAACTGCCGCAGGTACAAGGCCGCCGCCACCACCGCGCCGACCCCGACCGCGCCCCGCTGGTGCAGCCAGCCGCCGAGCAGCAGCACGCCCACCACGGGCACGGTGTACGTCACCTCGACCGCGGGGAAGAACACCGTGCGCAGGAACAGCGTGTACAGACGCGTACGGCGGGACTCCTCCAGCGCGTCCCGGCTCGCCGCCACCCGCCGTTCCCGCAGCCCGAACGCCTCGACGGTCCGGGCCCCGGCCGCCGTCGAGGCGACGATCTCCGCGACCTGGGACGTGGCCGCGCCCTCGGCGAGATAGCCGTCCCGGGCCCGCCGGAGATACCAGCGCAGCGCCGGCCAGATCGGGGTCAGCCCGAGCAGTCCGAACGCGCCCAGCAGCGGGTCGAGCGCGAACACCGCCACCAGCACCAGCAACGCCTGCACGGTGTTGACCAGCAGCTCCGGGCCGACGTCCCGCAGGGTGGTGCCGACGACCGCCACGTCCGCCGTGCCGCGTGCCGTCAGATCGCCGGTGCCGGCCCGCTCCACCACGGACGCGGGCAGGGCCAGCACCCGCTCGACGTACTGCTCGCGCACCCGGGCCAGCGTGCGCTCCCCGAACCGGTACCCCACGTACCGCGCCCAGCGGGCCAGCAGCAGCTGGGCCAGCGCGCACACCAGGATCCACGGCGCGAGCCGGTCCACCGCGCCGGCCCCCTGCCCGCCCCGCACCTCGTCCACGATCCGCCCGACCAGCCACGGCCCGACCAGCCCCGCCCCCGCCGCGAGCGCGTTCAGCAGCAACGCGGCGACGAACGCCCGCCCGTCGGCCCGCACCAGCCGCAGCGCGGCCCGCCGTACCCGCGCCCGGCCGGCGACCGGCAACAGACGCTCAGCCGCCGTCACCGTACGACCCCCTCCGTGTCCCGGGCCACGAGTGCCCGGTAGCCCGGCTCCGTCGTGAGCAGCCGGCGGTGCGGGCCGGTCGCCGCGACCTTTCCGTCGACCAGGAAGACGACCGTGTCCGCGCGGTCCAGCATCAGCGGTGAGGTCGACGTCACCACCGTCGTGCGGCCCTCCCGGGCCTCCCGCAGCCGCCGTGCGACCGTCGCCTCGGTGTGCGCGTCCAGCGCCGAGGTCGGCTCGACCGCGAGCAGCACCTCCGGGTCGGCCGACAACGCCCTTACCAGCCGCACCCGTTGGCGCTGGCCGCCCGACAGGCTGCGGCCCTGGCCGGACACCGGCGACTTCAGGCCCTCGGGCAGCCCGCGTACGACGTCCTCGGCGGCCGCCGCGTACAGCGCCCGGCCGAGCTCCGCCTCGTCGGTGGGGTGCCCGGCGGCCACGACCTCCCGCAGCGGCCCCTCGAACAGGTCGGCCTCGTTGTCCGCGACCAGGATCCGCCCGCGCACGTCCGCCAGCGGGACCGCGTCCAGCCGTACCCCGCCCCAGGTGGCGTCGGTCGGCCCGAAGCGGCCGAGCCGGTCCACGACGGCGGCGGCCTCGGCGGGCCGGGCGGTGGCCAGCGCGGTCAGCCGGCCCGGCACCACCCGCACTCCGGACGCCGGATCGTGCAGCTCGGCCGGTCCCGCGGGCGCCGGCAGCGTGCCCTCGTCCGGCTCCGGTTCCAGCCGCAGCAGCCGTACGACCCGGCGCGCGGCCACCACGCCCCGGTTCAGGTCGTAGGCCATCTGCACGAAGAAGGCGACAGGACCGATCAGTACGGCCACGTAGCCGTACACGGACACCAACTCGCCGACGGTGATGGACCCTTGGGCCGCGAGCCGTGCCGCGAGCCAGGTCACCACGGCCAGGAACAGGGTGGGCAGGCCCACGCCGAGCGCCTGCACCCAGCTGGCCACCGCGCCCACCCGGTAGCCCTGTGCGCGCAGCCGCTGCGAGTCCTGCCGGAAGGCGTCCGCGAACAGCCCCTTGCCGCCCAGTCCGTTGAGGACGCGCAGCCCGCCCGCGAGGTCGCCGATGCGCGCGGTCAGCACGCCCTGCCGCTCCCGGTAGGTGCTCTCCGCGCCCTGCAGCCGCAGCGTCAGCGGCCCGGTGACCAGCGCGATCACCGGCAGCCCCAGCAGCACGACCGCGGCGAGCGGTGCCGAGAGCGCCAGCAGCAGCCCGGCCACCACGACGTAGACCACGGCCGAGCCGACGCCCGGACCGACCACCGTCAGCGCCTGCGCGATGGTCTTTACGTCACCGACTCCGATGGTCACCACCTCACCGGCCCCCGCCCGGCGCGGCAGCGCGGCCCCGAGCCGCACCACATGGCCCACGACCACCTTCACCGTGCGGAAGTTGGCGTCCATGCGCACCCGGGTCATCGTGCGGTGCCGCATGATGCTCAGCCAGGCGTTGACCGACCCGACCACGAACATCACCCCGGTCCACGCGGCCAGCACGCCCAGCCGCCCCGGCACCAGCCCCTCGTCCACGGCCCGCGCCATCAGATACGGCTGCGCGGCCAGCAGCACCATCCACACACTGCCCAGCAGCGCCCCCACCGCCGACCGCCCCGGCTGGCGCAGCACCAGCCACCACAGATAGCGCCAGCCGCCGCGCGTGTCCGGGGTGCCCGGATCCTCGTACGCGTCGATCATCCATCCCCCGATCGGCTCGCCCCGCCTTGGGAAACGTCGAACCTATCGGGGGCGGGGACGGCCGCTCCAGCCAATTAAGGCGGGGGTGGTGCTCTCCGGTCCTACCCGAGGATCCCCCGGTCGTACCCCGCCGCCACCGCCGCCGCCCGGTCGTTGACGCCGAGCTTGGCGTACAGATGGGTGAGGTGGGTCTTCACCGTGGCCTCGCTGATGAACAGCTCGCGGGCGATCTCGCGGTTCGACGTGCCCCTGGCCACCAGGACCAGAACCTCGCGTTCACGGGCCGAGAGCGGCTCGCCCGCGGGGGTGCGGGGCGAGCGGACCGCGTGGACCAGGCGGGAGGCGACGGCCGGGGAGAGGACCGTACGGCCCTCGGCGGCGGCGCGGACGGCGGTGAACAGCTCGTCGCGCGGGGCGTCCTTGAGGAGGTAGCCGGTCGCGCCCGCCTCGATCGCGGGCAGGGTGTCGGAGTCGGTGTCGTAGGTGGTGAGGACCAGGACCTTCGCGCGGGCGCCCCGGCGGGTCAGCTCGCGGATCGCGTCGACGCCCGAACCGCCCGGCATCCGCAGGTCCATCAGGACCACGTCCGGGTCCAGGGCCGCGGCCCTGGCCACCGCCTCGGCGCCGTTCGCCGCCTCCCCGAGCACCCGGAAGCCCGGGGCGGACTCGAACATGCCGCGCAGGCCGTCGCGGACCACCGGGTGGTCGTCGACGATCAGGAGGGTGATGGCGGGCTCAGCGGTCATCGCGGACCAAGGGTACGCGAGCCGACACCGCCGTACCGTGACCCGGCTCCGACTCGACGGTGAGGGAGCCGGCGATCCGCTCGGCCCGGGCCCGCATGCCCTCCAGGCCGAAGCCGCCGCTGCGGGTGCGCTCCGGTACGGCGGCCGGGTCGAAGCCGGTGCCGTCGTCGCGGATGTCCAGCGTGACCTCGTCGCCCATGAAGGACAGGGTGACGCCGACGCGGGTCGGCCGGCCGTGCCGGGCCGCGTTGGACAGGGCCTCCTGGGCGATGCGCAGCAGGGTCGCCGAGATCTCGTCGTGGAGCTGCTCGGTGGTGCCGGTGACGGTGAACTCGGCGCGCACACCGTTGCGTTCGCCCCATTCGGCGACCGTCTTCTTCAGCGCCTCCGGCAGCCCGTCGGCGGCCAGGGCGACCGGGGCCAGATTGTGCACCGAGCGGCGGGCCTCGCCGAGGCTGTGCCGGGCGAGGGCGGAGGCGCGCTCCAGGTGGGTGCGGGCGGTGGTCAGGTCGGGGGCGTTGGCGACGACCTGGAGCTGGGCGATGATCCCGGTCAGGCCCTGGGCGATGGTGTCGTGGATCTCGGCGGCGAGCCGGCGGCGCTCGTCGGCGACGCCCGCCTCCCGTGCCTGGAGCAGGAGTTGGGCGTGCAGCGCGGCGTTCTCGTCCAGGGCCTGCTGCAACGCGGTGTTGGTGCGCTCCAGTTCGGCGATGGTGTCGGCCTGGACTACGGCGCGGGCCTGCTCCTGCTGAGAGTACCGGGTGAACACACTGACCAAGCCGATGTTGACGGCCAGGACCAGGAAGAAGCCGGCCCACAGGATCAGCCCGTGCGGCGGCCAGCCGCCGATCTCGCTGCCGGACATGGTGACGGCGGTCAGGAAGAGACCGGGCAGCACCAGCCGGGCCGGCAGCTCCCGGACCGCGGTGTAGTAGCCCGTCACGGCGTAGAAGGCGAAGAACGGGTTGGCCCAGGTCAGCACGAAGGCGATGGCCCAGCGCAGCAGGAAGAGGAAGACACCGGTCCGGCTCGGACCCGGCCTCTTCCGCTTCGCCCGTCCCCAGCACAGCTGCAGCACGACGGCCGCGGGCACGAGCACGGCGGAGACGACCAATCCGGTCCGGTCCATGCCGACCGCGCGGGCCGACAGCGCGGCCGCGACGACACCGGCGGCCAGCAGCGCCCAGGGCCCCCATGCGTCGAAGGAGGCCCGGGGCTGCTGGTGCGCGGCGTTCGTCATCCCACCAGTCTCCGGCACGGCCCGCTCACTCCCAGCGGAACCAGCGGGCCGCCCCCGCCGTCAGCAGCACCGCCCAGGCCGCGAGCACGACCAGGTGCCCCCAGCCGGGCCAGTCACCGGCGGCCGCCTCGCCCAGGGCGCGGGCCGCCGCACCGAACGGGGTGAGCTGGACCACACGGGCCAGCGTGTGCGGCATCTCCTGCACCGGCAGCCACACGCCCGCGCAGAACATCATCGGGAAGAACACCGCCGAGCCGATCGCGCTCGCGATCTTCGTGGTGCGGGACAGCGCCGAGACGACGGAGCCGAGGGCGAGGGCCGAGGCGGTCGCGAGCAGCAGGGCCAGCAGATACCCGGCCGGCTGCTCGGGCAGCTTCACGTCGAAGGCGAGGCGGCCGACGACGAGCGCGAGCAGCGCGGAGGCCAGCGCCACCGTGCCCTGCACGGTCATCTGCGCGGACAGCAGGGCGGAGGGCCGTACGGGCGTGAGCCGCATCCGGCGCAGGATGCCCCGCTCCCGGTGGCCGGTCAGCACCTGCGGCAGCGACTGCACACCGGACATGATCAGGGCGATCAGGACGGCGATGGGCACGTAGGCGTCGACCGGCCGCAGCCCGCCCAGGGACTTGTCGGCCTCCCGGAACGACGGGATCGAGCCGAGGATGACCAGGAGCAGCGTCGGGAACAGGAAGATCCAGAAGACTGCGCCGGGTTCGCGGCGGAAGAGACGGAACTCGGTGCGCAGGACGGCGGTGTTCATGCCGTGGCCTCCTTGGTCAGGTCCAGGAACGCGTCGTCGAGGGTGGCGTCCAGGACGCGGAGCTGATGGGCGGTGACGCGGTGCCGGGCGAGCAGGGTGATGACAGCGTTGACGGTCTCGTCGGTGCCGGAGAGCGTGATCCGGCCGTCCTTGCGCTCGATCGAGGCGAGGGCCGGGAGCGCGGCGAGGTCGTGGTCGTCCAGCGGGGCCGACGGGGTGAAGCTGATGACGGTCGCGCCCGCCGAGCGGCGGATCAGTCCGGCCGGTGTGTCCAGCGCCGCGACCCGGCCCTTGTCGATGACCGCGATACGGTCGCAGAGGCGCTGCGCCTCCTCCATGAAGTGGGTGACGAGCAGCACGGTGACCCCGCTCCCGCGGACGTCCTCGATGAGCTGCCAGGTGTCGCGGCGGGCCCGCGGGTCGAGCCCGGTGGTCAGCTCGTCCAGCACGACGACGCGCGGGTTCCCGATGAGCGCCAGCGCGATGAACAGCCGTTGCTGCTGCCCGCCGGACAGCTTGCCGAACCGGGTCCCGAGCTTCGCCGTGAGCCCGAGGCGTTCGGCGAGCGGCCGCCAGTCGGCCGGGTGCGGGTAGAAGGTTGCGTACAGCTCCAGCGCCTCGCGCACGGTGAGCTTGGGCTGGAGTTCGCTCTGCTGGAGCTGGGCGCCGAGGATCCTCGCGACCTCGTCGTGGTCGGCGACGGGGTCCAGGCCGGCGACCCGGACCCGGCCCGCGTCGGGCACGCGCAGCCCCTCGACGCACTCCACGGTGGTGGTCTTTCCGGCGCCGTTCGGGCCGAGGATCCCGAAGATCTCGCCCTCCTCGACGGCGAAGGAGACCCCGTCGACGACGGCCCGGCCGCCGTACGACTTGCGCAGATCGGTGACTTCGATGACGGATGGCATGCTCCGAGAATCCCGTTCGGGCGGGGCCCGGCACATCGGCCGCCCCGCTCGAAGCGGCATCGTCCGGTCGGTTGATGCCGGGCTACGACCCCTCGTGCGGAACCCTCGTCCGAGGGGTCGAACACGCAGGTCGTAGGACCAAGGGCGGACCCGGGTCCGGCCGAAACCCGGTGGGCGATGTCAGTGCCGGTCCGTACGCTCGCGGTGATGCCCACGACACGTGCAACCACCGAGGACCGTTCCGCCGTTCGTACCCTGCTGCGGCTGTGGCCGTACGTCCGCCCCGTGCGGGCGCGGCTGTTCACGGCCGCGTTCGTCGCGATCGCCGCCTCCTGCACCGGGCTGGTGATCCCGCTCGTCCTGAAGTGGATCGTGGACGGGCCGGTCGCCGACCGGGACCCGGCCGGAGTGTGGCTCGGCGCGCTGTATCTGCTCCTGCTCGGGATCGCCGAGGCGGTCCTGTTCGGCATACGGCGCTGGCTGGTGGCCCGCCCGCTGCCGCACGTCGAGGCGGAGATGCGGGCCGGTCTCTACGGCCGTCTGCAGCGGCTGCCCGTCGCCTTCCACGACCGCTGGGCCTCCGGCCAACTGCTGTCGCGGGGCACGACCGATCTGATGCTGCTGCGTCAGTTCCTCGCCTTCCCACTGACGTTCCTGCTGGTCAACGGGGTGACGATCCTGGTCGGCGTGGTGATCATGCTGATGCAGGACTGGGTGCTGGGGCTGGTCATCCTCGGTCCGGCGATCCCCGTGATGTGGACCTGCGCGGTCTTCGAGCGGCGGTACGCCGAGGTGGCGCGGCGCGCGCAGGACCAGGTCGGCGACCTGACGACGGTGGTCGAGGAGAGCGTGCTCGGCATCCGCATCATCAAGGGCTTCGGCCGGCACCGCAGCCAGGCGCGGGCGTTCCGCGAGCTGTCGGTCACCCTGCGCGGCACGGAACTGCGCAAGGCGCGGCTGCTCGCCACGATCTGGGGTGTCATCGTGACGCTGCCCGAACTGGCGATCGGGGCGGCGCTGGTGCTGGGCGCGGTCCGCGTGGCCGACGGGGGGCTCTCGGCCGGCACGCTGGTCGCCTTTCTGAGCACGGCGCTGGCGCTGCGGTGGCCCGTGGACTCGATCGGGTTCCTGCTGGCGATGAGCCAGGAGGCGGCGACGGCGACGGAGCGGTACTTCGAGGTGATGGACGAGGTGCCGGAGGACGACGCGGCGGCACCCCGCGAGCCCGGGGACACGCGACCGGCCGACGCCGGACTCCGCTTCGAGAACGTCCGGTTCCGCTACCCCGACGCACCCCCCGGCTCCCCGCCCCTCCTCACCCGCATCGACCTCCACATCCGCCCCGGCGAGTCCATGGCTCTCGTCGGAGCCACCGGCAGCGGAAAGTCCACCCTCACCGCGCTGGTACCCCGCCTGCACGAGCTCACCTCCGGCCGGATCACCCTCGACGGCGTCGACATCGCCGCGATGCCCCGCGAGGAGCTGCGCGCCAAGGTGGCCGTCGCCTTCGAGGAACCCACGCTGTTCTCCACGAGCGTCGGCGAGAACGTCCTGATGGGCGCCCCCGACGGCGCCGGACGACCGGACCTCGACCGAGCGCTCGCGGTCGCGCAGGCCGACTTCGCGCACGCCCTCCCCCAGGGCACCGACACCCGCGTCGGCGAGCAGGGCCTCAGCCTCTCCGGCGGCCAGCGGCAGCGCCTCGCGCTGGCCCGCGCGGTGGTCGGCAGACCGGAGTTCCTGGTGCTGGACGACCCGCTGTCCGCCCTGGACGTGCACACGGAGGCCGCCGTGGAGGCCGCGCTGCGGCAGGTCCTCGCCGACACCACCGCGCTGATCGTGGCGCACCGCCCGTCGACGGTGCTGCTCGCCGACCGGGTCGCCCTGCTCTCGGGCGGCCGGATCGCCGCCGTCGGCACCCATCAGGAACTGCTGCGCACCAACGCCGAGTACGCGCGTCTGATGTCCGGAGATGCCGAGGACACGGAGGACTCCCGTTGACCACCACGACCGCCTCCACTCCCACCGCCGAGGACGACGAACTCCCCGGCCCGCAAGGTCAGGGCACCGGCAGCGACTCGGGTGACGTCTTCGACCGGGACGTCCTGCCCGCCCCGCCCGGCGCCACGGCCGCCCTGCTGCGCTCCCTGCTCGCGCCCCTGAAGGCCCGGGCCGCGACGACCACGCTCCTGCTGCTGCTTCAGCAGGCGGCGGTGCAGGTGGGCCCGCTGCTGGTGGCGTACGCCATCGACAGCGCCGTACCGGCGTTCCGGGACCACCGGCACGGCCCGCTGATCGCGGTCGGCGTCGGCTATCTGCTGTGCGCCCTCGCCTCCGGCGTGCTGCAGTTCGCGTTCATCGAGACCTCCGCCCGGGTCAGCCAGGACGTGCTGCTGGATCTGCGGGGCCGGATCTTCCGGCACGCGCAGGCGCTGAGCATCGACTTCCACGAGCGGTACACGTCCGGACGGCTGATCTCCCGCTCCACCACCGACGTGGAGTCGCTGCGCGAACTGCTCAATGACGGCCTCCAGGAGCTGGTGACCGTCGTGCTGTCCTTCGTCTACATCTCGGCGATGCTGCTGTGGCTGGACCTCTCCATGGGCGCGGTCGCGGTGGCCTCGTTCCTGCCGCTGTACCTGCTGGTCCGGCTCTACCAGCGGCGGGCGGGACGGGTGTACCGGGCGCGGTCGACGGCGATCGCGGCGGTGATCGTGAAGTTCGTGGAGACGATGAACGGCATCCGCCCGGTGCGCGCCTTCCGCCGGGAGGCGGCCAACGACGCCGAGTTCGCCGTGCTCAACAGGCGGCACGAGCGGACGAACGGGGACGCGCTGCTGGAGATGGCCCGCTATGTGGTCGGCTCCCGGCTGGTGGCCAACACGGCCGTCGCGGGGATCGTGCTGTGGGGCGCCTACCGGGTGGCGTCCGGCTCGCTGGCGCTGGGTGTGCTGGCGGCGGCGGTGCTGTATCTGCGCCGGCTGTACGACCCGATCGACCGGCTGGGGATGTTCCTGAACTCCTACCAGTCGGCCGCCGCCTCCCTGGACAAGGTCGCCGGGCTGCTCGCCCAGACCCCGTCCGTGCCGGAGCCGGCCGTTCCTCGTGAACTCCCGCCGCTGAAGGGCGACTTCCCCGGCCGTGAGGTCGTCTTCGAGGATGTCCGGTTCGGCTACCGCACCGGCGGTGAGGTGCTGCCCCGCTTCGGTCTGACTCTGCCGGCCGGGCAGACGGTCGCCGTGGTCGGCACCACGGGCGCCGGCAAGTCCACGCTCGCCAAGCTCCTCGCCCGCTTCTACGACCCCTCCGACGGCCGCGTGCTGCTGGACGGCGTGGATCTGCGCGAGCTGCCCGTGCCGGAACTGCGGCGCGGTGTCGTCATGGTGACCCAGGAGGCGTTCCTGTTCTCCGGCACGGTCGCCGACAACATCGCCATCGGCCGGCCCGGGGCCACCCGGGAGGAGATCGAGCGGGCGGCGAAGGCGATCGGCGCGCACGAGTTCATCAGCGCCCTGCCCGACGGCTACGACACCGACGTCCGCAAGCGCGGCGGGCGCATCTCGGCCGGGCAACGCCAACTGGTGGCCTTCGCCCGGGCGTTGCTCGCCGATCCGGCGGTGCTGATCCTGGACGAGGCGACCAGTTCGCTGGACATCCCGGGCGAGCGGGCCGTGCAGCGGGCGATGTCGACGGTGCTGCGGGGCCGTACGGCGGTGGTGATCGCGCACCGGCTGTCGACGGTGGAGATCGCGGACCGGGTGCTGGTGATGGAGCACGGCCGGATCGTCGAGGACGGCAGCCCGGAGGAACTGATCGGCGGCACGGGCCGGTTCGCGGATCTGCACCGGGCGTGGCGGGACAGCCTGGCGTAGGTGTGTCATTGTGTCGTTCAGCGTGCGTTCACTCGGGCTATGATGCGTGGTTGACGAGCGATCACGCCGACGCCGGTGCGCGTCCAGGCCCTCTTGGTCGGACGCGGCGTCAAGCCCCCGTCAAGGCCTTGCCTCGCACTGTTCTCGTTTGGATAAACGTTCAATCAAGAGAGCCCTCGGTCGGGCAAAGGGGTCTACTCGCATAGATGATCCCGGTGCTGTCATGCTCACGACCGCCCGGAATCCCTGCCGGGCACAGCACCGGGAGACCCCCACATGTCCCGAATATCGCGCCCCCTGGTGACCGCCCTCTCCTCGCTCGCCCTCGCCGCCGCGGGCCTCACCGTCACCACCGGTACGGCCCACGCCGCCAGTTGCAGCCAGGACTACCTCCCCCTGCCCGACTCGGCCTGCACGCCCGGGGCCCTCAACCCCGACGTCACCCAGGACACCATCGACTCGACCATCTGTGTCTCCGGCTGGACCGGGACCGTACGGCCGCCCAGCTCCTACACCACCGCGCTGAAGAAGCAGCAGATCGTCGAGTACGGCTACTCCGACACCAACCTCTCGGACTACGAGGAGGACCACTTCGTCCCGCTCGAACTCGGCGGCGCCCCGAGGAGCCCGGAGAACCTCTGGCCCGAGCCGCACTACGGCACCGAGACGTCCGCGAACAAGGACACCGTCGAGAACAAGCTGAAGAAGGCCGTCTGCGCCGGTGAGGTCAGCCTCACCGACGCACAGAACGCGATCATGACCGACTGGACGACCGCCCTGTCCAGCCTCGGCCTGGGCTGAGCGCTCGGCTCCCCGCCGGGCTGGGGGTGCCGGATCATGGCACCCCCAGCTCGAACAGGACGTACCCCGCGTACGACCCGGAGGCGAGCGCCGCGATGCCGAGCAGGGTGCACTGCACGGGCAGGCTCAGCCGGCGCATCGCGACCGCGAGCGGCAGGAACAGCGGGAAGCAGGGCAGCAGATAGCGGGAGACGTTCGCGAAGATCTGCTGGCTGCCGAGGACCAGGGCGAGGGTGAGGACGGTGTGCACGACCAGTACCGCCGGCGGGCGCAGCCTCAGGAGCAGGGGGAGCAGAGCGCACGCGAGCAGGACCACACCGACGCCGATGACGTCCGCGAAGGGGTAGGCGAACAGATAGTCGCCGAAGCGGCCCACCGGTACGGACGTCAGCACGTCCAGGGTCTGCCTGCCGTAGTCGAACTCGTGCGCCCAGGCCCCCGACTGCAGCTCGAAGTAGCCGCCCAGGTCGCCCATGCGGTCGCCGACCCAGAGCAGATAGCCGATCAGCCCGAGCGGGGCCAGGGCCGCCGCGAGCAGCGGGCGGTGGCTGTCGTCCTCGCGGCGGCGCAGCGCGAGCAGCGCGGCGACGCCGACCCCGGCGATCAGCGCGGCGGCCGTGGGCCGGTTGAGGCCGGCCGCGAAGGCGAGGACTCCGGCGGTCAGCCACCGGCGGGTCATGACGGTGTAGCAGGTCCAGGCGGCCAGGGCCACGTAGAGGGAGTCGGAGTAGACCGCCCACTCCACGCCCGAGCCCGGCCACACCGCCCACAGCCCGGCCGCCGCGAGTCCGGCCCGCCGCCCGCCGAACCGCTCCGCGATCAGGCAGACGCCGAGCGCGGCGGCGAAGGAGGCGAGGACCGACACCAGCAGGCCGGCGCCGTACGGGCCGAGGCCGGTGACGGCCATGACCATCCGCATCAGGGCCGGGTACAGCGGGAAGAACGCCGCCGAGTTGCCCTCCAGTGTGATCAGTCCGGTGGCGCCCGGGACATGGACGAGCCTCGGGTCGTAACCGTGCAGGGCGATCTGCTGGTACCACCACCCGTCCCAGGTCGCCAGCACGTCCCAGGCGTGCGCTCCGCCGCCGAACCGGGGGTCCTTGGTGCGATAGTCCCCGGCCGAGGACAGCAGGTACAGGAAGGACACGAAGCCCGTCAGCTTCAGCGCGCCGAACAGCGCGAGCACGGGCCCGTGCCGGCGGGCGGCGGCCCGCAGCCGGGAACCGGAGACGGCCTGCGCGGCCAGGGCCGGCATACGGGGCAGGGTCACGGTCACGGGGCGACCGGGCCGGTACGGCGACGGCGGCGGGCCGGCGTCCGCAGCATCCGGACGATCCCGCGCAGGTCGGCCAGCGCGGTGGCGACGATGTCGACACTGCTGTCGGGGTCGTCGACCCAGTCCACCGGGACCTCGTGGATCCTCAGGCCCGCCCGCTCGGCCAGCACCAGCAGTTCGGTGTCGAAGAACCACTCCCCGTCCCGCACCTGCGGCAGCAGCCGTTCGGCGACCTCGCGGCGCACCGCCTTGAAACCGCACTGCGCGTCGGAGAAGCCGACGGCGAGGGTGCAGCGCAGCAGGACGTTGTAACAGCGGGAGATGACCTCGCGCCTGGCGCCGCGCACCACCCGTGCGCCGGGCGCGAGCCGGGTGCCGATGGCCAGGTCGGAATGGCCGGATATCAGCGGCGCGACCAGCGGCAGCAGCGCGGCCAGTTCCGTGGACAGGTCCACGTCGAGGTACGCCAGCACGGGCGCCCGCGATTCGGTCCAGGCCGCCCGGAGCGCCCGGCCGCGGCCCTTCTCCGGCAGCCGCAGCGAGACCACCCCGGGCAGTTCCCCGGCCAGTAGGGCGGCGATGCGCGGGGTGCCGTCGGTGCTCGCGTTGTCGGCGATGGTGATCCGGAACGGATAGGGGAAGGTCTCCCGCAGATGCGTGTGCAGCCGCCGGACGTTCGGCTCCAGGTCCTTCTCCTCGTTGAACACCGGTACGACCAGGTCCAGGACGGGTTCGCCCGCCTGTGGCGACAGGGGTGCGCGGTCGGGCGCCGGTGCCATGGCCGGGACTCGGCCCGGTCGGAGTTTCATCACGTTGTTCCCCGTTTGTCCCTGGTGGAAGGGCATGCCGAAGGCACGCGGATGGAGTGGTGGATGCGGGTCAGCGGGTCGGGCTGATCGCCGATGAGGGGTTGTCCGACGACTCGGCCGGTGCGCTCACCGTCGCGGAGGCCGGGGGAGCGGTGGTGCTCCCCGAGGTGGCCGTGGCGGGCGGCCGCTGTGTGGGGGTGGCCGTGGCCGAACTCCCGGTCGCGCCGGGCGGGTTGGCGGTCGACGTGGTCGAGCCCGGGGTGGCGGAGTCCGTCGCGGTCGAGGACGGCGGGCCGCTCGGCGCGTAGGTGGTGCTCGGCGACTGCGACGGGCCCGGCGAGGTGCTCGGGACGGGCGTCGGACTGGTCGCGGGCCGGGGGTGCGGGGCGCTGGGCCGGCCGTCGGTGTGGCCGTGCGGCCACAGCAGCAGACCGAGGCCGAGTCCGGCGACCGCCAGCACGGAACCGGCCGCCCGGCGCGCTGCGCGCACCCGGCGCCGCACCCGTACGCCCGCGTGCAGCGCCTCCTGGTGCCGGGGCTCGTAGCGCACCGGTTCCTGCGTGCTGTGCATGAGCCGCGTCAGCTGCCGCTCGAAGTGATCCATGTGCTCGGTGTCGTCCACGTGCTTCACGGGTCCCCCCTCACCCCACCGGCTCGATGACGTCGGCCAGCAGCCCGCGCAGCCGGGCCACCCCGCGCGCGGCATGGGACCGGGCGGTGCCGACCGGGCAGCCCAGGATCTGCGCGACCTGCCGGTCGGGCAGGTCCTGGTAGTAGCGCAGCACGACCGCGGCCCGCTGCTGCGCGCTCAGTTCGGCGAGCGCCGCCTCCAGCCGGGAGCGCTCGGCCACGGTCGCCGACACATCGCCGGCCGCCGCCACCTCGGGCAGCACCTCCACGGGCCGCTCGCCCCACCAGCGCCGGCGGGCCGAACGGGCCGCGGCCCGCGCCAGCACCTTGCGGACATACGCCTCCGGTGCCTCGTCGGCGATCTTCGGCCAGACGAACCACAGCTTGACCAAGGACTCCTGCAACAGGTCCTCGGCCCGGTGCCGGTCCCCTCCGGTGAGCAGACGGGCCAGATGGAACAACACCGACCAGCGGGCCGCCACGAACGCGTCGTACTCACCGGCCCGAGCCTGCTCCATCCTCACGGTCCCCGTTCTCGCCGGCTGTCTTCACCAGGAGTAAGGCCCTGGGGGCCCGGGAACGCTGCACCGGCCGGGCGTGATCCGCGTCACGCACAGCCGTCACACAGGGGCGACCCGCAGGAGGAGTACGGAGCGCCCCGGCACCGTGATCTCCGCGCCCGCCGGGTGGACCGTGCCGGGGGGCTCGGCCTGGTCCTCCCGGGAGGTGTCCACGATCACCTCGTACCGGTCCGCCCACGGCTGACCCGGCAGCACGAAGACCGCCGGATCCTCGCCCGCGTGCAGGACCGCGAGGAAGCTGTCGTCCGCGACCGGTGCGCCCCGCTCGTCACGGCCCGGGATGTCCCGGCCGGAGAGGTACATGCCGAGCGTGGCCGCGGGGGCGTACCAGTCGCCCTCGGTCATCTCCGTGCCCCGCGCGGTGAACCACGCCAGGTCCCGCAGCCCGTCGGCCGAGTGGGCGCGGCCGGAGAAGAAGGCGCGGCGGCGCAGCACCGGATGCCGGTGGCGCAGGGCGATCAGCCGGGAGGCCAGGTCGAACAGGGGCCGCCAGGCCGGGTCGTCCAGCAGGGACCAGTCCAGCCAGCTGATCTCGTTGTCCTGGCAGTAGGCGTTGTTGTTGCCGCGCTGGGTGCGGCCCAGTTCGTCGCCGGCCACCAGCATGGGCACGCCGGTGGACAGCAGGAGCGTGGTCAGCAGGTTGCGCAGCTGACGGCGGCGCAGGGCCCGTATCCGCTCGTCCTGCGTCTCGCCCTCCACCCCGCAGTTCCAGGAGCGGTTGTCGTCGGTGCCGTCGCGGTTGTCCTCGCCGTTGGCCTCGTTGTGCTTGCACTCGTACGACACCAGGTCGCGCAGGGTGAACCCGTCGTGCGCGGTCACGAAGTTGACCGAGGCGTACGGGCGGCGGCCGCCCCAGGCGTACAGATCGCTGGAGCCGGACAGGCGGTAGCCCATCTCGCGGACGTCCGGCAGGGCGTGCCGCCAGAAGTCGCGGACGGTGTTGCGGTAGCGGTCGTTCCACTCGGTCCACAACGGAGGGAAGGCGCCCACCTGGTAGCCGCCGGAGCCGATGTCCCACGGTTCGGCGATGAGCTTCACCCGGCGCAGTACGGGGTCCTGGGCGATGACCGCCAGGAACGGGGAGAGCATGTCGACGTCGTGCATCGAGCGGGCCAGCGCCGCCGCGAGGTCGAAGCGGAAGCCGTCCACGCCCATCTCCGTCACCCAGTAGCGCAGCGAGTCGGTGATCAGACGCAGCACCTGGGGCTGGACGACATGCAGGGTGTTGCCGCAGCCGGTGTAGTCGGCGTACCGGCGGGCGTCGTCCTGGAGGCGGTAGTAGCCGCGGTTGTCGATGCCCTTCAGGGACAGCGTCGGGCCCAGCTCGCCCGCCTCCGCGGTGTGGTTGTAGACCACGTCGAGGATGACCTCGATGCCGGCCGCGTGCAGCGCGCGCACCATCCGCTTGAACTCGCCGACCTGCTGGCCCGTCGTACCGGAGGCCGCGTAGGCGGCGTGCGGGGCGAAGTAGCCGATGGAGTTGTAGCCCCAGTAGTTGCCAAGGCCCCGGCGCAGCAGGTGGTCCTCGTGCGCGAACTGGTGGACGGGGAGCAGCTCGACGGCCGTGACGCCCAGCTTCACCAGGTGCTCGATCGCCGCCGGGTGCGCGAGGCCCGCGTAGGTGCCGCGCAGCTTCTCCGGGACGCCGGGGTGCAGCTTGGTGAAGCCGCGTACGTGCAGCTCGTAGATGACGGAGTCGGCCCACGGCGTCTTCGGCCGGTGGTCGTCCTCCCAGTCGTCGTCATCGTCGACGACGACCCCCTTCGGGACGTAGGGCGCCGAGTCCCGGTCGTCGCGCACGGTGTCGGCGACACGCTGCTCGGGCCAGTCCCGGACATGCCCGTACACCTCCGGCGGCAGGCTGAACTCACCGTCCACCGCCCGCGCGTACGGGTCCAGCAGCAGCTTGGCCGGGTTCCAGCGGGCGCCGGTCCACGGGTCCCAGCGGCCGTCCACCCGGTAGCCGTACCGCTGCCCCGGCATCACGCCCGGCACGAAACCGTGCCAGATCTCGTGCGTCAGCTCGGTCAGCCGGACCTGGGTCTCCCGGCCCCCCTCGTCGAACAGACACACCCGGACCGCCTCCGCCCCGCCCGCCCACAGCGCGAAGTTGGTGCCCGCGACCCCGTCCGGGCCGACCCGGAACCGGGCCCCCAGCGGCGTCGGGGCGCCCGGCCACACCACGGGAGCCGGCACCGCGGCGCGCCGGGCGCCGTTCACCACGGCCGGCTGCTGCCCGGTCCCGGCGTCCGGCTCCCCGGCCGGTGCCCGCTGCTCGGCTGCCCTCGTCACCTGTCGGCCCCTCTTTCAGTGGCTCGCCCCGGGGCGGCGCAACCGGCCGTGCCGAGGAGCCGAGGCTGCCCCGCAGCACCCTCGGCCGCCCGGTACGGCTGCGCCCCACCGCCGGGGGCGCCCTCCGGATCGCGCTGTGCGTCCCTTTCCGTCGAACCGATCCAGGAAGGCGCCCTTCGGCACGGGCGCTGCGGCTCCCCAGCGTGTCGTCCTTCCCTCTGTTCTGCCCAGTGCGTGCGTCGCACTCACGTTTCCCCGGAGCGGGCCCGGTCGTTGAGCCGCGCGTGAGGCACGTACAAGGACGCGCGCGGCGCGCGGGGGTCGCCCTGGCCGCCGTACTGACATGGGCGGCACTGCTGGGAGGATGCTCCTCCGGGGGCTTCGGACCGCTCGGGCTGGACGGAGCGCCCGGCAGACCCCCGGCACCCGAGGACGTCATCCACGTCACCCCCGACGACGGCGGAAAGGCCGTCCGCCCCGACCGGCGGCTGCGGGTCCGGGTGCCCGACGGGCGCCTTCAGCGGGTGACCGTCGTCAAGTCACAGGACGCGCAGGACTCCCCGGTACCCGGGCACATCAGCGCCGACGGCCGGACCTGGCGGCCGGACGAGGACCGGCTGGCGCTCGCCGCCCGGTACACCGTCGACGTCGTGGCGCTCGACGCGGACGGCCGCCGCTCGGCCCGGCACACCACCTTCTCCACACTCGTCCCCGACCAGCGGTTCATCGGTTACGTCACCCCGGAGAACCGCGCCGTCGTCGGCACCGGCATGATCGTCTCGCTCGACTTCAGCCGGGAGATCACCGACCGCGCCGCCGTCGAACGCGCCGTCCGGGTCAGCGCGCGGCCGCCGGTCGAGATCCGCCCGCACTGGTTCGGCCGCAGCCGTCTCGACTTCCGTCCCGAGCAGTACTGGAAGCCCGGCACGGAGGTCACCGTCGACCTCAACCTGCGGGACGTCCAAGGGGCGCCCGGTGTCTACGGGTTGCAGGACAAGACCTTCGCCTTCACCGTCGGCCGCAGCCAGGTCTCCCTGGTCGACGCCGCCAGGCACATCATGCAGGTGCGCCGGGACGGCCGGCTGCTCGCCACCGTGCCGATCACCGCGGGCGCCCCGCAGAACCCCACCTACAACGGCAAGATGGTGGTGATGGACATGCAGGACGTCACCCGCATGAACAGCCGCACGGTCGGCTTCGGCGGCGAGTACGACATCCCCGACGTCCCGCACGCCATGAAGCTCACCGACTCCGGCACCTTCGTGCACGGCAACTACTGGTCGCCGAACGCCCCGGGGCGCGCCAACGTCAGCCACGGCTGTGTCGGCCTCAGGGACGTCAGGGGCGGCAGCTCGGCCACCCCGGCCGGCTGGTTCTTCGACCGCAGTCTCGTCGGTGACGTCATCGAGGTCGTGGGCAGCCTGGAGAAGACCGTCGCTCCGGACAACGGCCTCGGCGGGTGGAACATGACCTGGCAGGAGTGGAAAGCGGGCAGCGCGGTGAAATAACCAGGTGAGGGGCGCGGGTTCGGGCGGGGATGCGGGCGCAAGTTGCGACGGAACGGTGACATTCGCCTGACACCCCGCTCAAAACCAGACGGTTAATATGCGCGCACCAGTGTGGTGGGGAGCGGGTCTGACCAGGCCCGGCGAGGGGAGACCAACTTGAACGTGCGGCCAATATCGGGGGCGTCGGCGGCGGGGCGGCGAGGCCGTATGGGGCCGGCGCTCATATCCGGCGCGCTGGTGCTCTCCCTCGCGGCCTGCGGCGGGGGCGGCGGCAAGGGCGCCGGCGACGGCAAGGGCAAGGAGACCCAGCAGGGCAGGCAGCAGTCCACCGCCGCCGTCACCATAGCGCCGAAGTCCGGTGCCACCGGCGTCGACACCAGCGGGGCGCTGAAGGTGAACGTCTCCCAGGGCAAGCTGACCGAGGTCACCGTCAAGGACGCCAAGGGCCGGGCGGTCGCCGGCACCCTCACCGGCGGGGGCGCGTCCTGGACGCCGTCGACCCATCTGGCCGCGTCCACCAAGTACACGGTGCACGCGGTCGCCAAGGACTCCGAGGGCCGCGAGGCCGCCGAGGACTCCACGTTCACCACCCTGACCCCGAAGAACACCTTCCTCGGCTACTTCACCCCCGAGGACGGCTCCACCGTCGGCGTCGGGATGCCGTTCTCCGTCAACTTCACCCGGGGCATCACGCACCCGCAGGCCGTGGAGAAGGCCATCAGGATCAGGACCGAGCCGGCCGTGGACGTCGAGGGCCACTGGTTCGGCAACGACCGCCTGGACTTCCGCCCCGAGCAGTACTGGAAGGAAGGCACCAAGGTCACCGTCGACCTCGACCTCGACGGGGTCGCGGGCCGCGACGGCGTCTATGGCAAGCAGCACAAGACCATCAAGTTCACCATCGGCCGCAACCAGGTCTCCGTCGTGGACGCCAAGAACCACACGATGAAGGTCACCCAGGACGGCAAGGTCATCAAGACCCTCCCGGTCACCACCGGCAAGCCCGGCTATGACACCTGGAACGGCCAGATGGTCATCAGCGAGAAGCTCGCCGTCACCCGGATGAACGGCGAGACGGTCGGCTACGGCGGCGAGTACGACATCAAGGACGTCCCGCACGCCATGCGCCTGACCACCTCCGGCACCTTCCTGCACGGCAACTACTGGGGCGGCGACGCCTTCGGCAACTACAACGCCAGCCACGGCTGCGTCGGCCTGAGCGACGTGCGCGGCGGCTACGACGGCTCCACCCCGGCGGCCTGGATGTTCAACCACTCGATCGTCGGCGACGTGGTGATCGTGAAGAACGCCCACGACCGGACGGTGGACCCCGCGAACGGGTTCAACGGCTGGAACATGTCGTGGGCGGACTGGACGAAGTGAGCCACGTCTGACATACGGGCCCGGTGCTGTGAGGTACGGCACCGGGTCCGTTGCCGTTAGTGCCCGTTAACCTGCCTCCATGACCGTGAATCTCGAAGTCGCCGAAGGTGTCGGAACCCTGCGCCTCGACCGCCCGCCGATGAACGCGCTGGACGTCGCCACGCAGGACCGGCTGAAGGAGCTCGCCGAGGAGGCCACGCGCCGCGACGACGTGCGCGCCGTGGTGATCTACGGCGGCGAGCGGGTGTTCGCGGCGGGCGCGGACATCAAGGAGATGCAGAACATGGACCACACCGCGATGGTCCTGCGCGCCCGCGCCCTGCAGGACTCCTTCACGGCCGTCGCCCGCATCCCCAAGCCCGTCGTCGCCGCCATCACCGGCTACGCCCTCGGCGGCGGCTGCGAACTGGCCCTGTGCGCCGACTACCGCATCGCCGCCGAGAACGCCAAGCTCGGCCAGCCCGAGATCCTGCTCGGCCTGATCCCGGGCGCCGGCGGCACCCAGCGGCTGCCCCGGCTGGTCGGACCGTCCAAGGCCAAGGACCTCATCTTCACGGGCCGCCAGGTCAAGGCCGACGAGGCCCTCGCGATCGGCCTGGTGGACCGGGTCGTCCCGGCCGCCGAGGTGTACGAGCAGGCGCACGCCTGGGCCGCGAGGCTCGCCCAGGGTCCGTCGATCGCCCTGCGCGCGGCGAAGGAGTCCGTCGACACCGGCCTGGAGACCGACATCGACACCGGCCTCGCCGTCGAACGGAACTGGTTCGCGGGCCTGTTCGCCACCGAGGACCGCGAGATCGGCATGCGCAGCTTCGTGGAGGAGGGTCCGGGCAAGGCCAAGTTCCGCTGAACGTCAGCGGTGTGAACTTCCCGGTAACTCCCGCGGCACCTCTTGCAATTGACGTTCCGTCTCTTCCGGGTCCCTCGATGGGGCGGTTTATGGGAGCCTTAAGGCAGCCTTAAGCCTGCTCGGTCGAGGGAGCCGGACGATTGCCCGAAAGTGAGCCGTCTTCGCAGCTCAACCGGGCCCTACCGGTCAGTGACATGCCGTCGGCATATGCCGGTCGCTCGGCGGGGAGCGGGGGCGTACAGGGGGCGTATTCCTCGGGAACGGCCCCCAAGACGGCTCCGGGCCGCCATCATGGGGGCATGGCGGGGCTGGAGGGCATCGAACAGCCGCGGGGACACAGCCGTGCGGCCGCGGCACGCTGGTCGCCCGCGGTAGAGGACGAACAGGCGCTCAAGGCGCTCGAACTGTACGGTGACCCGGCAGCGACAGAGGTGCCGCTGCCGTCCCGCCCGGAGTCCGCGGCCGCCGCACGCCGGCTCGCCCAGGTCGTCGTCCTGCGCACCTGGCGGCTCACCCCCAAGCTGACCGAGGACACCGTCTTACTCGTGTCCGAACTCGTCGGCAACGCCGTACGGCACACCGGCGCCCGGGTCTTCGGCCTGCGGATGCGCCGCCGCCCCGGCTGGATCCGGGTGGAGGTCCGCGACCCCTCGCGCGGCCTGCCCTGCCTGATGCCGGTTCAGGAGATGGACGTCAGCGGCCGCGGGCTGTTCCTCGTGGACAAGCTCTCCGACCGCTGGGGCGTCGACCTCCTGCCGCGCGGCAAGACGACCTGGTTCGAGATGCGGGTGGCCGACCGGTAGCGGGGGCACGGCATCCCTCTTACGGCGACCCGAAATCGTCCCACTTTCGGGCCAATCGGCGCTTTTCTTGCCCATCGCCCCTTAAATGGTACGGGTGACCACCACCAACCGACGCGGGGTGCTGCGCGCGGGCGCCGGAATCGTCGCCGGCGGCGCGCTCGCCGCCGGTTGCGGCACCGGCCGGGACACCCCGCCCAACGCCCAGGACTCCGCGCCCCCTTCCGCGCCCCCGACCGGCACCTCCCCGGCCCACCACGCGGCCGGCGGCAAGACGGCCCCCGTTCCCCGGGCCTACCCCGGCCTGCCCGCCCAGATCACCCACGGCCCGCGCACCCGCGCCCAGGTCGCTCTCACCTTCCACGGCCAGGGCGACCCCGCCATCGCCCACTCCCTGCTGGGTACGGCCGAGCAGCACGGCGCCCGGCTCACCGTGCTCGCCGTCGGCACCTGGCTGGACGAACACCCGGACGTCGCTCGCCGGATCCTCGACGGCGGCCACGACCTCGGCAACCACACCCAGCACCACATCGCCGTCAACGCCCTCGCCGAGGCGGACGCCCGCAAGGAGATCACCGACTGCGCGGACCGGCTGAAGCGGCTCACCGGTTCCATCGGCACCTGGTTCCGCCCCTCCCGCTCGCCGACCGCCTCCCCGCTGGTCGCCCGGCTGGCCCGCGCCGCCGGCTACCCGCACGTGCTGTCGTACGACGTCGACTCGCTCGACTACACCCGCCCCGGCGCCGCCGCCGTCACCCGCAAGGTTCTCGCCGATGTGCGCGGCGGGTCGGTGGTGAGCCTGCACTTCGGGTACCCGGACACGGTGGCCGCCCTGCCCGATCTCCTCCACGAACTCGACCGGCGCGGACTGCGCGCGGTCACCACCACGGAGTTGCTGAGCTGATGCGAACCAACAAAGCCGCCCGCCTGCTGGCCACCGGTGCCGCCCTCACCGCCCTGACGCTGCTGTCCGCGTGCAGTCCGGGTTCTCAGCACCACGCGAACGAGACCTTGGCCAGCAAGGCCCCGGCCCAGCCGGGGAACGGCAAGCGGCAGATGAACGTGCTGCCCGGGATGCCGCCGGTCGAGAACCCGAAGGACCTCTACTCCGCCGACCGCCCGAACCGGCTCTCCCCGGTCGTCAGGGACTTCCCGTCCCGGGTGTACGTCCCCAACACCAACTCCGACACCGTCACCGTCATCGACCCGGAGACCTACAAGGTCATCGACACGATCCCGGTCGGCCACCAGCCCCAGCACGTCGTGCCGTCCTGGGACCTGAAGACCCTCTGGGTCAACAACGACCTCGGCAACAGCCTCACCCCCATCGACCCGAAGACCGGCAAGGCCGGCAAGCCGGTCGCCGTGCACGACCCGTACAACCTGTACTTCACGCCCGACGGCAGGTACGCCGTCGTCATGGCCTCCAGGGACCGCCAGCTGGTCTTCCGCGACGCGCACACCATGAAGGTCGTCAAGACCGTGCCGGTCAGCTGCTACGGCGTCAACCACGCCGACTTCTCCCCGGACGGACGCTACTTCATCGTCTCCTGCGAGTTCAGCGGCGAGATCCTCAAGGTCGACACCGCGAAGATGACGGTCGTGCGCCAGGAGCGGCTGCCGTACGAGGGCGCGATGCCGCAGGACGTCAAGATCTCCCCGGACGGCAAGCTGTTCTACATCGCCGACATGGTCGCGAACGGCCTGTGGATCCTCGACGGCGACAAGTTCACCAAGCCCCGCTTCCTCTACACCGGCAAGGGCGCCCACGGCCTCTACATCAGCCGTGACTCGCGCGTGATGTACATCTCCAACCGGGGCGAGGGCACCATCTCCCTGTTCGACTTCACCAAGAACCGGCTCACCGTGAAGTGGCACCTGCCCGGCGGCGGCAGCCCCGACATGGGCGGCGTCTCCGCCGACGGCACGGTGCTGTGGCTGTCCGGCCGCTACAACGGCGTGGTGTACGCCATCGACACACGGACCGGCAACGAACTGGCCCGCATCAAGGTCGGCAGCGGCCCGCACGGCCTCGCCGTCTACCCGCAGCCCGGCCGCTACTCGCTCGGACACACCGGCATCTTCCGCTGAACCCGCCGTTTGAGTCTCCACCCGCTGGAAGGCCCAGACTCGCCGACATGACCGAAGACGGCACCGGACTTCTCACCATCGGCGAGCTGGCACGGGCCACCGGGCTGAGCGTACGCACCATCCGCTACTGGTCGGACGAGGGCGTCCTCACCCCGGTGACCCGGTCCACGGGCGGCTACCGGCTCTACGACGGCGCCGCCGTGGGCCGCCTGGAGCTGATCCGCACCCTGCGCGAGCTGGGGCTCGGCCTGGACGACGTACGCCAGGTGCTGGGCGGGGAGCGGACGGTCGCCGAGGTCGCGGCCACGCACGTCGCGGCTCTGGACGCGCAGATCCGGTCGCTGAGGGTGACCCGTGCGGTGCTGTCGACGGTCGCCCGACGAGGCTCGACCGCCGAGGAGATGACCCTGATGAACAAACTGGCACGGCTGTCCGCCGCGGAGCGGCAGCGGATCGTGGACGACTTCGTGGAGGAGATCTTCCACGGGCTGGACACGGCCGATCCCTGGATCCGGGAGCGGACCCGGACCCTCGGCGTGGCGCTGCCGGACGACCCCACACCGGAGCAGGTCGACGCCTGGGTGGAGCTGGCGGAACTGCTGCAGAGCCCGGACTTCCAGGCCGCGATGCGCCGCATGATCGAGTACAACGCCGCCGACCGTACCCCGGACACCCCGGCGGGCGCCTCGGCGATGTTCTTCAAGCGGCTCGTCGAGCTGGTCGGTGCCGCCCAGGACCGCGGGGTGACCCCGCAGTCACCCGAGGCGGACACCGTCCTGACCGAACTGCTCGGCGCGGACACCGACCGCGCGGCCGTGCTCCGCCGTATCGACCTTGGCAACGAGGTCGTCCGCTACCGGGAGTTGGCCGCCGTGATCAAGGGCGAGCAGGAGCCCCCGAGGTTCCAGGAGGAGTTCGGCTGGGTGGTCGCGGCGCTGAAGGCCTGGCCGGGCCGTTAATCTGACCAGCGTCAGTACGCCAGCACGGCATGAGAAAAACGACCAAAAGGGGCGGATCGGTGGCGGACATCGAGGAAGCACGCAAGCAGTTCCAGCGGATCGACGCGGACGGTGACGGATTCATCACCGCCGCCGAGTTCAAGAGCGCCCTGGCTCAGGGAGGCGACTGGAACGTCACGGAGACTGTCGCCGAGGCCATCATCAAGCAGCGGGACCTGAACGGGGACAAGGTCCTGTCGTTCGACGAGTTCTGGGCCTACCTGAACAAGTGACGTGCTGACAAGGGGCCCTCACCGCGGTGAGGGCCCCTTCGTCATGCCCGCCGGATCCGCACGCGGCACGGCGTGGGTAGTACCGGCCGGCAGCTCCTTCAGGTGATGGGTGATGTTCGCGCCCGTCCTGAGGGGAGGCGCTGACCTACGCGACACCCCTTCGATACCGGCCCGGGGCCACCCCGTACTCCCGCTTGAAGGCCTTGGCGAAGGCGAACTCCGAGACGTAGCCGACGCGTTGGGCGATCTCCCGCAGCGAGAGGTCGTCGTGGCGCAGCAGCCGGCCCGCCGTCGTCATCCGCCACCAGGTCAGATACGTCAGCGGCGGCTCGCCCACCAGCGTCGTGAACCGGCGTGCGAACGCAGCCCGGGACAGCCCGCCGGAGGCGCCCAGTTCCGCCACCGTCCAGGCGCGCCCGGGCTCGCCGTGGATCGCGCGCAGCGCGGCCGCGACCGCCGGGTCGGCCAGCGCCGCCGCCCAGCCCCGCGCCCGCCCCGCCGCCGACTCGCTCTCCCACCAGGCCCGCAGGATGTACAGCAGCAGGGTGTCGAGCAGCGAGGTGACGATCGCGTCCGTGCCCGGCCGCTGCTCCTCCAGCTCCATCCCGAGCAGTTCCACCGCCGCCCGCAGCGAGCGGTGGCCGCCCACGGTGGCGGGCAGATGCACGATCTCCGGCAGCTCGGCCAGCAGCCGGTGCGCCCGGTCCCGGTCCAGCCGGTAGGTCCCGCACAGGGTGATGGTGTCCGGGCAGCCCTCCCTCGGCTCCTCGGGCGGCGCCCCGCTCCAGGTGCCGTCGGGCAGCAGCCGTACCTCCTGCGTGGGCACGCCGGGCGCGCTGACCAGGGAGTGCCCGGCTCCGTGCGCGAGGAAGACGACGTCCCCCGGCGCCAGTGCCAGCGGCTCCCCGTCCTGCGGGATCAGCCAGGCCGAGCCGCGCAGCACCACATGGAACCCGGCCTCGTCGGAGTCCGCCCACCACATCCCCCAGGGCGCGTACTTGTACCGGCGCGCGGAGTGCGGGCGCCCGGTGCGCATGGCCGCGACGACGTCGCTGAGCACGTCCATGCGGTCACCGTAGCCGAGGAGCGGGCAGGGAGAGACGTACGGACATGGAACCGAGACAGGAGGACATGGAACGTCTTCGCTTCCGTACCTAGCCTCGACGTCATGACAACTTCCGCACGCACAGTGCTCTTTCACGAAATCGGCGGCCCCGACGTCCTCACGGTCGAGGAGGTCGAGCTGCTCGCGCCCGGTACCGGAGAGGTGCTGGTGAAGGTGGAGGCGGTGGGTCTCAACCGGGCCGAGGCGATGTTCCGGTCCGGCACGTACTACTACCAGCCGACCCTGCCCGGCTCCCGCATCGGCTACGAGGCGGCCGGCGAGGTCGAGGCCGTCGGCGAGGGCGTGACGGAGTTCGCACCGGGCGACAAGGTCCTCGCCGCCGCCAACTTCGAGCTCAGCGCACACGGCGTCCACGCCGAACGGGTCGTCCTGCCGGTCGGCGGCCTCGTCCCGCGCCCCGCCGGAGTCGACGCGGTCACCGGCGCCGCCGTCTGGCTGACCTACACCACGGCCTACGGCGCCCTGATCGAGCGGGCCGGACTGGTACCCGGGCAGCGGGTGCTGATCACCGGCGCCTCCAGCGGGGTCGGCACGGCCGCGATCCAGGTGGTGCGGCGGGCCGGAGCCGTCCCGATCGTCACCACGCGCACCGAGGCCAAGCGGGAGCGGCTGCTGGAGCTGGGCGCCGAGCACGTGATCGTCAGCGACAGCGAGGACGTGGTGAAGGAGGCCCGAAGGCTCACCGGCGGACGGGGCGTGGACATCGTCCTGGACGCGATCGGCGGGCCGGCCTTCGCCGAGCTGGGCGGGGCGGTCGTCACCGACGGCACCCTGGTCGGCTACGGCTGGCTCGACGACCGGCAGCCCATCCTGCTGCCCCGCCAGTGGCCGCTGACCGTCCACGGCTACGCCGACATCGCGCTCACCGGCACGCCGGAGGGCCGCCACCGCGGCGCCCACTACCTGGGCTCCGGCCTCACGGACGGCACGCTGCGCCCGGTGATCGCCGAGGTGTACGACGGCCTGGACCGCATCCGGGACGCGCACCGCCTGATGGAGTCCAACACGCACACGGGCAAGATCGTCGTACGCCTTTGAGCCGGTTCACCCTGGCGTCGCGGACCCGGAATAGGAGCCGTGGCGGAGGAGTTGTCGCAGACATCCGAGTATGCACATGCATTCAACCCCGAAAGGCCTGTCATGAAGATCGGCATCATCGGCGCGGGCAACATCGGCGGCAACCTCACCCGAAGGCTCACCGCCCTCGGCCACGACGTCTCCGTGGCCAACTCCCGTGGCCCCGAGACCCTGAAGGAACTGGCCGAGGAGACCGGGGCGCGGGCCGCCCGGGCCGAGGAGGCGGCCGAGGGCGCCCAGGTCGTGGTCGTCACCGTCCCGCTGAAGGCGGTCCCGGGCCTCCCCTCGGGCCTGCTGGACGGCGCCGCCGAGGGCGTGGCGGTGATCGACACCGGCAACTACTACCCGCAGCGCGACGGCCGGATCGCGGCCATCGAGGACGAGGGCCTGACCGAGAGCCGCTGGACCGGGCAACACCTCGGCCACCCGGTGATCAAGGCCTTCAACGGAACCTACGCCCAGGACATCCTGGACCGCCCCCTCCCGGCGGGCGACCCCGAGCGCCTCGCCCTCCCCGTCGCCGGCGACGACGAGGCGGCCAAGGCGAAGGTCCGCGCCCTGATCGACGAACTCGGCTTCGACACGGTCGACGCGGGCGGCATCGACGACTCCTGGCGCCAGCAGCCCGGCACCCCCGTCTACGGCCTGCGGGCCGGCACCGAGGCCGTCAGCAAGGCCCTCGCGGAGGCATCCCCGGAACGCCCGGCGGACTTCCGGGGCTGACGCCAACCGCCTTCCGCTCCTCGCGCATCAGGACCACGCGTGCTGTGTTACGCCCCGTCGGCCCAGGCCTTGAGCGCTGCCTTGCTCGCGAAGGCGGCCACGTCCTTGTCATGGGGCTCGCTGGTGTACTGGTGGAAGAGCCACTTCGCCTTGATGCGGGGCTTGCCCGCGGTGACGTAGTCGGCGATCCAGAGGCCGTCGCCCGCGTAGGAGGTCGTGTCGATGGTCAACCAGAAGTCCCTGTTCGCGTAGAGCACGACCCGGTGGTGCGGCCTCAGCTGCTTCACCTTCCTGAGGAAGGTGTCCTTCTCCGCGTTGCTCGCGTGGGTGCCGTCGCCGGTGGTTTCCCAGTCGACGGCGAGGATGTCGCCCGCCCTCGACGGGGCGGCTGTCACGAAGTGCTCGGCCTGGGCGGTGAGGTTGCCCGGCCACAGGAAGTGGTAGAAGCCCACGACCAGGCCGGCGTCACGCGCGGTCTTCGCCTGGGCGGTGGCGTGGGGGTTGACGTAGGAGTGGCCCTCCGTCGCCTTGATGAAGGCGAAGGAGAGGCCGCTCGTGTCGTACGAGGACGACTGGTACGCGCTGATGTCGATGCCGCGGAGCATGTGGGGACTCCTCGAGGTGCCGGTGGGGGAAAGGAGTTGCTGGTTGAGTGATGCCCCACGATGGCACGCCCGATCCGCCACGGGCGGGGGAACGTCAGCTCCGGGTGACCACCGAACTGAGTACCGACGCCGGCTTGGCCGACCAGTCGGAGGTGATGATGCTCGCGTGGTCCTTGGCCAGCAGGGCCAGCCGGGCGGCGACCTCGGCGTCCGTCGGGTTGGTCGAGGAGATGGCCGGAGAGACGCTGGAGGCGTCCGTCATGATCGAGATGTAGTGGTTCGCGGAGTAGAACGACGTGTCGTAGCCGTTGTCGACGTACGTCGCCGCGTCACCGTCGAAGAACACGAACCAGGGGCGGATCGAGGTGTCGGAGGTCCAGCGGGTCGCCCGCGGGTCGCCGTTCGCCGCGCCCAGCACCGCCGGGAAGGCCTCGGCGCGTGAGATGTTCCCGGCCTCGTACAGGTCGCGCAGATGGTCGCCGTACTCCTGGTCCGTCCAGTAGTGGTCGAAGGGGTTGTTCATCTCCACGGTGCCGGGGATCACCTCGAAGATGAACTTGCCCTTGAGGGAGTCGCGGGACGGCCAGGCGTTGGCCTTGGCGGCCGCGTCCAGCGTGCCGTAGGTACCGCCCAGCAGGTCGGCCGGCTTGTAGACGCTGCTGCCGAGCTTCTGGTCGACGAGGGTGTCGAACGCGTCGGGGCCGAGCCCGATGGTGTTGTTGAAGCCGACCTTCATCTCGATCTTGAAGACGATCGGCGGGTGGTCGGGGTGGAGCTGGTTCCAGGCCGCGATGTTGTCCAGGCAGCCGCCGAAGTCCTGGTTGCGGCTCTTGCTGTACAGCTCGCCCGGGGTCTTCGCGTCCTCGCAGTTGTTGTCGTCGCCCCACGGGTTGCTGTGGCTCACCCGCCAGCGCCTGCTCAGGCTGTCCGCGTAGATGTCGATCTCGAGCAGCGAGGCGCCCGAGTCCAACGCCTGGGCGAAGTACGTGTACTTGGACTTGTCGTACGCGTTGTGCGTCCCGATCGCCGTCGTCTCGGAGAACTTCGGCGCCGCCGCGTGGGCGTCGCCCGGCCCCACCATCAGCAGAGCGGCGGCTCCCGCGAGTGCCGCCAGTCGTCTTCCCGCTCCCATTGTCCAACTCCCTTTCGCTGTCGCCGAGTTGGCGGCAGCGTAGGAGTAAGCGGTTACTGCACGGTAGCCCCTGGAGAAACATCGGCCACTTTCCGGCGGTCGCGCGGGTCGCCACTGGTGGCGGCTAGATTGCTAGCATGCTAGCCTCGGAGGCGTGGGTGATGAGGAAGTCAAGCAGTTCAACGTGTACCTGCCGATCGGGCTGATCAAGCAGGTCAAGTACCGCGCCATCGAGTCGGGCATGTCGTTGTCGGCCCTGGTCGCAGACGCGCTGCGCGCCTACCTCGACGACGCCCAGGAGCGGGAACAGCAGTCGACCGAGAAGGAGAGCTGACATGGCGACCGAAGGCATCGAGGCCGTGTTCCTGGAGACCCACAACTGGGGAAGGGCGGCGAAGTTCTTCCAGGCGCTGGGCTACGACCTGGAGTTCGCGACCGACCACAACTCCGGCCAGTTCCGCAACGGCGACGGGCCGTACGTGTTCATCGCCGAGGTTCCCGAGGACCGGGAGCCGCAGACGCAGATCGTGCTGAAGGTGCCGGACGCGGACGCGTTCCGCGCCGATCCCGCCGTCGAGGTCGTCACGCCGTTCGAGGACACCCACTTCGGGACCCGGATGATGACGGTCCGCGACCCCGACGGACGGCTGTGGAGCCTGCAGGCCCCCGCGGCGAAGTGACGGGTACGGGAGGCACCTCCATGACCGACAACGCCATGCCCCGCGAGGCTGTGGCCGACGACGCCATGGCCGGCGAGCGGGCCGGGACGCCGGACAACACCGCGGTGCGCTGCGCCCTGTGGCGGGCGATGCACGTCCAGGTCGATCCGCCGCCCCATGTCCTCGAGGACGAGATCGGCCTGCGGATCGCGGACCCCGGTGACGGCTGGCGCGACCGCCCGGACATGGACCAGGAGGCCACCCGCGGATTCCGCGCCGCCATGGTGGCCCGCGCCCGCTTCGTCGAGGACCTGGTCGCCGAGCAGGCCGAACGCGGTGTCGACCAGTACGTCATCCTGGGCGCCGGCCTGGACACCTTCGCCCAGCGCGCCCCGAGGACCGCCTCCCGGCTGCGGGTCTTCGAGGTCGACCAGCCGGGCCCGCAGGCCTTCAAACGCCGCCGCCTGGCCGAACTGGGCCTCGACGTCCCGGACCGGCTGCGCCTGGTGCCGGTGGACTTCGAGGCGGACGGCGCGTCCTGGCTGGAGCGGCTCGTCGAGGCCGGATTCGATCCCCGCCGCCCGGCGGTCGTCGCCTCCTCCGGTGTCACCATGTACCTCACCAGGGAGGCCACCGCGGCCACCCTGCGCCGGGTCGCCGGGCTGGCACCCGGCTCGGCCCTCGCCATGACCTTCCTGCTGCCGGAGGACCTCGTGGCCGAGGCCGACCGCCCGGGCCTGCGCGCCGGCCCCCGGCGAGCAGGACGAGCGTCGGCGCACCGTCGGCCGGTCCGCCTACCGGCACGAGGCGGG
>NZ_JBSFJZ010000064.1:0-45723 GCF_053598315.1 Streptomyces sp. NPDC001153
CCGTGGGTGAGCTCGTCGCGCGTTCCGAGGCCGACCTCCTCGACATCCGCAACTTCGGTGCGAAGTCGATCGACGAGGTCAAGGCGAAGCTGGCCAGCCTCGGCCTGGCCTTCAAGGACAGCCCGCCCGGCTTCGACCCGACCGCCGCCGCGGGCGCCTTCGGTGCGGACGATGACGGGGACGCGGGTTTCGTGGAGACCGAGCAGTACTGAATGCTGCGCCGGGTCGCGGTCAACCCGGCACCGCCTCGACCGTGACACCCGTACTCCTCGAGGGCTCCGGGCGTCAGCGCGGAAAGTAGTGGTGTCCTTACGAAGCGATTTCGGTTCGCTCATCCCGATGAGTGGCCATGTCCTCCCGGGGCGTCGGACGGCCATGATCGCCCTCCGGCCCTTGTCGCTGCTCCTGCTGCTCGTACTCGGGCTGGGCGTGCTCTACACGGCATGGGTGGCCCAGGACTGGTCCAGCGGCCAGACGCTGCTGTTCAAGAACGCCCTTGTGGCGGCGGAAGACCGGCAGGAATGCGCCGGCTCGAAAGGCGTTGAACTGCGTAAGTGCCTTTCCCACCCCAGCTACGTACCGTCGGCCGAAGAGGATCTGCGTCAGCAACTCGCCAACGACCGCGCCGTCGCCCCCACCCGGACCATTCCCGGCGCGTTCGGCTGGTCGGCGCAGACCTACGCCTCCCTGCCCGGCTTCGCCGTCGCACTGCTGCTCGGTGCGGCGCTGGTGGCCGGCGAGTGGGAGCGCCGTACCGCCACGTCGCTGCTGATCGCGCAGCCCGACCTGCGCCGCGTGCTGCTGGCGAAGGCGATGGCGCTGTGGACCGTGCTGACCGCGCACATGACCGTGTGCGGGCTGGTGGTCGCCGCGGCGTACGCGGCCTACTTCCAGTCCCACTACGACGTGTACGTACCCACCCCGCACGGCCTCGCGCTGGCCGGACGGACGGCACGGCAGGCGGGAGTCGGCCTGGCGACGATGGCCGTGGCGAGCGTCATGGTCACGCTGATCGCAGCACTCTCCCGTACCCGCGCGCTGACGTTCATAGCCGGTGGCCTGCTGGTACTGCTCGCCAACATGGGGGCGTCCATGAAACCGGTGTGGGCGTGGCTGCCCGGCGGCATCCTCGCCGACTCCATGGACTTCCACACGGTCTTCCCGCTGTGGAACCACTGGTGGGGTCCGGCCTCGGGCAGCGGGGTACCACTGTGGCTGCGGGCCGTGCCCACCGTGGCTGTGCTGGCCATGGCCGGCCTGTGGCTGATGCGGAGGGCGCACAGCCGTGACCGCGTCGCATAGCCGCGCGTCCTCCCGCCTGCGGTATGTGTTCCTCGCCGAGGCCCGTAAACTCGCCGCGCCCGTCGTCCTGGCTGCCTTCGCGACGGCCGCACTCGTCGCGCTGATCACCTCCGGGCGCGGCTACCAGCTGGCTGTCTCAAGATTCCAGGACACCGGCTTGGCGGCGGGGCTGGACTCCTGGCCGGGCGCCGTGGTCCTTGCGCTGCGCCACCTGGGCACGCTCGCCGGGCTGCTGGCCGCGGTGGGCGCCGCAGTGGGCGTGGCGGGCGGGGAGTTCGAGGACGGCACGTGGGGGCTGTTGCTGCTGCGGCAGCCCCGCGTCCGGCGGCTGCTCGCGGTGAAGTTCGCCACGGCAGTGGCCGCCGTCGGGGGCTCGCGGCAGTGCTGGTGCTGCTGCTGCGGGCCGAGGGGCTCGCCCTCGCCTGGCACTACCGGGCCCATCCGGCACATTTGGCCACGTCCGCGACGATCTCTCCCACCTGGGATCCGCACACCCCGTCCTGGGGGCAGGCGGCGACCACGCTGGGCAGCGTGCTGCTGGTCGTGCTGGTGTACGTCGCCGGCGGCATGGCCGCAGCGGTCGTGCTGCGCGGCGTCGTGCCGGGCGCGGCCGTCGCGCTCGGCGTGCCCGTCGTCTTCGAACCGCTGGTGCTGATCCATCCGCTCGTGCCGTACCTGCCGAGCACCTGGATCGCGGGCTGGCTGCACCTGGCGGACAGGGACCAGTACCAGACATACCTGTGGAACTCGGCGCCGTCCCACGCCGGCTCGGCACTGGACGGCTGCCTGCTGGCGGCCCTGGGGCTGCTCTGCGCAGGTGCCACGCTCGTCGCGGCCACCCGCGACCGCCTTGCCCAGACCTCTGACTGACCGACACATCGCGCACCCGGGAAAGCTCCCGCAGTAAACGCCATTCATGACGGGCGGCTGCTCTTAATGGGGCCGGGGTACCGCGATCTGGAGCGAGTACAGCGATCCAGTCACCGCTCTGGTCGCCGACGGGGAGCAGGCGCGTGCCAGCCGCAGACAAGTTCAGACAATGGGGTCTCGCCGCCCGTCCGGCCGGACCTCTTGCCGCACCCTGCCGGGCTACGCCCGCGCCTGTGCCGCCCAGTCAGGCCGAGGCCGGCCAGCCGCTCCAACTGTGTCCGGTGGCGGTTTTTCTGATGAGTGGCTGGTGGGCTGTCCTGTGTTGATCAGTTTGGCGTGCTGATGTGGGGGCGGCCGCTGGCCCTCGGCCGACCGACAGCATGTCAGCCCCTTGACGTGCAGCTGTCCGGGCCGCATTCGTCTGGCGTAGGCCGACGCCGCGCGGTTCCCGGCTGCTTGTGACGTGTAGCCAGCACCGCTCCCGCCCGAGTTCCTGCCGGTGATGACGGACCTGTACCGCTCCCTGAGCGAGACCTGGACACTCGAGCGCCGCTGGAACGCGCCGAGCCTGCAGGCTTGTGCGACATCCCGCGAGTTCACCTGAGCCCCGCTGAGTCCCTGCGCCCGTGGCCAGGGGGTTGTTCCTCCTTCGGGTGCTCTGCGGACTTGTGACGTAACTTCGGGATTGTTGAAGCGTTCTCACCTCGTCCGACCGATCCACAGTCGGGCCGAAGGTGAGGGGGCTTGGGTTGGCGGCGCTGGCAGTCGTACGGGACCCGCGCGAGCACTGGGCGCCCGCGTCGGCGGAGGAACTGAAGCAGTTCGAGACCGACGCGCTATCCGGGTTCGTCCTCGCACGCGCCTCGGCAGGACTGGCTGACGGCACGATCCGCGGGGATGTCGGGCATCTGGACCAGATCAGGTCCTGGTTCGGGCGACCGCTGTGGGACATGGAGCCGGCCGACGCCGACGCGTACTTCGGGAAGGTGCTGCGTGGCTCGCCGAGCGGCACCCGGCTGGCCCGATCACAGGCGCTGACCACGTACTTCATGTTCCTGGAGCTGCGGCACAAGGTCGAGCTGCACAGGATGACCGGCCGGGTCATCGAGTGCCCGATCGACGAGATGAACCGGCCGCGCGGCACGAAGGACGCCCAGCTGCGGATCCCGCCGAGTGAGCCAGAGGTCGGAACGCTCTTCGCCGGCTGGGGTGGTGAGCTGGCCACGTGCCGAAAGTTCGCTCCTACCGCGCGGAACTACACCGCCTCGAAGCTGCTGTCCCAGGTCGGCCTGCGGGTGAGCGAGGCATGCGGGCTCGATCTGGACGACATCAAGTGGGACCTCGGCCGCTTCGGCAAGCTCCACGTCCGCCACGGCAAGGGCGCCCGCGGATCGGGCCCGCGTGAGCGCATGGTGCCGCTGATCAACGGCGCCGACCGGACCCTTCGGTGGTTCATCGAGGACGTCTGGGGCCAGTTTGACGACGACCACACCCGCCCCGGCGCCCCGCTGTTTCCCTCCGAGCGGAAGAACGCCGACGGCTCCTCGCGTCGGGTTGGCGACGACGCCCTGCGAGGTGGACTCAAGGACGCGGCCAAAGCGCACCTGCCCGCGTGGGGCGAGAAGCTGACCCCGCATGTCCTGCGGCATTTCTGCGCGTCCCAACTCTACGGAAACGGGCTGGACTTGCTCGCGATCCAGGAGGTTTTGGGACATTCATGGATCACCACGACGATGCGATACATCCACGTTCAGCAGACCCGGGTCGAGGACGCCTGGGTCGCCGGGATGGAACGGGCTGCGAAGCGGCTGGAAGGACTGATCCGATGAGGTGGAACCTGCGGCTGACCGCCGCGAACAAAGGGGTCTGGAAGGCTTCTGAGCTCCAGCGGAGCCTGGCCGAGCACGGGTTGGTGATCTCGGCGGGGAAGATGTCCGGTCTGTGGTCCGGGCAGCCCGTCTCGCTCAAGTTGGAGGACCTGGACGTCATCTGTGTCGTCCTCGGCTGTGAGATCGGCGACCTGCTGATCCCCGAGCCGGAGAAGGTCAGCCGCCCGGGGCAGGCGGAGACGGAACGAGCGGCGGTCGGTGCAGGGACCGCCGCACCGGCGGTGATCCCCAAGCGCCGGGACGGCCGGTCGCTGCCACCGGAGTGAACTGGTGGCACGCTTCCCGAAGGGCTACGTCAAGCCCACCAGCTCCTGCCCAGGTTGCCTGGCCTGGGGCGACTTCCGCGGTCGGCTCTGTCACACCTGCTACATGTTCGGCCGCAGCCACGAAACGGCCGTCTGCATCGGCTGCCAGCGAGTCCAGCCGCTGAAGTGGGAGTACTGCCGTCTGTGCTGGTGCCAGGCCCGGCTCAACGCCAGGACCGCCACCGGCATGCCGACCGTCAGCGGCGAGGTGATGACCCCGTGGCTCCAGGCCGTCCGCCATCACCAGCTCTTCTTCGTGGGACTGCATTACCGCAGAGGATCGGCTCTCACCGTCCTGCACCACGTCAAGGCGCGAGAAGCATCCCGCAGGCCGCCGCCCGTGTCGCGCTCACGGCCGAGAACCGGTTGGAGGCAACTGCCACTGTTCGAGCAGGTTCCGCGTGACTACGGTCGGCTCGACCCGGCCACCGCCGACCTGGCCAGCCCGTGGCTGGCCTGGGCGAAGCACCTCGCCCACCAACTCGCCGAAGCCCGGGGCTGGGGACGCGGCATCCGCTTCGCTGTCAACCGCGGCCTGGCCATCGTGCTCACCGGATACACCGAGGGCGACATCATCCGCCACAGCGAGATATTCACCCCGCTCCGTGCCCTCGACCTGCGGGTTGGCCACGTCATCACGGTCCTTGAGGAGATGGGAGTCTTCCTGGATGACGAGGAACCCTTCTTCGAGCGATGGCTCGCTGAGCGTCTGGAAGGCATTGCCCCCGGCATCGCTGCGGAAGCCGAACGCTGGACCCGAGTTCTGCGCGACGGCGGCCCCCGCAGCCTGTCCCGGCAGCAAGCCACGGTCCGGCTCTACCTCAACCGGGCCCGCCCAGCGCTGTTGGCGTGGTCGAACCGCTACGACCATCTGCGGGAGGTGACCCGCGAAGACGTGCTGGCCCATGCCAAGACACTGCACGGCCGCCACCGCATGGACGAGCTGGTCGCCCTGCGCTCACTGTTCGCCTGGGCCAAGCGGTCCGGCCTGATCTTTCGCAACCCGGCCAGCCGTATCAAGGTAGGCCAGATCGAGTACAGCGTGCTCCAACCGCTCGCACCCGACAAGATCGACCGCTCCGTCGCCGCGGCCACCACCCCTGCCGCCCGGCTTGTCCTCGCTCTCGCGGCGGTGCACGCGGCCCGGCTCGCCCAGATCGCCACTCTCATGCTCGGCGATGTCGGCATCGGGAACCGCCGCCTGACCATCGCCGGCCGTGTCCGGCCCGTCGACGATCTCACCCTGAAACTACTGCTGGCCTGGCTGGAATACCGGCGCGGGCGCTGGCCGAACACGGCCAACCTCCACCTGCTGATCAACAACCAGACCGCTACGGGCACTGGTCGCGCCAGTATCCGCTGGATCCGTGGGCCCCTGCGCGGCCAGGAGGCGACTTTGGAACGGCTCCGCGTCGATCGACAACTCGAAGAGGCCATGGCCCAGAGCCCTGACCCCCTCCACCTTGCTGAGGTGTTCGGGCTTCACGAGAAGACGGCCATGCGCTACGCGGAGTCCGCACGAGCTCTGCTGGAGCAGGCTGCCGAGACCGACCCCTGATGGGGATTCTTGGCAACGACTGGTGTTGCCCTCGCCTCACTTGATCCAGTTCTCAACGACTGGGGAGGGCTGGCAGGTATCACGCCGGCGACAAGCCGGTGCCGCGAGGCTGATCAGGTGCAGCCCGTGCTCGCGGCCCTGCTCAAGGCTGTACGAGAATCTTCCGGGCCTACTTTCGCCTCTTCCGCGGGAATGGCCGGCCGTGCCGCGTAGCGGCTGCGCATCGCGTCGCTGGCTGCGGGGCCCGCGGTGAAGACGTAGGCGGCGCTGTCGTCGAGTCGGCGGCCGGTTTTGGCGTCGACGACCACGGGCTCGACTTCCTCGCCGCTGTGCGCGTCGACGAGGATCATGCTGCGCTCCGTCGGCGTGAGGCGGGAGTTGCCCCATGCGGCCAGGGCGACGATCACCGGGCGCAGGGAGCGCCCGAGTTCGGTCAGGACGTACTCGTGCCGGACAGGGCTGGTCTGGTAGGGCCGACGCTCCAGCAGACCGTCCGCGACCAGGGTCTTCAGCCGGGTGGTGAGCATGCTGGAGGAGATGCCCAGGCTCTCCTGGAACTGGTCGAAGCGGGTGTAGCCGTCGAAGGCGTCGTGGAGGATCAGCAGTGTCCACCACTCGCCGACGTGTTCCACCGTCGTGGACAGCGGGCACTCCCGGTCCTCCAGCCTGATCCGGCTTGCCACGGCGACCATCCCCTCAGTTACTGCTAAAGTCGAAGTTAGTAGGTTCTATTTTAGCAGTCGGGACGGGAGCGGCGCCCCGCATACCCGCGCCCGGGAACGGAGCACACCGTGACCACATCCATCAGCGAATCCCTCGAAGGCCGACGCGCTCTGGTCACCGGCGGTACCAAGGGCACCGGAGCCGCGATCGCCCGACGCCTGGCCCAGGCCGGTGCGACCGTGCTGGTCACCGCCCGCAGCCGCCCCGACGACGTCGAGGAGAAGACGTTCATCACCGCCGACCTCTCCACCGCCCAGGGCGCCGCCCACGTCGCCTCCGAGGTGGACGCCCGCATGGGAGGCGTCGACATCCTGGTCAACACTCTCGGCGGCTCCGAGGCACCGGCAGGAGGATTCGCCGCGCTCGGCGAGGACGACTGGGCAAGGGAGCTGAACACGAACCTGCTGGCCGCCGTCCGCCTGGACCGCGCACTCCTCCCGCACATGATCGCCACGGGAAAGGGCGCGGTCGTGCACGTCACCTCGATCCAGCGCCGCATGCCGCTGTGGAACGGCACCCTGGCCTACGCCGCCGCCAAGGCCGCCCTGACCACCTACAGCAAGGGCCTGGCCAACCAGGTCGCCCCGCACGGCGTCCGCGTCAACACCGTCTCGCCCGGCTTCGTCCAGACCTCGGCCGCGGACAACCTCGTCACCCGGATCGCCGACGACGCCGGCATCAGCCAGGAAGCGGCGCTGGGCCGGCTCATGGACTCCCTGGGAGGCATCCCGCTCGGCCGTCCCAACCAGCCCGAGGAGGTCGCCGAGCTCGTCGCCTTCCTCGTCTCCGACCGCGCCTCCGCCATCGTCGGCGCCGAACACGTCATCGACGGCGGCACCACCCCCACCGTCTGAACCCGCCACCACCATCAGGAGTGTCATGCACGACAACCAGCCCCGGACCATCACCCCGGACGACCTCCCCGAGGTGATCACCCGCTACCTCACAGCGCACCGCGCCCACGACACCGCCACCGCGGTCACGACGTTCACCGACGACGCCACAGTGATCGACGACGGCAACACCTACCAGGGCAGCGCCGCGATCGAACGGTGGCTGGACCGATCCGCCACCGAATTCACCTACACCATCCACCTCACGAACGCCCAGCAGACCGACACGGCCCACTACATCGCCACACACCACCTCGAAGGCAACTTCCCCGGCGGCACCATCGATCTCCGCTATCGGTTCACGCTGCGCGACGACCTCATCGAACACCTCGCCATCGAACCCTGAGCCCGCTCCCACACCACCTATTCCCGGCCAGGGGAGAGGCCCCACCCACTCCAGACCGCCCCGTCCCCGCCCTCGTACCCATCCAGCCACCCGACCAAGAGCCAGCCCCCAAGTTCGGCATCCACCCGCAGATCAGCACTTGCACGCCTGAGGAATCAAGGCGAGCAACTCCGGGGCCATCCTCAGCACAGGGGGAGGAGATCCAAAGGTCTCCATCACCCCGCGAGTTGACCCCGAACCGACGGGGCCACCCCCAGAATCCGGGCACTGCACCCTCGGGTTCGCGCTGAAGAACCTTCAGTTTCCACGAACTCGCGGGCGTCACCGGCCTCGGGGAACATCGGTACAGCGGTTATCGGTGAGAATGATCAGGGCCGTCCAGCACAGTGATCCACTTCGCTGCTGGGGTTCGCCGAAACGCCTCCGGGCCTGGTCCGGGGCTGGCTACGGTCCGGCTCGTGCCGGTGGAATTTCTGAGTGATGAGCAGGCCGAGGCGTAGGGGACGTTCGCCGAGGAGCCGACGAGGCCCGAGCTGGAGCGGTTCTTCTTCCTGGACGACGTGGACCGGGACCTGATCGCCCTGCGGCGGACGGAGCATCACCGGCTCGGGTTCGCGCTCCAGATGTACACGGTGCGGTACGTCGGTCTGTTCCTGGAGGACCCGCTCGCGGTGCCGTGGCCGGTGATCGAGCACCTGGCCGCGCAGCTCGGCATCGAGGACCCGTCGGTGGTCAAGAGGTACGCGGCCAGACGCTGTACGACCACGCGTGGGAGATCCGGGACGCCTACGGCTACCACCCCTACGAGGACGCCGAGTGGGGCCGGCGGTTCCGTACGCTCCTGCACGGCCGGGCGTGGACGCACGCCGAGGGTCCGAAGGCGCTGTTCGACCATGCGGTGGGTTGGCTGCGCCGTCACCGGGTGCTGCTGCCTGGGGTGTCGGTGCTGGCCCGGCAGGTGTCGGAGGCGCGGAAGGTCGCGGAGAAGCGGCTGCACGCCACCGTGGGGGCGCCGCCCGCCGCGCGGACCCTGCGCTGCCCGGCGATCTGGTGGCGACATTGAAGACGCCGGAGGGCTCGCGGTTCTCGGAGCTGGAGCGGCTGCGCCGGCCGCCGACGCGGACGACGGGCACGGCGTTCGCCCGTGCGCTGGAGCGGGTGGACGAGATCGGGGCCTACCGGCTGGGGCGGCTGAAGTTGTCGCAGATCCCGCCGAACCGGATGGCGGCGCTGGCCCGGTACGCGCTGGGGACGAAGGCGCCGCTGCTGGAGCGGGCGGTGGAGCCGAAGCGCACGGCGATGCTCACTGCGGTGATGCGGCACCTGGAGGCGAAGGCGATCGACGAGGCTCTGGACCTGTTCCAGGTCCTGATGGCCACCCGGCTGCTGAACACGGCGAAGCGGAAGACGGAGAAGGAGCGGCTGTCCACGCTGCCGCAGCTGGAGAGGGCGTCGCGGGTGCTCGCGCGGGCGGCGAAGGTGCTGTTCGAGGAGCTGGAGCTGGTCGAGGAGCAGGAGGCGGACCTGGACGTGGCCGCGCTGTGGGCGGCGGTGGAAGAGGTCGCGCCGCGCGCCGCTGTGCTGAGCGCGGCGGCCACCGTGGTGACCCTGGTGCCCGAGGACGAGAACTCGGCCGAGGTCGCCATGCGGGCCGCGCTCGCGAACCGGTACGCGACGGTGCGGCCGTTCCTGTCGCTGCTGGGTGAGTCGAAGGCGCTGGACGCGGCGAGCGCCGGGAAACGGGTCCTGGCCGAGGTGCGCGGCCTGCCGGTGCTGGCCCGGCGGAAGGCGGGGGTGAAGCCGCTACTTCCGCGCGAGGTGGACGACAAGCTCGTACCACCTGCGTGGCGCAAGGCGGTGTACGCCGACCCGGATCTGCCGCAGGGCGCGGTGGATCGGGACGCCTACGTGGTGTGCGTGCTGGAGCAGCTGCACCGGGCCCTGAACAACCGCGACGTGTTCGCCGCCCCGTCGCACCGCTGGTCCAACCCGCGGGCCCGCCTGCTGGACGGGCCCGACTGGGACGCGGTCGAGGAGGACGTCCTGGCGGCCCTGAGCCTGGACACGCCCGTGGAGGAGCACCTGGCGGAGCTGGTACGCGGCCTGGACGCCGGATGGAAGCAGCTCGCCGAACGCCTGGAGGAGGCGGGGCCGGCGGCGAAGGTGTCGATCGGGGTGCAGGACGACGGGCGGGTGAAGCTGAACGTCGACAGGCTCGGCGCGCTCGGCGAGCCGAAGTCCCTGACCTGGCTGCGCAAGCGGGTCGAGAGGATGCTTCCGAAGATCGACCTGCCGGACCTTTTGTTCGAGGTGAACGCCTGGACCGGCTTCCTGGACGCGTTCGTGCACCTCGGGGACGGCACGACCCGGATGAAGGACCTGTCCACCTCGGTGGTCGCGCTGCTGGTCTCGGAGGCGTGCAACATAGGCCTGGCCCCGGTGGTGAACCCCGGCTACGAGGCGCTGACCCGGGCCCGGCTCGTGCACGTCGACCAGTACTACCTGCGCGCCGACACCATCGCCGCGGCGAACGCCGCGCTGATCGCTGCTCAGGCCGAGGTGCACATCGTGAAGTTGTGGGGTGACGGGCTGCTCGCCTCGGTGGACGGGCTGCGGTTCGTCGTCCCCGTGCGGACCGTGAGCGCGGCGCCGTCGCCGAAGTACTTCGGGTTCAAGCGCGGCATCACCTGGCTCAACGCGGTCAACGACCAGGTCGCGGGCATCGGACAGATGGTTGTCCCAGGCACCCCGCGCGACTCCCTGCACATCCTGGACGCGCTGCTGAACCTTGACGGCGGCGTGAAGCCGGAGATGGTGGCGACCGACAACGCCTCCTACTCCGACATGGTGTTCGGCCTGTTCAAGATCCTCGGCTACAACTTCTCACCCAGGTTCCGCGACCTGGACGACCAGCGGTTCCGGCGGGCCACGATGCCCGGCGTCGAGACCGGCACCTACGGCGCGGAGGAGGACCTGGCCCGCAACCGCGTGAACCTGAACATGGTGATCACACATTGGCCGGACATGCTGAAGGTCGCCGGCTCCCTGGTCACCAACCAGGTCCGCGCCTACGACCTGCTGCGCATGTTCGGCCGCGACGGCCGCCCGACCCCGCTGGGATCGGCCTTCTCCGAGTACGGGCGCATCGCCAAGACCGAGCACCTGCTGTGCGTGGTCGACCCGGTCGACGACACCTACCGCCGTCAGATGAACCGGCAGCTCACCGTGCAGGAGTCCCGCCACAAGCTGGCCCGCGACGTATGCCACGGCAAGCGCGGCGCCATCCACCAGGCGTACCGCGACGGCATGGAGGACCAGCTCGGCGCGCTTGGCCCGGTCCTCAACGCCATCGTGCTCTGGACCACCCGCTACCTCGACGCCGCCGTCGCCCAGCTCCGGGCCGAAGGCCACGAGATCCGGGAAGAGGACATCGCCCGGCTCTCCCCGCTCAAGCACCGCAACCTGAACCTGCTCGGCCGCTACAGCTTCACTGCCAGCGTTCCTGCCACAGGTGCCTTGCGTCCGCTGCGTGACCCGGATGCGCCCGAGCTGGATGAGGACGAAGAGGGCGAGGAGTGAGTGCGAGGGTACTGCTCGACGGTTACGCAGTGCCCTCGATTTCGGCCCGCACCCGGGCGGCGGGCGTCACTTCTCGTCCGCGCCGGGTTCTGCGCTGATGGATGCCTGGTAGACATCCGCGTAGGTAGGGGAATCCTTGACCAGGTCGTCGCAGAACGCGGCGACGTCGGTGCCGATGAGTTCCACAACCCCCTTGCCTGCGGCGACGCCCTCCTCGAAGAAGTCAATGATCCCAGGGAGAAGGGACCCGTCGGACAGGCTGACCGGTCCGACCTTGAACAGGTACTTCTGCATCTCCTTGTAGACGATCTGGTAGTCCGGCGGGAGTGCCTTGACCCGAGCCACGTGCGCCCGCCACTGTTTCTTGCCTTCGATGATGTCCTGGATGCTCACGTCAGCCTCCCAGCCGGCTCAATTTCCTCGCGACGTTCCTGTTCAACTGCTCGCGCCACCGGTCGCGATAAGCCCGGGCCCCTGCTCCGCCAGCCAGCGCGGTGCAGAAGCCTTGGATGTCCGCGCCGAGCACCTCGTGGACGCTCTGGCCGTCCGCCGCTGCTACTTCGAGCAGCCCCAGGGCGGAGTCGAGGATCGGCATCAGGTTGCGACCGGTGAAGTCCCCGTAGGGGAAAAGGTGGGCGATGATCTGCCCCCACGCCGCCCGGTAGTCGTCCGGCAGGACATCGGCCCGGGCCTCGAACGCCTTCCATTCCCTGGTGAGATCGCTGCCTGTGACCTTCTCCCAGAAGTTCATCTCCCGCCCTCCTTGAGCCTGTCGATGCGTGATGAGAGGTACTGCCATTTCGCCCAGAACTTCGCGAGTTCCTCGCGTCCGGCGTCGTTGAGCGCGTAGAACTTGCGCGGCGGACCAACCTCGGAGGGTCGTTTCGTCACCTGAACGAGCCCGTTCCTCTCCAGCCGCAGCAAGATGGTGTACACCGTCCCCTCGATGACGTCGGCGAAGCCGAGCTCGTTCAGTTGGCGGGTGATGGCGTACCCGTAGGTTTCCTCGTTGCCGATGATTTCGAGCACGCACCCTTCGAGCGTGCCTTTCAACATCTCCGTCAGGTCGTCCATCGCGGATGCTCCTCAGCCCTGTCGGTACTGCGTGCTACCGAGTACTGCTATACGGTATCACCGAGTAGTGGAGGGTGGCAGCTCCTCCGGTAGGCGCAAACCCGGGGCCGTCGGCGAGGACCAGTGCTCCACGGCGGCAGCCACTCATCGACCCTGCTCCACAGCCAGTGCGGGCTCACGCTCCGATCCCCGATCTCCTCATGCTGCTTGCCGGCCAGCTTGCGCCTGTCGGAAAACGATCGTTTGACGACAGGCAGCCGATGTGTCCAATGAACGTGGGAAATCCGGGAGTTCGAGGCGGCCCGAATCCAATCAGATCCGATGGTGATTGCTGACAGGGTTTGACGACAGGTAAGGTCCGATCCTTCGTACGGAACGGGCCCTCGGTGGCGAACCTGGTCTACAAACGGGTCTCGACCGACCAGCAGTCCACCGCCCGGCAGAACCTCGTCCTGGACGAGGCCGGCGACGAGGACCCCGTCGTCTTCGAGGAGGACCCGGGCACCTCCAGCCGCCTCCACCCCCTCCAGCGCCCGAAGTTCCGCGAACTGCTCACCTACGCGTGGCCGGGCGACACCGTGCACATCTCCGAGATGTTCCGCCTCGTACGCGGCACCGGGCACATCCTCGACTGTCCAGGTGGTAGTGCTCCGGTTCGTCCTTCGCCGGCCGGGTCGGCACCCTGCCGTACTCGACATAAGCAGGAGTCGGCGAGACGGGGGCGACCTGGCTGGGGTCGATGCCGGTCTCCTCCGTCAGCTCGCGTACCGCCGCGTCGATCAGCGTGGTGTCGGTCGGCTCGAGATGACCCCCTGGCTGCAGTGTGATCCCATACGCGAGGTGTTCGATGAGCAGGATCTCGCTGTCCTCACGGACGAGGAGCGCGCCAACGGTCACGTGCATGGGGAAGCTCCGCCGCGAGGCGAAGTCCCGGCGTTGAGCCATGTGCCGCAGGGGCTCGGACAGCTGATCGGCTTCGTCCGGGTAGCGCTCAAGGTAGGCAGCAAAGACACCTGAGATATCCGAATCACTGATCGCCACGGGGCACCTCCACACCAGCCCGAGAGCGAAGCTCTCCGTGACCGACTGCTCGGATGAGAGCAACGAGCGCTAACAAGTCGGCTCCATAAAGGGAGCGTGGCGTACGAGGAGGATCGCACTCTACAAGTTGGGCCTGAGCCGGTGCGCGCCAACGCGCCCAATGCTCGGCTCAAGCGTCCCCAGAACTTTGGTGGGCCGCCGCCCTCCAATCAGCGAGACGCCGGTACAGCCGCACTGCGTGGACTCGGTCGTGTGATGGCACCCGGCGGTCGTCTGCTTTTCACAGGCCGCGCTCGACGCGGCCGGTACGATGGCCCACCCCGGCCGCTCTCACGGCGGTGGATCCGCGTCCACCGAGAGGACCCCGCAGTGAGCCAGAACCGCCCTGCCCGCGCGGCGGTGTTCTCGGCCGGGTCCTGGGGCACGGCCGTCGCCAAGATCCTGGGCGACGCCGGAACCAGCGTGGTGATGCACGCCCGCCGGGACGAGATCGCCGACGGGATCAACACCCAGCACCGCAACCTCGGCTACTTCCCGAGCATCGAACTGCCTGCCGCCGTGACCGCGACGACCGACCCTGCCACCGCACTGAACGACGCCGACTTCATGGTGCTGTCCATCCCCGCGCAGAGCCTGCGGTCCAACCTCGCCGCGTGGGTGCCACACATTGGACCCGGCACTGTGATCGTGTCGCTGATGAAAGGGATCGAGCAGACTGGCCACCTGCGGGCAAGCCAGATCATCACCGAAGTGGCCGGCGTAAGTACGGACCGGGTCGCGGTGCTGTCGGGCCCGAACCTGGCGCGCGAGATCATGGAGGGACGGCCCGCCGCTGCCACCGTCGCCTGCTCGGACGAAGACACTGCCCGCCGCTTCCAACAGGCCTGCCACACCCCGTACTTCCGCCCCTACACCAGCACCGACGTGACCGGCTGCGAGCTGGGCGGCGCGGTGAAGAACGTCATCGCCCTCGCGGTCGGCATCGCCTCCGGCATGGGCCTGGGCGACAACGCGACGGCCATGCTCATCACGCGCGGGCTGGCGGAGACTACTCGGCTGGCAGTCGCGATGGGGGCCCACCCGGCCACCCTCGCCGGTCTGGCCGGCCTGGGCGACCTGGTGGCCACCTGCTCCTCGCCGCTGTCCCGGAACCGCACCTTCGGCACCCACCTCGGCCGCGGCCTGAGCGTCAAGGCGGCGACAGCCGCCACTCGGCAGACCACCGAGGGCGTCAAGAGCGCCGAGGCGATCCTCGTCCTGGCCCACGCTCACGACGTCGAGATGCCGATCACCTCGGTGGTCTCCGCCCTTCTGCACGAGAAGGTCACCCTCAACGAAGCCGCGGCCGCACTGATGCAGCGGCCCCCCAAGCCCGAGCGCTGACCCCGGCGCCCCGTAAGGCAGCGCGCGCCATCACCACGTTCTACAACGGCGAAGCACCCTGCTAAATCAAAGGTGCCGATCCGTGCCTACGGCGAAAGGTGCCGCCCTCAGGTCTGGAGGGCGGCACCTTTCGCCGCACTTGACCTCGCACACCAACACCCTGTCCGCTTGATGGGGGCGGGCGGTAGGTGGGCGTCGGGGTGGGGGAGCATGTGCCCAGTTGTCGATCGTTCGTGAGCTGGCTGATCCGGGCCACACGGGCGGCGGCATCAACAACAAGAAAGATCGGGTTGTATCGAGCCCGAGGACTGGACGGCCGTTCGGTTGCCGGGCCCTCAACATCGCGCCGAAAGTCGCCCCGGTCGGGCACGTCAGAGGAGCTGGAGCACCTCGGCCAGCGCGCCGGGACGCTGGTCAACGGGCAAGGGATCGACCAGGTGGACCCGGCACCCCAGCGTGGCAGCGCCGACGTCCGCAACAGGCTCGTCTCCCACCATGAGTGCATCGCCGGGCGCCACTCCGAGCTTGTCGCACGCCATCTGGAAGATCCGGGGATCGGGCTTGTTCACCCCGCACTCGAAGGAGAGGAAGTAGGCGTCCACGAGGTCATCGACACCGTGGTCGCGGAAGACAGGGCGCATGTCCCAGCCGATGTTGCTGACGACAGCGACCGGGATGCCTCGCCCGCGCAGGGCGCGGAGGGTTTCCTCGGCGTCGGGATAAGGCAGCCATGCCCCGGATACTTGGGAACGTTCATACAGGGCCTCGGCCAGGTCAGCCACAGGCAGCTTCGCTTCCCGGGTAAGGGCTGTGAAGGCAGCCCGGTGTCGTTCGGCGGTCAGATCGCGCTCCCGCCACAGTGCCCCCAGATGGGGCGGCACTGTGCGCGGAGGAACCCCTCCGGGCTGAGCCCCGAACTCTTCCAGCCGGCTGACGCACGCGTCGAGTTCACCCTCGGGCACGTCCAGACCGGCCTTCGTTGTCACCGCGCGCAGCCACTGCGCGGCCGATTCGATCCGGAAGAGGGTCCCGGAGAAGTCGAACATCACACCCTTGATCATGCTGCCGATCCTGGCGGCGCCGACGAACCGGCCGCAAGCCCAAGACGATCAAGATCCGCAACCCGAGCAATCCGCCAACGTCCTCAGGCCCTTAATGCCGAAGTGGGGCCAAATCACCTTGCGTACAGGGGCGTGAATCACCGCCACACGCCCCCTGCGACCCGCCCGTGAGACCAAAACAACTCCGTGCACTGGAGCCAAAACAAGTGCTTACAGACAATCGGGTGGAGACGAAGCTGCACACCGCGGTCTGCTCTGGGAAGGTGACCTTGGCTACGGCCCAGCAGGCCATCGTTGCTGAGTGGACAACCGCGCTCGGCCGACTGGGTCTCAGCTGACCGGTGGGCTCGGGTACACGGCGGCTGCGGCCCCGGTCAATCGTTCCGGGCCAAGGGCAGGACGGCGGCACGGAGCTCGCTGGCCGCCAAAGTCGACGGCCGGACAGCCATGAGCCCGGTTCGTGCGGCTGAACTCGCCGGGGGCGAGTTCAGCACTGGTTGCCCGATGGATCCAGCGTGCTGCAGGTCAGACGGCGCGATGCAGGCTGCCGCCGCTCACACGGCTTGCCGGATGCTGCCCAGTGCGCCTCCCGCGGCCTGTCTGCAGTCGCGGCAGATGCCATCGGGGTGCGCTGGGCCAACCATGGGCCTGCCGCAGTCGTGGCATTCAGGGCGTTGCTGCCTCTTGCTCTCGCGAGCAGCACTGGGTTGGGGGGCGTTTCCGTTGCGGTGATCGCGCCGGTGTTCGGCGCATCGGGGGCATGACTGATTGGTGTCGATGATGACCCCGTCTTCGCAGCGTGGGTCAGGGCATTCGCGGCCGCACTTGTTGATGGGACATCGGTGTGAGGCTATGAGCCGTACCGCAACGCCGACGGGGTGGGCCAGTCCTGGTCCGCCGGTGGAGATGTCGGCGGTTGAGGCGAGGCCCCAGGCGTACCAGCGGCGGTCGGCTCGCGCGATCAGCTCTTCGGCAGTGCGGTGCTGGTGTTCGCGCAGGATGGTGTCCCGCAGTGCCGTGGGGCGGAACCGGGGGAGCAAGGCGCGCAGTTCCTGTGGAAGGCCGGCCTCGACGGCCTCGACGACCTGGGTTTGGCCCGGGGTCATGCGTTGGCGGACACCGCTACGGGGTGGGCGTCCCTGCCGTGTTGCCGACGGTTCAGGTCGTCCGTTGCCGGTGTCGTTGCGAGGGGCGTTCCTACTACTTGCTGTATGAGGCCTTCGGCCGGTAGCGACGCTTCGCGCCGCAGGCGCGGTTTCTTGGTGTTGTTCTTCTTGGTCTACTTCAACCCCTTGCTGGGGGGGTGCGAAGCGCTTTGTTGCGGGGGTACGTACCCCCACAACAGGGGGTACGGTCTGGCCTGCTGATTTCGCGGAAATCCCAGGTCGCCCCGTGCCCCCTGCCGTGGGGGTACGGGAGTTCACGCCGCAGAAGGATATGGCTGGCGGCAGTGGCGTGCGGCTCTTGCGTGCCTGCGCCCGGGCGTGGGCGGTCTGCTGGCAGTGTTCCTTGAGTGTCTGGCGGGTGGCCGTGAGCCATGAGTCGAAGGCCTCTTCGCGGGCGTCGCGCTCTTCGGGGGTCTCGTCGGGGACAGCTCGGTTAAGGGCGTACCAGTCGGCCATGGACCGGGGTCCGCAGTAGTCGACGGGTGGGGTCTGGTGCACGATGTAGCGGTTGCGGCGCACCAGGCCCGTGGTGGAGCGGATGACCTCGATGGCTCCGATCACTTCCAGCTGCAGCATGTACTTGGAGACGTTTTCGGGCTTCTTCAGTCCCAGGATGCGGGCGAGTGTGAGCAGGCCCGGCCAGACCTCGTTGTCGTCGCGCGAGGTGTTGAGGTGGGCGGACAGTGCCCAGTACAGGGTTCGGGCGTCGGAGTCTGCGCCGGAGAGCAGGACCCAGTCGCCGACCTGGGTGAAGGGGGCGCGGCGGCCGAGAGAGACCTCCAGCGTGTGGTCGAGGGCTGTCGGGTCGTCGGGTACGTGTGTGCTCACTGCGCTGCACCTACTGGGTGGGGGGTGTGTTTGGTGCTGTGTCCGGTCCGTGGCGGCGGGGGAGGTGCCTGCTGTTCCTCGCTGGTCAGGCGGGGTGCGCAGGGTGGGGTCGGTGCCGTGTTCGGTTGGTGTCCCACGGGACGGGCGCGTGCTGCCATTGCTCCCCCATTAACGTCAGTTCATGACTGGGGTTGATACTAGACACGAGATCCACTTCATGACCAATAAACTTGGCTGGACACGTCAGTAGTTGAGAGTCGTTCAGTACACTTTGGGCCCGGGCGTCCATGAACTAGCGAGGAGTCGGGGGATGAGCGGCGAGGCCGAGCATGGTGCCGGCGGCGAGGCGGACCGCACGCTCGCACAGAAGATCGATCATCTGTTCGAAACTGCGACACCGAAGGGCCAAAAGGCTCCGTCACACGAGGACGTCGCTGCTGCCATCAACATCGCAGCGGGGGAACGGGCGATCAGCGGCGCCTATATCTGGCAGCTGCGTACCGGCAGGAAGACAAACCCGACCAAGAAGCACCTCGAAGCCCTGGCCCGCTACTTCGGTGTCAGCCCTGCCTACTTCCTCGATAGCGAGCAGGCGCAGCGCATCGACGAGCAACTCGCGCTGCTGCAGGCGCTGAAGGAGAGCGATGTGCGCAACATCGCACTTCGGGCACATGGCCTTTCCGATTCGAGTCGGCAGACCCTGGCCGGAGTCGTGAGCCATCTGCGGATGCTGGAAGGGCTGGCAGAAGAGCCGACCTCGCGCGACGGCGACGTCTGACGGTCGCATCCGCGCATCGCAGGCGCGAGCAGACAGAGGTTCACCCGCTGTCTCGATCTGGGCCGTACTCGTGCATCGGTGGCCGCGGCCAGCGGCAGTGCTCCTGCTGAGAAACCGTCCGGTGGGGGTCTCTGCCGGATCTCGCCACCCCTTCGCTAATGTTCACGTCGCAGACGGTTTCTGAACGAGTCGTGTCACGCCCTGACCAGGCCTGGCATGACCCGGGCTGTGGTGGCCAACCAGCAAGGATGTCCCACTGACGCGCGAGCCGCCGTCGCAGGAAAGAAGTCTGACCTTGATCTAGGGGGAATGGTTGAAGGAGCGACAGCTTCGTCGCCGCTGCAAACAGGAGCTCCAAGCCCTGGACATCCAACCGCCTCTGCAGGTGGAGGCCCTGTGCCGTGCATTGGGCGAGCGACGAGGCCGGCCGATTCATCTGGTGCCCTACTCCTTGCCCGTGCCGGGCCCCTTCGGAGTCTGGATTGCCACGGGTACCAGCGACTTCATCGTCTACCAGAGGGAGACGACGAAATCCCACCAGGACCACATCATCTTGCATGAAGTGGGCCACATCCTGGCCGACCACGACAGTGACGACGGCGACGAGGAGCTGTGGGGCCTGATGATGCCCGACATCGCGCCCGAAGCGATCCGCCGGGCACTGCGGCGTACGTCCTACGACCAGGAACACGAGCAAGAGGCGGAGCTGGTCGCCACCATCATCCTGGAGTGGGCCTCGGTGCTGAACCGAGTCGCACCCCCACGGCCAACAAACGTGTCAGTCCGGCGAGTCCAGACGGCGCTGGGTGACAGGCAGGGATGGCTGTGATCGTCTCCCTCATCATGTGGGGCATGAGCCTGGCGTTCGCCGCAGCGCTGGGGTGGAAGATAACTCAGCTGGTCAAGGCCCCCCATGACGCGGCTCTGCGTGCGGTCACGCTGTGCCTGACCAGTGCCGCCTGCTCCTTCATACTGGCTAAGCACTTCGCCGGCTGGATGGTTTCTGTGGGCGGCCCGGGCGCCCCTCGACTGGTGCAGAACCTGTTCGTACTCGGCATGGTGTACTGGCTGATGTGCTTCTACCTGTACTCGGCCGCCACGGATGCGGCCGAGGGCAACAGACGCGCCCGCCGGGAAGCACTCCTGCTGGCTCTCGCCGCCATTGGCCTCATCACGGCCACCGTCGCGGCAGGCGTTCACGACCACGGCGCCAACTTCCGGGGATCCGACCTTCGCGATCCGGCTCTTGTGAGCTTCTACCTCATCGCGGACGTGTATCTCGTCTACGCCCTGGCCATGGCCCTGCGGTGGACCTGTGCCTACGCCCGTGCATCACAGCGACCGCTGGCAACCGGCCTCTGGCTGGCAGCCGTGGGTATCGGCGCCATGGCCGCGTCCTGCACGATCCGTACCGTGCTGACCGTGGTCCGATGGCAAGGGGGCAGCGTACTCCCGACTGTCACGCGGGCCTCAAGCGTGATCATCGCGCTCGCGGTCCCGCTGTTCCTCATCGGAGTCAGCTACCCCGGAGTCGCCACCCGGATCGCGGCCGTGCGTGTACGCCGCCAGCACCGCCGCATGTATCGCCGACTGGGACCGCTGTGGCAGGTACTCAACGAGGCATATCCCGAGCACGCCCTCTACCGGATGCCGACCACACCGTGGCGCGACCACCTGCTCCCGCTCGGCGTCCACCGGCGTTACTACCGCAGAGTCATCGAATGCCGTGACGGCCTGGTGCGGATCAGCCCCCACCTGGCGCTCGCAGCGGACAGCACCGCCCAGGACCAGGCGGAGTCTGCCGATGACCTGGCTGCTCAGCTGTACTCCGCGCTGCGCAACGAGCGACGCAAAGCGGCACCGGTGGCTCCAGCCCAGGCTGTCACCGTCGCGATGCCGCGCACACAAAGCTTGGAAGACGACGTGCGGCAGCTCGTGGCGCTGTCGGACGCGGTGAAACGACGCGTCTTGGCCGGGGCCAAAAACGCAGACGGAGAAAGCGAGACGGCATGAGCCAGATACTGATCACGGCAGGGCAGGTGCTGCTCGGTCCCAGCAGCGCTCACGTGCGGGACGGCGCCGTCCTCATCGCGGGGGACGGCATCGTCGCCGCCGGGGCGCGCGAGGAGGTGCTCGCGTGTGCCGAACCGGACTGCCGGACGCTGGACTTCCCCGATTCCACCGTGTTGCCCGGATTGATCGACTGCCACGTTCACCTGGCCTTCGACGCAGGACCGGACCCGGTCACCACCGTGCGCGAGAGCGACGACGCGACGCTGCTCCTCGGGATGGCAGGCCGGGCACGGCAGCTGCTCGACGCCGGCATCACCACCGCCCGTGACCTGGGTGACCGCGGCGGGCTGGTCGTCCGGCTACGAAACGCGATCGGCGAGGGCGCAGTGGCCGGACCGCGGATCCTGGCAGCCACCGCGCCGCTCACCGCCCGCAACGGGCACTGCTGGTTCCTCGGAGGTGAAGTCGAAGGGGAAACCGAGATCCGGGAGCAGGTGCGCCGTAACGCCGAGGAAGGCGCGGACGTCATCAAGGTGATGGCCACAGGAGGGGGCCTGACTCGTGGCGGTCCCGCTATTTGGGAGCCCCAGTTCACCGCCGAGGAACTCGCCGCCGCCGTCGAGGAGGCCCACCGACTCGGTCTGCCGGTGGCCGCCCACGCGCACGGCGTCGACGGCATTGCCGCCGCCGTCGCAGCAGGGGTCGACTCGATCGAGCACTGCAGCTGGATGACCGAAGACGGCAGCTCCGACCTGCGCGAGGACCTCCTTGCGGAGATCATCGCCAAGGGAATTCCCGTCTGTCCCGCCAACCATCCGAACTGGCGCGCCTTCGCCGACCGGGTCGGCGCCGAGAAGGCCGCCGAACTGTTCGCCCCGATGCGCCGGATGGCAGAACGGGGGGTGAACCTCGTGGCGGGGACGGATGCCGGGGTGCCTCGAGCTGTCTTCGGCGGACTGGTCTCCAGCCTGGAGTTCTTCGAGTACTTGGGAGTTCCCAGGAACGGCATCATCGACATGGCCACGGCCCAGGCCGCCTCTGCGCTGGGACTGGACGGCCAGACGGGCCGCCTCGCTGAGGGGTACCGCGCCGACATTCTGGTCGTCGACGGCGACCCCCTGGCCGGCTTGGACGCGTTGCGTGCCGTGCGCCTTGTCCTGGCGGGCGGCCGTCCGCACATCCCCGAAGACGCCGCCCTGCGACGCCACCTTGCCCACACGGCCACGCAGACAAGCGAGCTCTGACGCGGCTTCCGCTTCCGTGCCAGCTGAGAGCCAGCGGGTCCTCCTCGAAGCAGGGCCCGCTGGTGTCCCGCAGGAAGGCGTCCCATGCGGCGGGAACCTGCTTCGCCGAGCCAGGCACGGCGCCCACCGCCATCTCACCTGAGACGGGGGCGTCTGGACGTGCCGGCTGGGTTCCCTGGCCCGATACTCCGACCGGAACGTGCTGTCCCTGCGCATGAGCGCTTGCACGTACCAGTCAACGGAGCCCGCTCACGGGCGCGCTCCACAACGACAGCCCAGACTTGTTGCCGATTTGGGCTGTCGTCGCGCTCAGCTGCGGCCCCGCCGCGTCCGTCTGAACGGGGTATCCGCTCCATAACTCACGTTGAGCATGAGCGGATTGCCGGGGCAGCTCGATCCAGCGCACCTTCAACGAGCTGCCGACGCCGACACCCATATATTCCGGCGGACGCGACCTACACCAGGCCGTTGACACGGCGGCTCTCGGGTAGTGCCCGCGGTCTGGTGCGGTGGCACTTCAGCTGCATGTACAGGTCGGCGATCGCCGCCTTCAGGTCAGCTATTTCCCGGGATAGTTCTACCTCTTTCAGGACATGCCCGCACACAGAGTCACCTCTCATGTTGCGAGCACCCCCTTCAACGAACTGCCGTTTCCAGTTGCGTATCGCCTGTTCCGACACATTGGCGAGTTCCGCAGCCTCGGTCACGGTTGCCTGCCCTGACAGCAAAGCGAGAATGATCTTGGTCTTCTCGTCGGGAGGTATGACGGGTGGCCTGGACATCTATGACGCCCAACACCGAACCCCGTCTTCTCCGCCGGATCTGCCTTCATGGAATGAGAAGGGACCCGTCACCAGCATGCGGCAGGCCTCGGTCAGGGCACTCGGCCGTATACAAGCGCATTCCGACGCAGACATGTTTCCCCCTTGTCGTTTACACGAGTCGATCATAGCTTGACCTGCCACTTGACAGGTAAGTAAGCGCTTTAGCGTGGACAATGGGACAAACGGGAGCGTTTCCTTCCAAAGAAACATGTTTCTTTTACGGTGACACGACATCTACGGTTGCGACATGCAGCCCTCGGTGCGAACTCTCGTTCTCGAAAACGGGATACGTGTTGTCACTCAGAAAACAGAAGGACCACCCGCAGTAGCCGTATCCGTGCAGTATGGAATCGGTTTTCGTAACGAACCGCGACACCGCTGCGGATTTGCTCATCTCTTCGAACACATGATGTTCCAGGGAAGCAAGAACGTCCCCACCCAAGGCCACTTCTCGCTGGTCCAGGCATGCGGAGGCGTAGCCAACGGAAACACTTACCAAGATCACACCGAATACCATCAAGTTGTTCCGTCAACCGCTTTGAGTCGTGTTCTGTTCGCCGAGGCCGACCGCATGCGAGCCCTCGACATCACCGAAGCAAACCTCCGCACGCAGATCGACGTCGTGAAGGAGGAGATACGCTCCAATGTCCTGAACAAACCCTACGGTGGGTTCCCCTGGACCATCCTGCCGCAGGCGCTTTATACCAAATGGGAGAATAGGCACAACGGGTACGGCGACCTGCAGGACGTCAGCCGCGCCACTCTCGACGACTGTACTGACTTCTTTGATTCGTATTATTCGCCGTCCAACGCGGTCATCTCATTGTGCGGAAACTTCGGCCATCAGGACGCGGAATCCCTCGTACTGGAGCATTTCGGCGATGTCCCGTCGCGCCCTGTACCGTCCCCGCCCGATCTGCACGAACCGTGGCCGACGAAACATGGCCTCCTACGACACACGGACCCGATGGCGCCCAAGCCGGCCACGGCCTTGGGGTACCGCATGCCCGGCCCGGCGGACAGCGTGGACGGCTACGCGGCCCACCTGGTGTTGTCGGCCCTGCTCACGGGCGGATACCACGGCCTTGCCAAACAGGTCGTCGGCGATGTCTCCTCCGGATGCGGTCTGTTCGGTCCCCTCAAGTGCGCCGCTCCGGAAACGTTCTTGATCGTCGCCACCCACGACGAGGGGCAGCACGAGCTGGTGACCGAACGCATCGGGCACGTGCTGCACCGTGTGGCCAGTGGCGGGGTTGACGAGCCGGCCGTGGCAGCGGCCGTCCAGAGCACACTCGCGTCGCTGTACCGCAGACAGGACTCGCTGCTGTCACTGGCCAGCGTGGCCGGGACCGGGCAGATCCTGTTCGGGAATCCGCGTATCGCCGCGGAGCTGGCGACGTGCGTAAAGCAGGTCACCAAAACCGCGGTAGCAGATGCCGCCGCCTCACTGCATGGCCAGTTCGCGGCCGCCGTGCACCTGGTGAAAGCGTGAAAGGACCAACAGTGTTGCCGCCGATCGCCGCACTGCCCGAGGTAGTAGTCCCCCCCATCGTGCGCACCACCACAGCGTCAGGCATGACCGTCATAGCCAGCCGCTACGCGCTGGCCCCCATGGCCATGGTGCGCCTGTCCCTTTCCTACGCACCCGCCGATGCCATCACTCACGCGCGGAGCGAAGTGCTGGCCGCAGTAGTGGACAAGACCCTCTCCGACGCGCTGGCCGGCACAGGAGCATCGGTCACGGTGCAGTGCCAGGGACAGTGGCTGGGCGTCTCGGTCTACGCCCCGTCACACACTCTCCAACACGTCCTCGACCACCTCTCCCGTACCGTCGCCTCCCCCTGTGCTGACAGCGCTGTCACCGCGTGGGCGACACAACAGGTGATCTCCCGGACCCTCCTGGCGGCCGGCCAGCCTCACATCGACTCGGCAGACGCGTTCCTGCGCCACCTGTACCAGCCCCTCCCGGCGGCCATGGAACTGGCAGCCCACACCACTTTGGTCGCCGACGTCACCACTGAGGCCCTGGCCGGCCACCAAAGCCGCATGATCAGCGCGCGAGGCGGCCACCTGGTCGTGGTCAGCGACCATGATCCGAAGGTCACGGCCACGTGGTGCGAACGCTACTTCGCCGACGTGGCCGATACCGGAAACCAGCGCGCACACTGCCCCGCGCCGGACACCACGCGAACGGTCGTCGTGGACCGCCCCGGCTGGCACCAGTCCCACATACGGCTCGCCGCCCCCGCCATCCCCCGTCACGCCCCCGACTATCTCGCCCTGTCGCTGGCAAACGCGGTCTTCGGCGGCTATTTCTCCTCCCGCCTCGTCCTGGGGCTCAGGGAGAAGGAAGGACTCGCCTACCGGGTCCAAGCCGTCTTGGGCGAGCACCTCGACCAGCACGTGATCCTCATCGAGGCGGACACCGCACCCGAGCGGACCTCGCACACCGCTACGCGCATCGCCTGGTATCTGCGGCAGATGACCTCGTCACCCATCACGGGACAGGAGGTGGACCAGGCACGCCGCTATATGACGGGAACCATGCTGATCTCCATGTCCTCTCAGGCCGGCCTCGCCTCAACCTTCGACGCCGCCCTGATTGCCGGTGAGGACCCGGAGAACATCCCCCTTGTGCTGCAACGGCTGGCCGACACCTCGACGCCCCAGGTACGCCAGGCCGCCGCCGAGTTCTACGTGCCCGACCGATTCGGCGGAGTGATCGTCGGAGACGCCGGCGCGGACGCGAAGGAAAACACGTGAACGAGACAACCCCGACAGGCAGCGTTCCGGCCTTCACCGGGCAACGGCTTTTGTACGTGGTCACCGGGTCGGTAGCGGCGATGTTCGCCCCGATGTGGGCCAACTGGCTTCGCACGGCCTACCCCGATGTCGAGCTCAAGGTCGTGCTCACCGAGTCGGCGGAGAACTTCACCGGCGTCTCGGCGCTGTCGCTGATGGCAAAGAGCGACATCATCAAGGACGCTTGGCCCAAGCCTCCCCTGACGGCGTTGCATGTGGAGCTGTCGCACTGGGCGGACAGCGTCATCGTCTACCCCGCCACGTTCTCCTTCATCGGCCGCCTCGCACAGGGGATGGCCGACACCCCGGCAATGCTGGCGCTGCAGTGCACGAAGGCACCCATCGCCGTTGCCCCGGCCTTGCCGCCCGGTGCGGCCGAGTCGCACTCCTACGCCCGGCACATGAAGGAGCTGGCCCAGTGGCCCAACCTCACCGTGGTTCCCGGAATCCGGGGGATATCCGCCACCACCGGCGAACGAGGCTCCCACGCCCCCGCCCAACTACCGGCAGTCATAGCGATGTTGGAGAAACACCGCTACCGCATGAAGGCGCAGGCCAATGGCTGAGCTGATCGACCGATTCGAGACGGGTTACCTGTCCACCGTCATCACCCGCCACGACTCGTCGTACGAATGGACCCACAGCGGCGGAACCGACCGGCCGCGCCCGCTGGCCGCCCCGTCACGGCATTTGTTCCTGGCGGCGGAGCGCGCCGGACACGATGAGGTGCGCTTCGTCACGCCCACGTCCCAGGTGCTCACGGACGGGGGAACGGCACTGACTTATCGGACCCCCGGCCCCAGATCCTTGGCGTCGATGTTCCTGTCCAAAGAGGACCCGGCCGACGCGGCCAATCTCCTGGCGTGCGTGGCACGCGGCCTTTCGCGGTTCCACACCCCGCTGCCGGACGGCACCCGCCCACGCACGCCCAACGGCATTGACCGGGTGATGGCGTGGCTGGACAACGGGCAAGGACCGATGGCCGCCGCCGCCTGGCACACCCTCGCCCGCCAGGAGCTCGGGATGTCCCGATGGAACACGCTGCGCCACTGGTGCGACCTGTTCACCCGGCCAGAGGCACAGTTCGTCGTGCACGGGGCGATGGGCACGGGAATGATCGTTCCCAGTGCGGAGAACATCATGCGGGCCGCGGTGCTGTGCGGCACTGAAGAAGCCGCCTCGCTCCCTGAGTTCGACATCGGCTGGATGCTGGGCGAACTCCACGAGAACGAGCACCTCAACGGGCACGACCCCGCCTACGTCAGTGAGTTGCAACGAGCGTTCTTGTCGTCGTACGACCGGCCCGTCGACATGTTCACTGTGTCGATCGCCACCGCGCTGCGGGTGCTGATCCACGCCCACGACTTCGCCGCCTACATGGGGTGGTCCCGTCTCATGCCCTCGTATGTCCCGCTCCTCGCCGAGCTGGTGGACAGCGAAGGGGCGTGCGCGGTCACCGCGGCTGCGTCGCGGTGACGGCCCTGTCCACAATCTTCTTGGCCGACGCCAGGCCCACGCCCGGCAGTTCCTCGCGCACCCGCTTGAGGGCTTGCATCGGATGGGCGTGCGGGTCGATGCCGGCCTTGTCGAGCAGATCGCAGGCCCAGCGCACCACGGGATCGGATTGGGCGGCGTAGTTCTCCAGGGCGGCAAGGGCCCTGCGCAGTCCCGGGACGTCCTCGGGGCCCGCCTGCTCCAACTCGGCACGCACGATCCGTAGCGTCGCGTCGACGTCGGCGATGACCGGCACCTGCCGGTTGCCGATCCCGAACATTTCAAGACCTGCCATGGGAAAGACCCTGTTTCTTTGCTGGGTTGCGGACAGGCGGCCAGCCTAGGGCGATCGCAGCACGGAAAAGGAACCCCGCGTTCCGGGGGGAGTGCCTTCCTGCAGGTCAGGGCGACAACGGGACCAACAAACCCATTCTTTCACCACCTGACCAGGCCTTCTGCAGCCATTAGTGTCACCGGCAGCCAACCAACCCACGGAAGACATGTCATCACTACCTGTTATCGAAGCGAGCGGCATCACCATGGCCTACGGACCCACACAGGTCCTCAAGGGCGTGGACCTGACCATCGGCAAGAGTGAGGTCGCCTGTGTTCTCGGCCCCAACGGGGCAGGGAAGTCCACCACCATCGAGATCCTGGAAGGATTCCGCCAGCGGTCCGGGGGACAGGTCCGAGTGCTGGGCACCGATCCCGAAAACGCCGGTGCCGCATGGCGGAACAAAGTCGGCATCGTCCAGCAGTCCTGGCGTGACCACGCGGCATGGACCGTACGGGATGTACTCGGCCACTTCGCCCGCTACTACGACAACCCCTACGCCATCCCTGACCTGCTGGCCATGACCAGCCTGACCGACCGGGCCGACAAGGAGCTGCAGACCCTCTCCGGCGGGCAGCGGCGGCGGGTGGATGTCGCCTTGGGGATCATCGGCCGCCCGGAGGTGCTGTTCCTCGACGAACCCACCGCCGGTTTCGACCCCCAAGCGCGCCGGGAATTCCACGACCTGATCCTGGGCATGCGCGACTCCACCGGCGTGACGGTGGTGCTGACCACCCATGACCTGGCCGAGGCCGAGCGGCTGGCCGACACCGTCAGCATCCTGGTCGGGGGGCGTGTGCGTATTTCCGGAACCCTGCACTCGCTGGCCCAGCAGGTCTCGGAGCAGTCCGTCGTCCGCTGGATGGGACACGACGGCAGCAAGCGGGTGGAGCACACCGCCAGCCCGGAAAAGCTGGTCTACGAACTCACCCAGTCATTCCAAGGGCCCATACCCGGGATCGAGGTGGTCCGCCCCACGCTGGAGGACACCTACCTGTCGTTCCTGCGTGAACAGGGGGAGATGTGAGCACGCGCGCCCAGAAGATCGCCGCTACCGGGTGGGACCGCGCCCGCGTACTGATCAAGTTGGCTGTGACCTCGAAGATGGAGATCGTGGGTCTGCTGCTGACCCCAGGGATCTTCCTGTTCATGGCCTCGCAGCGCTCCGGGTTCGTCGCCGGGACCCACATCAAGCAGTCACTGTTGATGGTGACCGGCGGCGTGGCCATGGTCGCTGCCATCGAAGGGCTGTCCTCGACCGCAAGCATGATCAGCATGGACCGGCACGACGGCACCATGCTCCGGCTGCGCGGAACCCCGGACGGCATGCCCGCCTACCTGGTCGGGAGGATGCTGCACATATGCGTCCGCGCGGCAGCGGCCGCGATCGTCATGCTCATCGCCGCACATCTGGCGTTCGCGATGCCGCTGCCGTCGACCCCCCTGAAGTGGGCCACGTTGATCTGGGTCCTGGTCCTGGGCATCCTGGCGACGGTACCGCTGGGCGCGACCCTGGGAGCACTGCTGGACTCCCAGCGCGCCTCCGCACTGCTGCAGTTGCCGGTCTACGCGCTGGTCATGCTGTCGGGAGTCTTCGTTCCCTTCGCCGCCATGCCCCGCTATGTGCAGTGGGTGCTGGAAGTCTTCCCGGTCAAGTGGATGGCCCAGGGAATCCGCTCAGCAATGCTTCCCGACCAGATGCTCGTCGCCGAGACCTCGCATTCCTGGCAGCGCCCCTGGGTCGCGCTCGTTCTGGTGGCGTGGATCGTGGCCGGGATGTGGCTGGCGCCGAAGATGCTCCACCGTGCCGCCCGCAAGGAATCCGGGTCGAAGCTGGCCGGCCGGCGGCAGACCGCCATGGCCGGAGGCATGTGATGCGCCTTTCGTGGCTGTATCCGGCGCAGGTGTCCAACCCGGCCATGCTGCTGCCGTTCGCCAAGACCGCACAGAGCCTTGGCGTACACCGGCTGTGGACCGGTCAGTCCCTGCGGGCGGAGACCCACCAGATCTTCTCCTATCTGTGCGGGGCGGGCATCCGCATGCCGATGGGATCGGCGGTGACGCTGTTTCCGTTGCGGCATCCGCTCGACGCAGCCGCCCAGGCGCGTGGGGTGGCCATGCTGAGCGGGCACTCCTACGTGGCTGGGTACGGGCCGGGATCCGCCGGCTTCCAAGTCGCGGCCCTGGGGGAGAAGCTGGGCAAGCCCGCATCGGCGACTTCGGAGTTCCTGACCCTCGCCCGGCGCTTCACCGATGGTGAGACCGTCACCCACCACGGTGACCTCTACCACGTCGACTTCCAGCTAGAACCACTGCCGCATCCGCCGGTGTACTGGGCCGCTGGTGTACTGCGCCCCGGCATGGCGCGTCGCGTCGCCACCTGTGCGGATCTGGCCATCACATGGATGACGCCCCCGACCTATGTGCGCGACCACATCATTCCCGCACTGACCGAGGGCGCCACGGCCGCCGCGAGGCCGGTACCGGAGGTGGCGACGGTCGTCCATGTGTACCCCGACCGCCACGGCAAGAACGTGTACGAGGTGGCGCAGAAAGCAGCAGGTGTCCACCTGTCCATGCCGCACTACACGGACATGTTGCGCCGCGCCGGGGTGACGGCGCACGCCGACGACCCGGCGGCCGGAGCCAAGGCCCTGGTCGACAGCGGCACCTTTGTGCACGGCAGTTCACAGCAGATCGCCGAATTGCTGGGTGCCTACCGCCAGTGCGGCGTCGCCGAGGTCATCCTCAACCCCATGTCATCGATCACCTCTCACGGGCTGGGCACCGCCATCCGTGATCTCTCCGACATCACCGCCTCATTCGCCACCAGCTAGAGAGAAAGGCATGCCATTCAATGTCCGAAGAGACCAAGACCCGCATACGGGTACAACCGGTCGCCCTCAGCTCGGCACCTCACGTCAATGGCCTGTTGTCGCGCCTGGGGCTCGGCCAACTGACAGAGAACGAAGTAAGCGCCTATCGCGGCCGTAACGACAACTGGTCAGGCACGACCACGAGCGGCCACTCGGTGTTCGTCAAGCAGATCGTGGGGCACCCCACCGACATCCAGGTGCGCATCCACCACCTGGCCGCGTTCGACCAACTCGTCTCTCGCCACGAGCTGGAGCACCTGGCAACGCCGAAGCTTCTCGGCTACGACCTGAACCATCAGCTCGTCGTCCACGAGCACCTTCACGAGACGGTCTCAGCCGCCGAACTCGCGGCGGACGACGCGTTCACCGACGATCTGGCTGCGCGGACAGGCAAGGCCCTGGCGGAGCTGCACACCCTCAAGGTGAGCAGGAGCCACGCCGACAGCGGCACCAGCCCGACACCACCGGTGAGGGGTCTGGAAGCCATACCGGTCTCGTCGTACGCCGACTCATCGGCCGGGTCGATCGAGGCATGGTCGATCCTGCACACCGACACCGAGGTGGCCAAGGCCATCGCGGAGCTCGCGGACGACGCCGCTGCGTTCCACCAGCCCGTCCATGGCGACGTGCGCATCGACCAGGTCCTCTGGGACGGCGAGCGGCTGTACGTCATCGACTGGGAGGAGTTCCGCCTCGGAGACCCCGCCCGCGACATCGGAGCCTTCGCTGGCGAGTGGCTCTACCGGGCCGTCAACGGCATCCCGGAAAAGGTCAGCAAAGAACATCCCGGACAGGCCGACTACCAGCCCAGCGACTCCGAGGTCATCGCGGCGGGAACTGCCGAACTCGACCGGCTGCGGCCCATTACCGAGGCGTTCTGGCGCGGCTACCGCAGCATCGACCCGGGTGCCTGCGAAGAATTGGCGGTACGAGCGGTGCGGTGGGCCGGATGGCACATGTTCGACCGCATGATCGCTCTCTCGGAACAGTCCTCGCGCCTGCCGGCGATCTCCCGCGCAGCGGCTGGCATAGGCCGGACCGCCCTGCTCTCACCCGAGCAGTTCACCAAGACCATCGGATTGGACGTGTGATGATCCCCTCCGCCATCTCGGACATCATCCACCGTACGAGCGTGGACGCCCCAGGGCTGACAGCCACCGTCGACGGAGAGGAGGTGACGGCCGGTTCGACAGCCGCCCTGTCCGGTGTTCTCGGCACACTGCTGTACACACGGCTACACGCAGGGATCCCGAAGGACGAACACGGCCTTTCGGCGCGTACCGTGCGCGAGCCACTGTCCGAGGAAATGATCGCTCGGCACACCCCGCACAAAGACACCGTCATCACTGCGGCCCTGTGCGGAGAACCGGTCAACTCTACGCAGGTGGTGCAGATCGACTCGGTACGTGTCCGAGTACCTGTCAGCACGATCCTCGAACAGACCGGACAGGTCGCCAAAATCTCCCTTCCCGCACGCCGGCCGGCGCTGTCGACCGGCTTCTACCTGGTGACCTCATCCCAGGAGCACAAGACGAGCCCCGGCCTCCTGAGGCTGTATCTGCACTGCCGAGACCTCGCCCACGCTGTGAGCGCGTGGAAAACCGTGCTGACGTACCTGGAGGACAACACAGCGGTGTACCGGGCGAAGGTACTGTCGTCCACGACGTCCTACCCCCGCCGCGACGCGATCGTGGTCTACCTGCCGCCTCAGTCATGGCAGCATGCCAAGGCGCTGGCGGCCCTCGTCCCGGAAATGGAGCTGGACGAGCAGGTCTCGCCGATCACACACCCGCTTGCGCCGGGCATGTCGGCGGCCTGGGAGCCGGATGACCCGCGTCCGCACATGCAGCGCCTGAGTTTCGGCCAACACCGCATGAACATCATCGCTACAGCGTTGGTCCAGCACGCAGTCCTCGGGGAGACCGATGGCGCCGACCAAGCCATCTACGAGGCGTTTATCGACAACGGGATCGATCCTTCCAATCCGGCACGGAACCTGTCGTCCCCGCCGCTTCCCGAGCTATCCATGGTCTAAGGCATGACTGCTTCGCAGGAAGGCAAGAGGCGTGGGCGACCACACCTGATGCCCATCCCGGAGAAAGCCGACGTGGTCCTGAGCGTGCTGACCGGACGAGAGACGGTCCCGCAGGCTGCCGCGCGTGCGGGGGTAGCGGAGCAGACGGTGTGGACATGGCGCCGCAGGTTCGTCGAAGCGGGGAAAATGGGCCTCGAAGGAGAGGTCGTTCGAAAAAAACCCGAGATTGACGATGAAGAGGACGACCGCCTAACACAGTTGAAAATCGCTCTCGGAGAGATCTATCTGGAGCTGTTCAAGCTGCGATCCCACCTGTCCGCAACCGGCTTCGAACACAACGGCGACCTCTGGGGAAAGTAACGATTTTCTGTAGTGGCCCGCCACGCTGTTAGACATGATCCACGGGCCAGCGGGAGGCCGAAGAACAGCCGTCCTGCTTCAGGCCCGGCAACGGCAGGTCTCACCCCTCGGATCGGCCGACACCATCCAACGAAAGGAACGACATCATGACCGAGACTCTGATCTCCGGCTACATCGCCTACACCACCGCCGACCGCCTGGGCGCCTCCGCCACGGGCCAGGCTCCGGCCACCACGCCGCTGACCGTCACGACGGTCTCGTCGCCCGAGTGCTCCGCCATGGCCGCCTCCGCGGCGGAAAGCGCCATCTCGGCCGCCACCAGCCACTACAACTGCTGACCCGCTTTCACATACCGAAAGGAACCGGCGTCATGACCGAGACTCTGATCTCCGGCTACATCGCTTACACCACCGCCGACCGTCTCGGCGCTTCGGCTGAGGCCGAGGCCCCGGCGACCTCCCCGACGATCACCGTGACCACGTCCAGCGGTGTCTGCTCGGGCATCGCTTCGGCCGTCATCTCCAACGCGACTTTCGGCCACGGCTGCTGACACCCGTCGCAGGCCAATCGGTTGTGCAGGGAGAAGTTGCCCAACCGGTGAAAGCGGCCTCGGTGAGGAAACAGGGAGCCGAACACCCCCGCAGGGTCCCAGAGACACCCGAAGGCAGGGTCTGCTCCCGACTCCATCGCCTGCCGGCGGCCCGGCTCAGCCGCGGCCTGGGGGCAGGCACAGTGTGTTACAACCGCCGAGCCTGAACATCCGTGCCGGGGGGTGCCCGTGGAGAAGACGGGCACCCCCCGGCACGGGGCTTACTGAATCACACTTCGGGACACTTCTGGCGAGGCGGCTGCCTCGTCCGTCATTCCTACGGGCTGGCTGGCTGCGTCGTCGGCCATCTTCGTCAGCATAGCCAGATGGTTGGTGAATACCTGACGCCCCTGACGGGTCAGGGCCAGTGTTGTGCGCGGCATGGTGCCGTTCATGGTCTTGGCGACCGTGACCAGCCCCTGCTTACGCAGGATGGCCACATGCTTGGACAACAGTGAGTCGGAGATCTCGAGGCGGTCGCGTACCTCGGGGAAGGCTGCCGAGCAGCACACCGACAGCGCGGCGGCGATTCTCAGCCGCGTCGGCTGAAGGAAGGCTTCCGCCAGCATCGGACCGCTGTCGTTCACGCGCGCTGCATCCATGCCCGAGCCCCTCCACGAATCCAGGCGAAGCCAGCCATGGCGACCAGGAAGCCGGTCATGCCGAAGGCGGCGAAGAATACGGCGCAGACGGCCCCCAGGGCCACATCCAACATCATCAGCCTGTTCCGTGACCGTGCGCTGATGTCCCGGTTCGGCAGCATCGCCACGCCCGTACGTTTGGCGTCCAGCCACGACGGGACGGCAAAGCACGCAAACATCCCGATGGCCGCCACGACGCCGACTGCGGTCAAGACGGGGGTGTGGTCGACGTGGAACACCTCGGGGGTGAAAGCAGCACCTATGGCGGCTGTGAAGAGCACGGGTGGGACGATCACGCGCCACACCGACTCACGGCGTCCGCGCACCATCGCGTTCTGCGCTTCATTGACTGCGTTGAGAGAGTCGCTGATATCCACGACTTGAATACTAGGCAACCACTTGAACGGTCGTCAAGTAGCAGGTCAGGCATGGCAGCTGAACCGGCAGGTGAAGATCCGCCTCGATGAATGGAACGTGCCCGGCTGATCGCCTCCCGGGCGCCACCGCTCTGCACCACCACCGCACCAGATCGAGCTGGGAACAGCGGGGAACCACAGTGAAAGCAGCCGAGCCCTACGAGACTCGTTCGGGCAGGCCGTGCCGGTTGCTCGGCGTGGCGTGGGGGACGCGGGCTCCGAGTTCGGCGGTGACGTTGCGGGCCTAGGCCCCCAGCCGTGATCGGTCGTGCTGAAGTGCTGCAGGACGTCCAGCAGTTGGTGCCGTAGGCGCGAGCAGCGGCAGCCGCGGCTCGTACAACTCCGGCATAGCGAACGGGGGCAGGTCGCCCAGCAAGTGGGCGATGCGGGGCGGGTCGTATTCGGCGTCCAACACCACCAGGACGTTGGGGTCGCCCTGCTTCCACTGGCCGGCGGCGACGAGCCGTTCGACGACCTCGCGGAGCTGGACCGCGGTCACCGCGGCGACGTCGGCGCCGGGGTCCAGGCGCACCGCGTCCAGTACTGCCGTCCATGAGGTCCGGCCGGTTTCCAGTGCGGCCACGACCGAGTAGGGTCAGCCCGGAACCATCTGGTGTCCACTTCTTGTGGGGTGGTGACGCTCGGTCACGCCAACAGGACCCGACTGCGAAGGAGTTCGAACCCCGCGCGGCCGAACATCTGGCGCTTGAGCATCTTGATCCGGTTGACATGACCTTCCACGACACCTGAGTTCCACGGCTGTGTGAGTCCGGCGATGACGGCGGCGAGGTCGCGTTCGAGGTGCTGGGCGAATCTGCTGAGACTGGGCAGCTCGGTGGTGGCCGTGGCCGATTCGATCCACTCCGGCAGACGGTCGCCTTGCAGGTGGGTGACCATGTGGGCGAAAGGGCGCACATGCCCGGCAAGCGTCGTCAGTTCAGGACAGTGGGCCAGCACGGCTTTGAGCTGGAGTCGGTCACTTTCGGGCAGAGCGTCCGGGTGCGTGAGGATCCAGCGGGTGACGGCACGGGCCGATGGCGGCCGGGGCCCGACCGGCTGTGGCTTGCCGCGAAGAGTCCTACTCACGTAGTCGCGGACGCTGCTGTAGCCGTCCGGTAGCCCTGTTCACTGATCTCCTCCCACAGTTTCCAGGCATTGGTGCAGCCCTCCTGCCGGCGCTGGTCGAGGTAGGGCTTGAAGGCATCGAGCTTGGTCGCACGGCTCTGCCACTGGCCGGTGAACAACTCCTCCGGAGTGGTGGCGCGGGAGAAGCGCAGGATGGTGTTGAGGCCCATACCGAGCTGCCGGGCCACGGACCGCTTGCTGTGCCCGGCAGCCAGGAGTGCGTGGATGGTCGAGTGCTTGGCGCGGGTGCGTTCGGCGAACCGGTGACCCGTCGGCCAGGGCGATAAGGCAGCTTGCTCCACTTCCTCCTGTGGCTCGGCCGGCGGTGCCGGAATGGGGCGCAGGCAGCCGCGATGCCGGTAGACGCACTTCTCGGCGGCTTCGCCCAGGTTGTGCCACAGGTGCCACCGGCCGGCGACCTGCAGTGCCTGCGGGGCACCGCGGGTGGCGCCTTCGGCGAAGAAGGGAGCGCGGTCGCGGCAGATGACCTCGATGCCGGGCCGCTCGGCGAGCCAGGCCGCGAGTGTGTCCGCTTCCCGGTCTGGCAGGAGGCCCACCGGGCGACGTGTCTCGACGTCGACGAGTACAGTTCCGTAGATCCGGCCCTTGCGCTGAGCGTATTCGTCCACGCCGACCACGCGGGGTGTCACGACCGAAGGATCCGGAAGCGAGGCGATCAGCCTCAGCAGGGTGTTTCGGCCGACCGGTGCCCCGAAGACGTCCGTCGTCCGGGCGCCGGCACGGCCCGCGAGCGCGAGACCGACCGAGACCAGAGTGTCACCGGGGCACAGCGGTGGCAGTGGGACATCACGGGTCTCGCCTCCGATGAGGGTCCGCAGGCCTGGAAACACCAGGAAATGGGTGTTGCGGACGAGTACCTGGCCGGCCTCGGGACGCGGGATGGGGACCCGTGTCAGGGTGAAGTCGTCCGCAGTCGGCAATCCAGCAGGGCGGCGGACCAGGCGCACGAGGCGGTGAGTCGCGTTCATGTCCGGACGCTAAACCTTGACCCCTGGGTCAGGGGCAAGACTCGGCTGGGCATCGCCATGCACCCGAGTCGGGCCGACGTCCGTGACTCAGTCTGCCGCTCATGCGCGCCGTCGGAACTGCGCGGGCCTGCCCCGCCCAGCCAAAGAGGTTTCCGTACACCGGCCAGACAACCCTCGTGCCGGCCTGCGTGCCGAAACTCCCGTGTACCGGCGAGGGCAGCACGCAACGGTCGCAGGGCCTGGGCATTGGGGGCCTTGCCGCCACGCGTTCGAATCTCGGAGGTTAAAACTCAAGGTCGTGAGGCGCTCAAGGAGGTGTACTTCCAGGACGACGGCCGCCGCGCGGGCTCCCTGGAAGAAGTGCACATCAACGAGGTGCTGCACCTGGACTTCGAGCTGTAGACCTCCCCGAACAGAGGCGGCCGCGGCCGACCCCGCTCCGGTCGGCGATCGCCCAGCGCCCGCTCGGCTCAAGTCATGGTGACCACCGAGTACCTGTCTTTCGCGGAGCTGTCCCACGAGACGTGGACCCGGCAGCGCACCGGCTGGCCGGTGGCGGTGAGTCCGTTGGCCGCGATGGCCCCCGACGGGTCGGACAGGGTGCTGTACAGGCCCCCGGCGGGCGCGGCCCCGCCCCGGGTGAATCCCAGGGTGCCCGGCGCCGCAGTGGTGGGGTAGAACACCGCGTCCCCCGTGATCGTGTAGGTCCCCCGCGTGGTGTCCTTGCGTTTCCTTCCCGGGATGATGGAGGGCAGACCGAAGGTGTCCTCCGCGCCGTCGGAGACGTTGCCCTGCGCGTCTACCTCCCACAACTCCCAATAGCGGCCGACAGTGGCGTGCACGGTGGAGTTCCTCGCCGTGACGTAGGCGTCGATGGCCGTGCTCGGCAGGGCGGTCCATGCCGTCCCGTCCCACTGTTCCACGGCGAAGACCCGGTTGATCTCCTGGATGATCACCCCCTGCTGAGGCGGGTTGACGCTCAACGCCCGCCTGCGTTCGAAGCCGCCGCACTCGCCTTCCAGATCGTCCCCCGCAAGGTGCGTGAAGGCGGCCTGCGTCGCGACCGGTGCAGCAGTGGTGGTCGCCTCGGGAGCACGCTGAATCGGCGCCCGCGAGTGGTCCTCCGTCCGCGAACCCCCGAGCGGCACCGGGCCGGACCCCGGGAAGGGCCGGGCCACCGGCGCGGGCAGCGGGCGGCGCAGGGCCTCGGTGGCGTTCGCCTCGGCCGCGCGCTCGAAGCGGTCGGAGGGGCTCGACACCCGCAGTCCCGATCCGATCTCGGTGCCGGCCACCGGGCCCTGCCGCTGCTGGATCACGTGAGTCAGTTCGTGAGCGAGGGTGTGGTCGTCCGAGCCGCCGCGGCCGAGCACAACGTGGTCGCCCGAGGTGTAGGCGCGGGCGCCGATCTCGGCCGCAGACCGGGCGGCCGGGGCGTCATCGTGGACGCGCACGGCACGGAAGTCCTCCCCCAGGCGCGATTCCATCTCGGTGCGCACCGGTTCGGCCAGCGGCCGGCCCGGAGAGCGCAGGACGTCGTGCACGGCGGAGCGCTGCACCGGTGCGGCCTCGGCCTCGGCCTCCGCGCCGGTCGCGGCATCCCGTCCGCCGTCAGGGGGGCGGTGGGCGTGCCGCTGTTGCTGGATCATCCGGGCCACCGCCGCGTTGCCGACGGTGGTCTGGAGGAACAGAGCCGTCTGCGGAGTCATCGGTGCGTCCGCCCGGACCTTCTGATCCGTGGCGGACGGCCGGGCAGCGGTCCGGCGGTCGGGCGCCGTGCGCGACGTCGTGTCGTTCCGCGGGTTCTTCGTGCGCTCGTGCACAGGCCCTTCCCTTCGCCGCGGCACCCGCGCCACGCGGATGCCCGTGGCCACGCTTACCAGGCACCGTCGCGGCGGAGCAGGGCCGCGAGTGCACACCGCGGGACACTCTCCGTGCCCGGCAAGGTCGCCGTGGTCACCTGCCGCCCGGTCGCCCAGGAGATGCAGCGGCTGATCCTGGGGCCGCTCAGGTTGACGGGCACCGTGGCACCGACCGCGCAGACCGAGATCCCCGAGCCGCACGCCCACGCCTACTACCGGTACGAGGACGGCGGGCAGGAGAGGACCGTCGACGTCACCCGCCACAAACCCCTCCTGGATCTCCAGCGGCGGTGACATGATCTCGACCACCCGCGATCTGCACGCCTTCATCTCCGCACTGATGAGCGGCGAGCTCCTGCCGGCCGAACTGCTGGCCGAGATGTGCACGCCGCGCCCGACGCCCGTCTCGAACATGGGTTACGGCCTGGGGGTGTTCGTGCAGGACACGGGCCGCGGCGGCACCGTGGTCACCCACAACGGCGGCGCAGCGGGTCATGCCGCGATGATGTTCAGCACGCCCGATGGCAGCAAGACCCTGACCGCCGCGCTGAGCTATGTGGACGACGCCACGCTGTCGCTGGCCGTGCCGTTTCAGAACGCCACACAGCGGCTCGTCAACGAGGTGTTCTGCGGCGGGAAGGCCGATCCGGCTCAGCCGGCGAGCTGAACGCGAACCAGGGCCGCGCCGCCTCACCGAGTTCGGCGCGGCGCACCCACGTACTGCGCCGCGGTGTACGCATTCGCGGCCGGGCCCGGGCATGAGGCAGGCTGAGCAGATGAGGAACGGAGTCACGGTCGGGCAGGCAGCGGCGTTCGCCGGCGTCACGGTCAAGACGGTACGGCACTACCACAAGCTGGGCCTTGTCGAGGAGCCCGAACGCGACAGCTCTGGTTACCGCAGGTACGGATCGGCCCAGTTGCTGCGACTGGTGCAGGTCCGGACCCTTACCGGGGCGGGCGTCCCGCTGGCCGCGATCGGGCCTCTGCTCGGCGCCGACACCGTGTCGTTCACCGCCGCGCTCGCCGACGTCGAGCGGCAACTCACCGAGCAGATCGAGGAGTTGATGGCACGGCGTGACACGCTGCACCGGCTCGCCGACGGCAACCGGGCGTTGCTGCCCGACCGCGCGGTGGCGCTGCTGGAGCGGATGCCCGGCCTCGGCTTCACCACCGACGAGGTGGCCGCTGCCCGGGAGGGGTGGGTGCTGGCCAGGGCCCTGGTCCCCGAGGGCTTCGACGACTACCTCACGCACGTCGAGCACGCCCTCGAGGACCAACGGTTCGTCGCCTTGAGCAAGCGCGCCGCCGAAGCCGCGTCCTGGGAACCGGACGATCCCCGCATCGCCGAACTCGCCACCGCCATGGCCGATCACTACCTCGCCAACCCCGCACGGCTGAAGATCGTGACCGGCCTGCAAGCCCGCACCCAGGCCGCGACCCGCTACAAGCTGATCACTCAACACGCCGCAGAGCAGGCGCCGGCCTCGGCCCGGCTGGCCGCGCTCGTCGAGACCAGGCTGCGCGCCGCCGGCGTCCATGTCCCCGCACCGGACTCCCACTGACCGCCCCGCCGTTCACCGCGTCCTCGCCGAAGCTGACACCGCCGAGACCACCGTCCGAGGATCTCTCTTCGCATGCCGGTTGGTCCGCCGCTCGTCAACGGCACTCAAGGACACGCCAGGGACGAGCGCCGTTCGGCCGCGTACCGATCCCGTCTGCGGGGCGGCCACGACACGGCCGGTGGTTCGCCACAGCCGCCTGGCCTGCGGAGAGCGCCGCAGCTTCAGGGGCCCGGCCCTCAGACGTCCTCATCTCGTCGGCAGGCTGAGCAGGTAAGGACGGTACGGGCGGCTCCGGCTCGCAGGCAAGCGGGGCAGCGCGGCGGGGAAGGGCAGCCGGGGACGTCAGCCGGCACGCGCCGACGGAGGCAATGGCCGAACGCGGGCGCCCATAGCTGCATGGGTGTCTTGTCGGCGCTCAGACGGCCAGGTCGGGTGCGAGGACGTCCGCCGGCCGGGTGTGGCACGGGGATGCGCTTCAGAACGGGTCCGTCCGGGGTCCCGCTCGACGCCCGGAGCGCGCACGCGGCGGTCGGGGTGCCCGCGGAGTCGACGGGGCCTGCTGCGGCAAGAAGGTACCGGGCCGCAAGCGCGACCCGGCAGTCGAGGTGCGGGGCCCGGTGAGCGCGGCTGTGCGGTCCGCCGCCACCGGTGGCAACAGCCTCGGCACCCTGCCGGCCTCGGCCCGGGGCCGGGGAGTCGGCGTGCTCATCCCCTACGCGCCCTACATTCGGACCCGCTTCACCGTCGGATGCACCACCTCCTCCGGCTGTATCGCGAGACCGTGTGACATCGTCACAGCCTGCGACGTCGCCGGAGCCGTCACCGACCTGATCCGCCACCACATGGTCGGGGGAGAGGGCGTGTTCCTCTGTGTGGTCGGCGCCATGAGCTGCGGGTTTATCGGGTTTCGGGTTGGCTGATCAGTTCTTGTCATCTGCAGCGCATGTAGGTCATCTTCGTTGATTGTCGGTATGTGCCGACGCTGTGGCGTGCGGCGTAGCCTGCTCGGGAGCACGGGCCGTGACGATGCGCCTGGTTCGGCTCCACGCGCTACTGGGAGAGGGGCGCCGGGCATGGCGACCGGCGGGCAGACGGACACGGCCGGACTGGTGGCGATGCTCAGCGAGCGTGCCGCCGTGAACGTCCGGCTGGCACTGGTCGCGGACGCCCAGCAGTGGCAGCTGCACCATGGCCAGGTCACCTTGGACGACGACATCCCGTTGACGGAGCGAGCCTGGCGCTACAGCACGGCGACCTTCCTAGGGCCTGTTCCAAGTACAGATCACCAGGTGGGCTGGAGGCTGCGGAGCCAGATGATCGCGCCACGTAAGTGAAGGCCAGCGAGGTAGCTGTCCGGAGAGTTGTCGTAGCGGGGGGCGAGGCCCCGCCACTCCTTGATCTTGTTGATGGCGCGTTCCACGGTGTTGCGGTCGCGGTACAGAGCCGTGTCATGGGAGATGGGACGGCCGCCCTTGTTGCCCTTCTTCTTTCGGTGGGCGGCTTGGTCGGCTTTCTCCGGGATGACGGCCTTGATCCCGCGACTGCGCAGGTGGGTGCGGTTGGCGCGGGATGAGTACGCTTTGTCGCCCGCCACCGGGTCGGGACGGGTTCGCGGCCGGCCCGCACTCTGGCGCACCTTGATCCCCTTCAGGACGGGGACGAAGTGGGGGCTGTCGGCGGCTTGCCCTTCGGTGACTTTGAAGGACAGCGGTCGGCAGCGCCGCTCGGCGGTCAGGTGGGTCTTGGTGGTCAGTCCGCCACGCGACCGCCCGAGCTTGGCTGCACGGAGCCGGGCCTTGCGGCGCCGCCGTATGCGGCGGCGTTCCTCCCGCTCAGGGTCGGCGGCGTCGGCTGCCGCCGCGGCCGGCAGGGCGTTTCCTCTCTTTCGTGAAGCCCCCTTTTCCTCTGCGGCGGCCTTCTCCAGTTCCGCCAGAAGCTCTGGGTCGACGGCCATCCCGGCAGCGTGGTGGTGCGCGCGGGACACCGTCGAGTCCACGCTGACCAGGCTCAGGTCGACCTGCCCTCGACTCGCCGCTTCGGCGATCATCGTGTCCATCAGTGTCTGGAAGGTCCCGGCGGCGACCCAGATCTGGAACCGTCCGTAGACGGTCGACCAGGGTCCGTACCGCTCGGGTATGTCCCGCCACGGACTCCCCGTCCTGAACCGCCACATCACCGCATTGAAGTGTCGGCGCAGGTTGGGGATCGGCCCGCGCTCGCCCAACGGCAGATGGGGCTCGACCAACTCCCACTCGGCTTCGCTCAGATCACCCCGCACACGGCACTTCTACTGGTCGCCCTCGACGTGTTGTCGAGACGGCGTCAGTCGGCGTGGTCGCACGCGACCTCGTGGAGGATCGAGGCCAGTTCGCCCGGGACCGACAGCATCGGCCAGTGCCCGGTAGCCAGATCGAACCGGCGCCACGGCAACATGTTCAGACCGGCAAGCAGAGGCTCGTCGGCGTCCAGCATCGCGGTGAAGTCATGGCAGGCGATGACCACGCGGTCCACCTCGGGGCCGGGCTTGGCGGCGCTGGCCAATGGCTGCTCAAAGGTACGGAAGGGCTGCGGCATGCCTTGGGTCCGCAGCAGCCGGCGTTGTTCGGGTCCGAGCCCGTCGAGGGTGCGCTCGGATCCCAGTTCCTCAAACGGAGGCAGCGGCAGCCGCCAGCCCTCCCCGTCCTCGGCGACCTGGCGTCGGATCCTCGCCACTCGCTCCGGCGGCATCAGTCCGAGCATGCTCATGCCCTCGCTGAACGGCGCGCTGTCGACGTAGACCAGCCGACGAAGCCGTCGGCCGAGCCGACCGGCGGCGCCGCTCACCGGCGCTGCCGCGTAGCTGTGCGCCACGAGCGTCACGTCGGACAGGTTCTGCGCCTCGACAAAAGCGGTGATGTCTGCGATGTGAGTGTCCAAGTCGGTGTCGGGTCCGCCGAGCTGCGCTCGTTCGCCCAGCCCGGTCAGGCTGAGCGGCAGTGCCCGGTGACCGAGCTTCGCCAATGCGTGGGCTGTGTGCTGCCAGGCCCACGCGCCCAGCCAGGCCCCGGGAACCAGTACATACGTCGTCAATTCGTTCATCCTCCAGTCAGGTGCTGTACGGACAGTGCCTTCCAACAAGGTCGAACGAAGGTAGGCCTGATCTAGGCCACAAGCGGTCCTAGATCGGGCGGGAGACGGATGAGCCCTACGCCCCACATAGGACGAATGCCACGGCAGTTGACTGGCCCATCCATTACCTCGGCAGATCCCGGGCGGCAGTCGGGGCACCTGCCCAGCACTGGCTGGACCGCTGACCAGCCCTGCGAACTGAACTTGGAACAGGCCCTGGTCACGTTGCTTAGGAGTCCGCCGACGGTTCCGGAGTCGGTCCACTCGCAGAGCAGTTCGACGTTGTTCTTGCCACACTGCATCTTTCCGCCGGCCGAGCCAGGATTGAAAACCGTGGCGTCGGTGATGCGCGCTCCGGCCATGAGATTGGTGTTCTCGTAGTCAGCCGAGTGCTGGGCGAGTTCCTGTGCGAGCTGTGGATCGGTGGTGCTGGTGTCGCTGAAGGGACTACTTACGCTCATCTAGGTAGCTGCACCCAGGCGGAACACATCGTCCGCCGCCTAGCCTTCGGACCATGAGTTCCGCACAGCAGATCGATCCGTTCGAAGAAGAGGCGATCCCGCAGTCGACGGGCGCGGGGTCACTCATGCTGGGCACCATTGCTGTCGCGCTGATCGGCTGCCCCCTGCTTCCGGCGTCCGTTCCGAACCAACTCCGCTTCCCCCCTCTCTTGTTCGTCCTGCCCCTGGGGATCTGGGCGGTCGTCTCAGGAGGCATCGCCCTGCGACGCATGCGCGGCGACGAGGGAGCCAGTCGCATCCGGGCGCGGGCAGGGATCACCCTCGGCACGATGGCCATCGTGACGGCAGTGGCCGTCATCGTCTGGGCGTGCTGGGCGCTGCGCCACATCCAAGAGTGACGGCCCATGAGGCGCCCCAGCGGGAGAAGCACACGTGGCGTCAAAACTCCGAAGCCGTGATCGGCATCGCGGTGATCGACCTCTTGAGCCTTCGGCTCACCTGTGAATCCACCCCGAACTGGCACGACACCCGACCGTCCGCTACGGCCCGCACCTGCCTACCGCCTACTGGCGGTGCAAGGCGCAGGTGATCAGCCTGATGTCCCGCCGCGCCGTCGCGGGCCCTGCCACGTCGCAAGCAGTACTTCACCCGGGCCCTGGCCCGGCAGGCGGCAGCCATCACCCCCCGGACGCCGCTGCTCGCCGCCGACCTCGGCCTGATCGACCCCGGCCACCTCACCCGCGAGCGGGCCCCGTCCGTCCTGCTCGCCGTCGAGGCTGTCGAGGAGTGGCTGCGAGGCGCCGTCGAGCACGGCGCCACCCTCACGGCCTGACCCTCACCCCACACAGCCTCAGGAAGGCGCCCAGGCGCCTTCCTGAGGCCACTACCTGCTTCCTGGACACAGAGAGGAGCATCGCGCGATGGTCGTGTACGTGAGCCCCACACTGGGCGTGAGCGTGCGCCCCTACGCCCCGACCGACCAGACGGCAGTCCTGGACCTGATCAACGCCGACCGGCTCCCCGGCCAGCCCCTCACCACCCCGGCCATGCTCACCGAGGCTCTGGCAGGCCGCTCAGGCGTGGACGCCGGCTGGTGGGTCGAACTCGACCTCCCCACCACGTCCGTGGCCACGGACGACACCGGAGCCGTCCTCGGCGTCGTCTCCTACGCGCTGCGCCCGAAGGACGCCCACGGCGTCATCCTCTGGCTGCACTGCCAGGAGAACGAGACGGTGGCCCGCGCCCTACTCGACCACGCCGCCACCGACATGGGCCCGCGCTCCCTGGACGCCTTCCACTTCACCAGCGCCCTCACCCTGGGCCTGGAAGCCCTCCCCGTTCGCCACCGCCCGGCCACCCATGCCGCTCTCACCGCCGCCGGGTACAGGGGAACCGACCTGTGGCGGTACATGCACCGCATCCTCCCCGCCGCTGAACTGCCCCGCCTCACCCACTACGACACCGAGCCCGCCACCCCCGACACCCGCCGCCTCCTCGTCACCGAGGACGGCAAGACCCTCGCCGACGCCACCATCGGAACGCCCGTGCAGGGCACGGGGGTTCTGTGGTGGATCGGGGTTGAGCCCGCCGCACGCGGCCGGGGACTCGGCCGTGCCCTCCTCGGCACCGCGCTGGACGTGCTCCACCGCATGGGCGCCAGCGAGGTGATCCTGTTCGTGGACGATGACGCACCGCCCGGTGACGACCGGGACCGGACCGCCGCCAAAGCTCTTTACAAGTCGTCAGGATTCGAAGAGATCGACCGTCTGCACTCATTCACGAAATAGCGAAGACCGCTATTCTAGGGAGGCTCCGAAAAGGGGCCTCTCCGTTTTTTGAATTGCAACGATGGCGGAGCCTCATTCCAGTCTCTATCCAAGATTTCGGTTTGAAGCACCCACCGAGAACTGGGGCGTTCACTGCACCCCGCCGAGGGGCGGTGCGCTGCTTCGACTGAACCGCCCCCACCCCCGGCCTCTTGCTGCCGCGTCAAGGCCGCGCGAAGCGTGGCCCGTTGCCTCGCACGTAGTGCGAGGCGTTGCGGCCAGAGCGCAGCGGCGGCCGCAACCAGCCTGGCCCTGCCAGGCTGAGCCGCGTAGCGGCCCGCTCCTGGAGCGCAGCGGAAGGAGCGTCAACCTGACCGCGCAGCGGTCAGGTTGGGCGGGGAGCGCAGCGAGCCGCCAGCGCTCACGCGG
>NZ_JBSFJZ010000065.1:0-42306 GCF_053598315.1 Streptomyces sp. NPDC001153
GGAGCGACGGGACGACATCCATGAAGCCTTCCTCGGGCTCGCTACATGTCTCATCACCTACAGACACGTCCGACGCCTTTGTTAGGACCTCTTAGACGGTGTCCTATGTGGTGATCGCTCGTTGGGCTGTCTATGGGGCGGGGTACGTGGAGTTGGATTGTTCCGGACGGGTTGTGGGAGATCGCGAAGCCGCTGATCCCGCCGTCGAAGGTGCGGCCGCAGGGCGGCGGAACGCAGGACACGCCTGATGAGACGCTATTTACGGCGATCATCTATGTGCTGGTCAGTGGTTGTGCCTGGCGGGCTCTGCCGCCGTGTTTCGGGATATCGAAGTCGACCGCGCACCGCCGGTTCCTGATCTGGTCGCGGGCCGGGGTGTGGGGCCGGCTGCATGAGGCGGTGCTGCACCGACTCGATAACGCCGGCCTCATCGACGTCTCGCGGGTGGTCCTCGACTCCGCTCACGTGCGGGCTAAAAAGGGTGCGAACTCACAGGTCCGAGCCCCGTGGACCGGGGCAAGCCGGGTTCCAAGATGCACGTCCTGTCGGACGCGAACGGACTGCCCCTGGTCGTCGGCGTCTCGGCCGCCAACACCCACGACAGCGAGGCGCTGAAGCCCATGGTCGAGGGTCACCAAACGAGACACGACCCCCGCCGCGGCCGCCACTTCAAGCCCCAACGCTTGCACGCTGACAAGGCGTATGACATCCCCCACCTGCGGAAATGGTTACGCGGCAAGCGCATCGGCGTGCGCATCGCCCGTAAAGGCATCGAGTCCAGCGAACGGCTGGGCCGCCGAAGGTGGGTGATCGAGCGGACGATCTCGTGGCTGTCCGGCCACCGCCGACTCAGCCCCCGCTACGAACGCCACCCCCGCAACTACCTCGCCTTTCTCGCCCTAGCCGCAGCACTGTGCTGCTACAAGCGACTCCTCCGCCTCACCACATAGGACACCGTCTTAGAAGGCTCATGAAGATCTTGGGGTTCTGGCCCCGCCGCGTGAGCGGCGGGGCCAGACTCGTTTCGTGGTGATGGGGGAATGGGCCGGGGAGACGGTCGGGCCGGATGTGTGGGAGACCTGCCGGGAGTTGATTCCGGCGGGGAGTGTGTTCGCGTTTCTGGCCGAGCACCGTGGTGCTCTGTTCCCGGCGGAGATGTTCGCGGACATGTACCCGTCGGCGAACGGGCGCCGAGCATGCCGCCGCAGCTCCTGGCCGCGGCGATCACGCTGCAGGCCCTGCACGGGCTGTCGGACTTCGAGACGGTCCAGGAACTGCAGTGTGACCTGCGATGGAAGGCCGCCTGCGGGATCGGTTTGCATGACATGGCGTCCGATCCGTCGTTGCCGGCCTACTTCCGGCGCCGGCTATCCCGTTCGGCCCGGCCCAACCGGGTGTTCGAGGCGGTGCGGGAGGTGGTGAAGGCCACCGGCGTGCTGAAGGGCAAGCACCGGCGGGCACTGGACTCCACCGTGCTGGACGACGCGGTCGCCACCCAGGACACCGTCACGCAGCTGATCGCCGCCGTCCGCGCGGTGATCCGCGAGGTCCCCGGGGTCGGCGAGGTGGCCGCGGTGCAGTGCACCGCGTACGACTACAACGACCCGGGCAAGCCGAGGATCGCCTGGAACGACGGACTGGGGGCGGGACCGGAAGCGCGAGAAGGCCGAGGCAGACCTCGAGGAAGTCCTGGCCACGTTCGCCGGGTTCGACAACGGACTGATCCTCACCGAGGCAGCCGCCGCCGTCCGCCGCTGGTGAGGCGACGAGGCGGCAGGGGGAATGACCTCAGCTCAAGCCGGGCGGTGCGGCCTTGTCACGGCCGTTGTCCGGCTCCTCACCCGGGCAAACCGTTTCTTCCGCTCCCCGCCGCGGCGACTTCTTCCTCACAGCCATCGCAGCAGCCGCACGAGCCAACTGCGCTTGCACCTGCTCGAATGCTCGCGACCCTGACCGCTTCCGCTTATGACTTCCGCTCATACACGTTCAACGTCCCATCGCATTGTCCGTAACCGCAATACCGCCAAATGGGGCACTGTTCCCCCTGCTCCAACTCGCCGGCGGGGCAGGATCCCGGCCAACGTGGTCCTCGGCATCATGGCCCAGGAGTCCAACCTGTGGCAGGCCGAGGGCGGATCGATCCCCGGGCAGATGGGCAACCCGCTGGCCGCCGTCGACGGCTACTACGGCCACAAAGCCAACCCCAGCGACCCGGCCGCCTACTGGCAGATCAACTGGGACGAGTCCGACTGCGGCTACGGCGTCGGCCAGGTGACCGACGGCATGCGGCTGGCCGGTCACGAAAAGCCGGGCGAGACCAGCCTGGATCCGCGCCTGCAGAAGCTCGTCGCGATCGACTACGCGACGAACGTCGCGGCCTCCCTGAAGATCCTTGCCGACAAGTGGAACGAGGTCCACCAGGACGGCCAGAAGATCACGGTCAACAACGACGACTCGTCCAGGGTGGAGAACTGATTCACCGCCGTGTGGAACTACAACCTCAGTTTCACCCCTCCGTCGCAGGCCTGCAGCCATTCCGGGCACTGGGGCCTGGGCTGGTACAACTGCGCCCTGTACGAACGACACGGAGACGGGGGCTCCAGCCGCTACCGACACCTGGCCGACCTGCTCTTGATCAGCCAGCAGGAGAGGGTCGACGCCCCCACGGCCTACCAGGCTGTACATCGGGAAGCCGAACTCCGCGCGCCCTGGTCAGCCGGGCACGTCAAAGCCGTGTACGCAGTGAGGCCGTCCGTCGAAGCCGAAGGCTGCCCGAGCGCATTGCCGACTTCCGGGCATCGCCTGAATGCACCGCATCGCGGCCGGTCGGGCGATAGAGTTGAAAGGTGCGTTGATCTTCCGGGTGGCAGCTACGTACAGCCGCAGACGGTGCAGGGTGCCTCATAACAACGCCGTTTCTCGGCAGCCGTTCTCGGAACTCGACAACATTCTGGATCCGCTTGATCAACATCTGTTGCCTTAACTCGGCATCAACCGTTCTCGCGTCACATCGACGAAGCCAGAGGATCCCTAGAAACTGCCGTCGGCAGGGAGTTCGCGCATTCGCCCAGCGGTAGACATCTGTGAGCCTGACCGAAGCGGCATCAGGGTGCGAGGCGCACGCCGATCGGCTACCGCCTGTTGACCCTTCGCCTGACAATCAGGGCTCGTGCGACGGCCCATGACTGGAGCGTTATGGCTGGATCTCAAGCTGAACTACGTTGCTGCCGCCTCGGAGGCCGGACGTGAGGCAATCGGTGGGTAGTTCCTCGGGCAGCCCGGCGACGGTCCGCTGAACGGGATGGCCTTGGCCTCGTCCTTGGATGACGTGGCCCCGCTGGATGACGACCAGGACGCCCGCGACGCGGACTGTGCTGGCACTGTCGTACACGATCAGCGACCTGCTGCCGTCGGCGTATCGGACCGTTTCCTGCCCACTTCCGCCGGACACGGCGACGCAGGAAGCCGCCGGTGCGTCTGAGGAGAAGGACCCGGTGGCGGCAGCGATACGGCCGGGGCTGACCGTGCAGGTGTACGTGATGTCCGCGTACACATGGGTCGGCCGGGGCAGGAGGGCGAGCGGTGGGTCGTAACGGCTGACACTGTGGCCCGTGCAGCCGACGCTGCCCCCTTCGCGCGTTGTGGCCTGACCAGCCGGCGCCCACGCCAATGACGACGCCGCCAGCACCAATGAACACAGTGTCACCGGCATGCCACGCTTACCGAACATATTCCCCTCCAGCACGTCCTGCACCGCTAATGACCCTGGTCTACCCAGGGGAACACCCCCTGCCCCAGCGCCTGGAAGTGCACAGCCCGCGCACGAACCGCTCGGCGCGCGGTCGCGCGCGCCTGGCCTCCCGCTGGATTCCATCCGGTCGGCTCCGGCCGCATCGGACCTGGCACACAGCGGGTAGCAAGTGCCGGACGAGTCCTCGTCGAGCAGGAAACGAGCAGGAGGAGATCTCCCGTGGGCCGTACCACCCTCACCGTCGCTACCCTCGCCCGCAGGCGTATCTTCGCCATGATGGACCCGGACGGGGACGGGATCATCTCGGCGCACGACTACCTCTCCCGGGTCGGCCGTGCCGTCCATGCCACGGGACGTACGGAGGACGACCCGCTCGTCGTCGCGGCCCGCGAGGAAGCCCACAAGGCGTGGGGGGCAATGGATGCGAACGGCGACGGGCAGCTGACCTTCAACGAGTACGACGCATGGGTCGGCGCCGACAAATTCGACAACATCTGCCGGTTCGCCCTCGGCTCACTGTTCGACCTCGCCGACGCCGACGGGGACGGTGCCCTGGACAAGGCCCAATTCACGGCTCTGCGCACCGCGCTGAACAATGCGCCCGGAAACACTGGTGCCGCGTTCGAGGCGCTGGACGCCGATGGCGACGGACGAGTCGGCCGTGACGAGTACCTGGCGGCGATCCGTGCCTACGTCATCGGCGACGCCTCCCCGATGGGCGAGGCCCTGTACTAGGCACTGCCTGGTGCGTTACGCGCTGAGAAGCGGTTGGCGGTGTTCATGTCGGCGGCTGGGGTCCGGGCATCGTTCGCTAACCGTGTGCGGGCTGCCCAGGGTGAGACTTGCCCGACAGCCTGCCCACAGCATTGGCTCAGGAACCGTTTGCATCAACTGGGCACTGTCTGGATTCACGTCACGCGGAGTCAGGACCGCCGTCGGTTTTCCTTGCGCCAGACGAACTTGAGTCCTGACCAGTCCTCACCGAGCGCGGCAACCTTCACATCGACGATACCGAAGGGAAGGAAAAGGTCGCGCAGGGCGCTTTCGGTGATGTCGCTGTGGTGACCGGCTGCGCGGCGGGGCCAGGCGATCCACAGCATCGCCTGATCGGCCAGGGCCTCGACCAGTCCGGAAGCCTCGGCGGACAGCTCGCTGAAGGACCGGTAGAAGGCGATAGTGGCATCGGCACCGGCGGGGCCGCCGTCGGTAACCGTGCAGCGTTCGGGGAGACCGGGAATCTCCCAGGGGATCGGCCCATGGAACAGGCGAACCTTGTAGCCCGGCTTGATACCGATCTTCTGGGCAAGAGGCGTGCTGGAGTAGCCACCACTCGCCATGGCAGCGCTCATGTCTGGATAAGGGTGAGAACGTTGCCGGCAGGGTCTTTGACCTGCGCCTTGGTCACCCAACCGTTATCGGTCGGCGGCATCACGACGACAGCTCCCAGCTTCCTGGCGTGAGCGACGGCCTGCTCGAGGTCGGGGACCGCCACGCCAAGGACGACACTCGCGTGTTCGGCTTCCACGATTGCCCCGCCAAACCCGCCGGGCGTGTGGACCAGCGCATAGCCCGGGCCCTTGCGATCGATCCGCCAGTCCAGCAGATCGCCGTAGAAACGGTTCAGCTCTTCGTCGTTGGGTCCGCTGATGTCGAAGTGCACCACCGCGCTCGCTGGGCGCGGACTCTGCTCACTCATGTCAGGTTCTCTTCCTGGTGGGGCGCGTTGCTGTCCTGGGTCTGGATGGCGGCCGGGAAGGCTTCCATGAGCATCTCGGCGAGCTGGTGCAGCCGTTCGGGACAGGCCCGGTATAGCCGGTACGTGCGGTCGATCCTCATCGTGACCAAGCCGGTCTTGCGCAGCGATTTCAGGTGCTCCGACACGGTGGCCGGGGCCAGGCCGAGTTGTTCGGTCACCTCACCCGCTTCCCGCTCGTGCTCCCACACCTCGAAGAGGATCCGCCGCCGGTGCCTGCTTGCGACCGCGCGCAAGAGCTCATCGAGATCATCTGGCTCAACCACAAGGATGACGCTACTTCGTAATAATCCGAAATACAACCCTCAATCCGCGCGGAGCGCCGCACCCGGCCAGGAAGGGCCCGGCGCGGCGCTCCAGGACGCTGCTACTGGGTGGTGGTTTCGGTGACCACGAGGAACTGGTCGCTTCCGAGGTCCATCACGACCTGGGCGCCCGGCCTGACTTGGACGCGCTGAGCGGCGGCGTACTCTTCCGCCGACCAGGAGCCGCGGGGTCCTCCGGCCGGGAACCGCTCCAGGACGGTGCGCCGGGTCTGGGTTGCCTTCAAGGCGGCCTCCCTCCGGGAGCAGCTGGTGGTCACGGGTCGGTGTCTTCGGGGGCGGGGACGTCGCCGAACATGTCGTCCATCGCCTGTGTGACGGCGGGCCGCTTCTCGGGCCGGGTCGCGTTGAGGACCGTGTTGGTGAGGCTGATCAGGTCGATGTCCTCGAAGAGCTCGGTGAGGTCCGCGATGGTCTCCGGGTCCAGGACGACGCCGTCGGGGCGTTCGCTGTCCAGGTAGCAGCTCATGGCGTCGACGTAGTCGGCGAGCCGGTGGGCCATGGCCGGGGTGACGTCGAAGCTGCGGCAATGCTCCAGGCACGGACCGAGGGCCCCGGTCGGGCTGATGTGGATGCGGATGCTCTGCCCGGAGCCTGGGGCGGCCTGTCCGAAGCCGGTGAGCGCTTCAGCGAGAGCCGTGATGGCACTGTTGCGGTCCGCGTCCGCATCTGCGGTCGCAGTTCCTGCGTCATCCCGCTCCGCGTCCAGCAACGGCGCTTCCCAGAGCACTTCGACCGTTTCGGCGTGCAGCCGCATGAACTCGTCGGCGGTGTCCGGGAGCGTGAGGTGGCCGATGACACGCAGCAGGTCGCCGGGCTGCCGCTCGGTGAGCATGCGTGCGCGGTTTCCGATTCCATGGTGGTGCAGGGAATGACCTTCCCTGTCAAGTCAGTGTGTTCAGGCTCGGTGGAGGAACTGGCACGGTAGTCCACCTGCCTCGTCCCACCGAGGGGTACAGGCGCTGCCTTCAGTGGATGCTCAGCCCAGTGCATTCAGGAAGACAGCGCCGTGTCCTGGTTAGGAAAATCTCCGCTTCCGGAGGCTCGCCACTGTTCGATGCGGCGGATCAGTCCACAGGGAGCGGGCTCGCGCCCCGTGCCTGCCCTCCGGTGGCGACTGCCCAAGGGGGCTGACGCCCTGGCGTAGCGGCCTTCAACGATCGGAGAAGCAGCTGACGCAGCATCCGGAATGGTTCTCCAGTGGATCAGAGGTCGAGGACCAGGCGGTCGCCTTTGGCTCGGGAGACGCAGATCATCATGGTGTCGCCTGCGGCGCGCTCCTGGTCGTCCAGGACCGAGTCGCGGTGGTCGATCTGTCCGGACAGCACCTTCGTCTCGCAGGTTCCGCAGATTCCCTCCTCGCAGGAGGTCATCACCGGCACACCGGCAGCTTCGACGGCCTCAAGAATGGACATGTCCTCAGAGACGAGCAGTTTCTTGCCGGACTGGGCCAGCTCGACCTCGAAGCTGCCCTGCGGCCCGGCCGTGACATCCCGTTTCGGGGCGAAGCGCTCCAGGTGCAGAGATCCGCTCGGCCACTTCTCGCAGCCGGCCTCGACCGCCGCGAGCAGCGGGTCCGGGCCGCAGCTGTAGACGGCTGTCTTCCGTTGCGGCTTGCCGAGCAGCGAGGGAAGGTCCAGCAGCCCGTATTCGTCCTGGGGCCGCAGGCTGATCCGGTCTCCGTAGGCCCGCTGCAAAGTCTCACCGAATGCCATCGACGCTCGGGTGCGGCCCCCGTAGACGAGGCGCCAGTCGGCGCGGGTGGCGTTGACGGCTGCGACCATGGGCAGGATGGGGGTGATCCCGATTCCGCCTGCGATGAACAGGTAGTTTTTGGCTTTCACGAGCGGAAAGTGGTTGCGTGGCCCGCGGATTCGTACCGACTCACCTTCGGTGAGCACGTCGTGCACGTAGCTCGACCCGCCGCGACTTTCCGGTTCACGCAGCACCGCGACCTGAAGACAGGTCCGGTCCCCCGGGTCCCCGCACAGTGAATACTGCCGGACCAGGTCGGCTCGCAGTACCAGATCGATGTGGGCTCCCGGCTGCCATTCCGGCAGTGGACGTCCCTGCGGGTCGCGCAAGGTCAGCAGCACGACACCTTCGGCTATCGTTTCCTTACGTTCCAACACGAGGTCGAGTTCGGCTTCGGTGCTAAGTGTGCTCATGATCGGCCTTCCATTTCTTGCGGTGATGATTCGGTGATGCGTCCTTTTCTGAGCGATCAGGACGGGAAGCAGCGGCCGAAGTCGCGCAGGAGTCGGGGTGAGCCCCGCAGCTTGATCTGCCGGCGCACCAGTGCCCACGCCAGCAGTGATGGCTTGCTGAGGAATCGCAGCCAGGTGCGCGTGTCGGCGGTGATCCTGAGATCCGGCTCACCGTGGTGTCCGTCGGTGACATCGAGTGCGCGGTCGCGGATGGTCACGGTGATCTGCCTGGACTCGTCGCCGGTGAAGGTGAAGTGATAGGTGGCGGACATGTCCTTGGCCTGTTCGCGCTGAAAGATCAGCGGCAGGCCTTCCACCAGACCGTCGATGCTGTTCGCGCGCAGGCTCATCGCGACATGCTTCGTGCGCTTGTTGGGGAACCGGTCGGCCACGTGCTGCTCGGCGTCGGAACCCGGGACGACGTAGACGGTCTCTTCTTTGTCCAGCAGTGGGCGTACGACCTGGGTCAGATGTGCCTTGCGATCGTCCAGCCAGGGGCCGATGACGTCCTCGCCGGCCGGGCAGACTGACATGCAGTAGGCGGCTTTGTAATTGGCGCCGAAGGAGAGGCTTTGCCACATGGACGCGCTCTCGCTGTCGCTCACTCGCGAACGGTAGTCGTGGGCGTTACGGCTTTCGGCGACCTGTTCGGCCCAGTCGCCGAAGCCACCCATGAACTCGCGGTAGTTGTGTGTGTAGCAGGCGGAGAAGTTGAAGTGACCGTCGGAGGCGATCGCCCCGGTCGGGCAGGCCGTCACGCACAGCTTGCATTCCAGGCAGGGGTTGTACTCGATGGGCTGGGTGTATTCGCTGACCTCGGCGTCGATGAGGATGGTGCCCAGCAGGATGAAGTTGCCGAATTTGGGGTGGATGACGTTGCGGTGGATTCCCATCTTGCCGAGCCCGGCAGCCACGGCAACCGGCTTGTGCGAGACGACCCATGTTTTCCTGGGGAACTTGTCCATCTCCATCGGAAAACCCATCGCGGGGTTGAGGGCGCGCACGCCCATCGCCTCCAGCTTGCCCACCACTTGCCGGCCGACCTCGTTGGAGTGGTCGCCGGTGTGATGGAATTCCAGGTTGGCGACCGAGCGCGAGGGAGTGCGGATGTTCTCCCGGTTCATTCGGGTCACGAAGCTGACCAGCACTCGGACACCCGGCAGCGCGGCTTCCAGGTCTGCTCGCTGGTCGGCGACTTCCGGTCGGTCGATCTCGACGAAACCGACGTCGTCCGCACCCGCGTCGAGACAGAGCTGCCGCAGCCAGGACGCGTCCAGTGGCTCGGCGGGCCGGGTGACGCCGCGGTCGTGCTGCTGGCGGACTTTGACGACGGTGGGATGGTCGTCGAGCTTGTTCTTGCTGGCCATCGTGCATCCTTTCCTGTTTCTAACCTGGTGTCAGGTGTGCGGTGACCGCTCGTGCGACGGTGTCGCGCACCTCGGTATGGGTGGGGGTCGGCAGGCCGCGTTCGGCGGCGAGTTCGGCCAGGGAGGTCATCCGGACGCCGGGTAGGGCACAGGCGGTGAAGGTGGTGTAGACGCTCAGGTCGGGGTCGATATTGAGGGCGAAGCCGTGGCTGGAGACGCTCCCGCTGATGCGCATGCCGATCGAGGCGAGTTTGCGGTGATCGGGGGTCCATACGCCCGCCAGGCTCTCGGACCCCGGCGGCGTCTCGCGGCGGACCGCTGGGAAACCGAGGCTGTCCAGTGCGTCGATCAGTGCCTGCTCGACACGGCGGATCAGGCCACGGGGGCCGAGCTCGCGCACGTTGAGCACGAGGTAGCCGATGAGCTGGCCGGGGCCGTGGTAGGTGGCATGTCCGCCGCGGTCTGTCTGCACCAGGTCGATGGGTGAAGCCGCGTCGGGCAGTTGGTCGTTCGGCGTCCGGGCGGTGTAGGTGATCACCGCAGGGTGCGTGAGCAGGAAGAGCCGGTTGGCGGCGAGTTCCTGTTTGCGTTCCTCAACCCAGCGGGCCATGTCCGTCTGCGCCGCCGCGTAGGGTATTTCTCCCAGGTCGACGCGTTCCAACTGCCGGTGTGACGGTTGTTCACCCACGGATCTCGGCGCCATCACCCCTCGTCCCCTCCCTCATGACCGCGGTTCGACCGCTCGGCGACTCGGCCAGTCGCCAGCTTCTGGATGCGCGGATGGTTCTGCAGCGCCCAGCGCACGGTCTTCGGCGGGCGCCCGAGCAGGGTTTCCAATTGGTCGGTGACGCCGCGGTATCCGCCGCCGCCGATCAGCCGGGCGAGGGTCTTTATGTGCTCCGCGGTGTGCGGAAACTCGGCCAGGGCGGGGTCCACGTAGGTCTCGTTCCAGGTTTCGACCTCTTCGGGCACGGAGGTGACTTGGCGTCCCAGCACGGCCCCGAAGTCCTCCGCGAACCCGTGCATGTCCTTCAGTTCCGGACCGGTGAGCTCGTAGATCTTCGAGATGTGCGGCGCCGGGTCGGCCAGGATCTTCGCGCACGCCTCTGCCACGTCGTAGCCCGCGACGGGCGGGAAGCGGTGGTGGCCGAAGGGCAGGCGCAGTTCACCGTTGCTCAGCGGGGCCAGGGCCAGCCAGGTCATCAAGGGGTTCTCGACGAATATGGCCGCCCGTATGTTGACGGTCGGGAGGCCGGACCACTCCAGCACCCGCTCGGCGACCCAGTGGGCGCGCTGCTGCGGCGACCAGTTGGCGACGAGTCCGCCGAGCCATGCACGCCGTTCCTCGACCGGCGCGGTCATCTTCTCGAACGTCATGAACGACTGCTCGTACTCGGACATGTTGACGAAGACCTCGATGTCGCCCTGGGCCCGCGCCGCCGCGGCCATCAGGCTGACGGCGTCGGTGTAGTACGGCGACAGGCTCATGCTGAAGTAGATGCGCCGGACGCCCTTCAGCGCGGCTGTCACGTCGGCGATGGTGAGCAGGTCTCCGACGAAGACCTCGGCCCCGGCCTGGCGGAGCGACTGCGCGCGTTCGTCGTCCTGCCGTACGAACGCCCGCACCGGATGTCCTTGGTCGAGCAGCATGTCGACGATCGTTCGGCTCACTCCGCCGATATGACCGGCGGCTCCGGTGATCAGGATGGGATGGCGCTCTGACATTGGTGATTCCTCTGTCTGATTGGGGTGTGAGTCAGCTGGATGGGAAGGCCACGAGATGTGGCCGGCGATCGTTTTGGGTCGCTTCGGTCGCCTGGGGCGTCTATGCCGTCGCTCGGCGAGGTGGCGGGCCGGGGTCTCGGTCGGACTCGTGGAGGTGACCGGGCCCGTCGGAAGCGGTCGATGACGGTGAAGCCGCCTGGCTCGATGGCCGCCTCCACGCGTGCCTTGGGCCCTCTGCCCACCGGACTGTGCCGGCCAGGCGGATTCTGCGCAGTGTCATCGGGGTACGGGGCCGTCGATGTGGGCGAGGAAGTCCAGGAGTGCTGCGTTGGTCTCCGCGGGACGCTCCTGCTGCGTCCAGTGCCCACAGCCCTCAAGCACCACCACGTCGTGCAGGTGCGGGACAGCGCTCAGCGGGTTGTCCGGCCCGCCCTCGCCTCGGAGAATCTCGCCCATCGAGGGGCCCCCGTCCGGGCTGCGAAACGAGGTGACCATGTCGCGGTCTCCCACCACGTACAGCGCGGGAACGTCGATCCCCCGCCCCCGGAATGCGGCGAGCAGTTCGTTGTTGCGCTCGATGTTCCGGTACCAGTTGAAGGCTCCGGTGAACGCCCGCTCGCCGTGGAGGGCAAAGTCCTCGGCGTACGCCTGGATGTCCTCCTCGGTCAGCCAGGCCGGCAGGTCGGGTGAAGCCGGCATGGTGTCCAGCAGGCCCAGACCGTCGGGTATGACCAGCGGGCGGGGCTCCCTGCCGAGCGGGTTGTCGCCCGAGGCACCGACCAGGAGGCGGCGGAAGGATTCCGGGATGTCCTTGGCGAACTCGGCGTCGGCGACTCCCGGCTGCTGGAAGTAGACCTGGTAGAAGCCCTCGCCGTACTGGGTGCGGGTGATGGAGGGCGGGACCATTCCGCCGGGCAGGATCGGCGGGACACTGAGCCCGGCCACCGCACGGACCTTGTCGGGGCGCAGCATCGCCGCGGTCCAGGCAACCGGTGCGCCCCAGTCGTGTCCCACGACGACCGCCTGTTCCTCGCCGAGTTCCTCGATCAGGGCGATCACGTCGCCGACGAGGTGAAGCAGGGTGTACGAGGTGACGTCCGGCGGCTGCTCACTGCGGGCATAGCCGCGCTGGTCCGGGGCGACGACCCGGTACCCGGCCGCTGCCAGCGCCCCGAACTGGTGACGCCAGGAGTACCAGCTCTCCGGCCAGCCGTGCAGCAGCAGGACCAGCGGCCCCTGCCCCTGCTCGGCGATGTGCAGCCTGATCCCGTTCACGTCGACGAAGCGGTGGGTGAGCGAACTTTCCATGAGAATTTCCTCGGATTCGGTGAGGGCGTGCTACTTGTTCAACTGCGGGTAGAGGGCCTCCAGACCGGCGGACAGCTGCGACTTGACCCAGCGGGTGGTGTCGTCGGCCAGCACCTCGTGCGCCCCCGCCTCGATGCCGTCGAGGGCGGCTACGGCGACGTCGCGGGGGTCGGCCTTGGGAGCGTCGACACCCGAGGTCATGTCGGTGTCCACGTAGGCCACGTGAAGTCCGGTCACCGCGATGCCGCGCGGCTGCAACTTAAGACGCAGGGAGTTCGTCTGCGACCACAGGGCGGCCTTGGAGGCGCCGTAGGGCGTGCCGTCGGCCAGCCAGGACAGGGCGGAATGGACGTTGAGGATGTGCCCCCCGCCATTGCGCTCGATGATCGGCACGAAGGCCCGGGTGACCAGCAGCGGCCCGTAGAAGTTCGTCTCCAAGTCACGGCGCACCTCCTCCATCGGGGAGTCGAGGTACGAGGCGCGGACCGAGGCGCCGGCGTTGTTGATCAGGATGGTGACGTCCTCGGCCTGCTCGGCGGCGGCCGTCACGGATGCGGGGTCGGTGACCTCAAGAGCCAGCGGAACGGCACCGGGGTGCGTCACCGTGCGCGGGTCACGGGCCGTGGCGTAGACCTTTCCGGCCCCGCGCCCGTAGAGCTCCTCGACCAGCATCTTGCCGATGCCCCGGCCGCCCCCGGTGACAAGGACAGTGGCGCCTTCGATTGCTGTCACGACTACCTCCACAAGCTGGAAACCGATCGGTTTCTCTTACCGTAAACCGATCGGTTTCTTCGTGCAAGTCAGGTCATAGTCGTATGAAACGCGTCAGCAGCCATGAGGGAGCGATGACCACACCCGGAGTCCGGCGGAGAGACTGAGGGGTGCCCTGTCGTACGGCTCGGCGTCGCCGGGATGCCCCGCCGGCGGCTTTACGGGCCCACCCGAGTCGGCGATCAGGGGCGACCACCTTCCGGCGGCACAGGGAAATCAGGGGCGGCAGCCACTCGGGCCGCCGTGACGGCCCCGGCAGCGACGGGGACTCACGGCACGAGGTCACGACTGCAGGGATCGGTTCACCGGTTGGCCCACCGCCTCAGGTGACTGATCGGTGAAGTAGCTGCGTGTCCCAGGCCGTCGTCCAGTCCGTACGGGGGCCAACGGCAAGACAGGTACGGACAGGCCCCACCCTCCGTCTGTCTGATCCCGCACCCTGGGAGCTGCTGGGAGACGGTCAGCCCACATGCTGCGGCTCGACGGTGGTAGCCACTCGGTCGCGTCGAGGTCCCCGTGCGGCTCCGTCCACGAAAAAGGCCGCGGCCTGGCGCAGGCCCGTCTGGGTGAGATGACGTCGGCCATGTCGCCCATGGGCCCTTCGGCGCTTGTTACCGGGCCGGAACCACCGGCATCGTCATGTACCTCTCCTTAGGTCGGCCAGACTTGTCTCGGGGCAGTCACGCCACCGCGTTCAACAGGTCGGCCAGTACGTCGGGCCGTTCCAGGGCGATGAAGTAGCCGGCCCTCGGCACCTGCGTGAAGTCGGCGGCCGACAGCAGCTCCTTGTTGGCTTCCCGGTCCGAGGGCCGGGACCAGTCCTTCTCGCCATAGACGAGGCGGACGGGGGCCTTGACCTCGGGATAGCGCGAGCGGGCCGCGATGAGGCTGGGCAGGTTCTGGTACACCGCCGGGCGACGGCTGGGTATCCGGGGCGGCGGCCCACTTGGAGGAGCTCGTCTACGTAGTCCGCCCGCAGCGCGCTCTTGTCGCCGAGGCCGCCCTGACGGATCTTGCTGGGGGCGGTCTTCGGCTCTACCCCGGCGATCACCGGACCGGGCGATTCCACCCCGGAAGTCGTAGGCGTTCACCGCGACGACGCGCCGTACCCGCTCCGGCAGATCGGCTGCGGTGGTCAGGGCGAGCACCGCCCCCATGGACTCACCGACCAACGTCACGTCCTGGAGGTCGAGTTCGGTAAGGACTGGTAGCAGAAAGAAAGTATGGAATGACTGAGCGTCAGCTGGGGTTCCTCTTGCGTTGACTTGGTTGATGCGGGGGTGTGCGACGGCTACTGGGGCGGGTACGCGCAAGCCGTGGGAGATCGAGGACGCGTTGTGGGAGCGGATCGAGCCGCTGCTGCCGGTTGTGGAGCGGCGCTACCGGTATCCCGGTCGTAGGCGGCTTGACCAGCGCAAAGTGCTGTGCGGGATCTTGTTCGTGCTGTACACCGGGATCCGGTGGGAGTTCCTGCCGCAGGAGCTCGGCTTCGGTTCCGGGATGACCTGCTGGTGGCGGCTGCGGGACTGGAACGAGGCCGGAGTGTGGCAGCAACTGCACGAGCTCCTGCTCGCCGAACTGCGCGCCGGCGACGTGCTCGACCTGTCCCGTGCCTTGCTCGATGGCTCCCACCTGCGGGCGTTGAAGGGGCGGGGATGCCACCGGGCGCTCTCCGGTGGACTGGGGTAAGACAGGCAGCAAGCACCACGTCATCGTCGACGCCCACGGCATCCCGCTGGCCGCCACCGTGACCGGCGGCAACCGCAACGACGTCACCCAGCTCCTACCTCTGATCCAGGCTGTGCCGCCTATCAAGGGCAAGCGCGGACGCCCGCGCCGGCGCCCCGACGTGCTTCTGGCCGACCGCGGCTACGACCATGACATCTACCGCCGCTAGGTCCGCGACCTGGGTATCCGCCCGCTCATCGCCCGACGCGGCACCGAGCACGGCAGCGGACTGGGCAAGAACCGCTGGGTCGTGGAAGCCGCCTTCGCCCTGCTCCACTGGTTCCGCCGCCTATGCATCCGCTGGGAGATCCGCGCCGACATCCACCATAGGCATCAACCAGTGGCGCGAGGAGACGGAATGGCCCCTGTCGCGGGCCGTGGACACGGTTTTTCACCTGCGCGCGGACGGACGCCTGACCCTTGAGCCGCCGTCCACCGCCGAACAGGCCGAGGAGTTCACCTACGACCCCATGGATCCGGTACCCACCAGCGGCGGCGCGCTCCTCATGGGCGGTGGGCTCCTCATGACCGACGAGTTCCGCCCCGGGCCGCTCGACCAGGCGGCCGTGGAGGCGCGCGAGGACGTCCTGGTCTTCACCACCGAACCGCTCGCCGAGGACGTCGAGGTGACCGGTCGCATTCGGGCGGTTCTCTTCGCCGCCACGGACGGGCCCTCGACCGACTGGGTGGCGCGCCTGTGCGACGTGGACGAGCACGGCGTCTCCCGCAATGTGGCCGACGGCATCGTGCGGGTGCGGGCGATACCGGGTGAGCCGGCCGAGCGCGTCGTGGACCTGTGGTCGACCAGCATCGTCTTCCGGGCAGGGCACCGCATCCGGGTCGCGGTCACCTCGAGCAACTTCCCCCGCTGGGACCGCAACCTCAACACGGGCGAGCCCGAGCAGAGTGCGACCACGGCCCGAGTGGCCCGGCAGCAGATCTTCCGCGACCCCGACCGGCCGTCCCGCATTGTCCTGCCGGTGGTTCCCGTCCGGTAACAAATGCCGAAGGCCCCATGGGCGACATGGTCGACGTCATCTTGCCCAGACGGGCCTTCCCCAGGCCGCGGCCTCTTTCGTGGACGGAGGGTGCGGCCTGTGCGCATGTCCTGCCCGTTGGCCCCCTGCGGACTGGACGACAGCCTGGGACACACGGCTTCTCCCCTGCGCCGCCCGAAGGCGGGCCGCCCTGAACGCCGATCACGGCTGGGCCCGTAAGGCCGCCGTCGGGCATCCCGGCGACGCCCGAGCCCTCCACATGACTGCTGAGGCGTTTCAAACAACTATGACCTGACTTGCGCAGGAAAACCGATCGGTTTACGGTGGATGAAACCGATCGGTTTCCTAACTCCTGGAGGTAGTGGTGACAGCAATCGAAGGCGCCACTGTCCTTGTCACCGGGGGCGGCCGGGGCATCGGCAAGATGCTGGTCGAGGAGCTCTACGGGCGCGGGGCCGGAAAGGTCTACGCCACGGCCCGCGACCCGCGCAGCGTGACGCTTCCCGACGCCGTTCCAGTGGCGCTGGAGGTCACCGACCCGGTCTCCGTGGCGGCCGCCGCCACGCAGGCCGAAGACGTCACCGTGCTGATCAACAACGCCGGTGCCTCGGTCGGTGCGTCCTTCCTCGACTCCCCGGTCGACGACGTACGCCGGGAGTTCGAGACGAACTTCTACGGCCCGCTGCTTCTCGCCCGGGCGTTCATGCCGGTCATCGAGCGCAATGGCGGGGGGCACATCCTCAACGTGCACTCCGTGCTCTCCTGGCTGGCCCTCGGCGGCTCCTACAGTGCTTCCAAGGCCGCGCTGTGGTCTCAGACGAACTCCCTGCGTCTGGAGCTGCAGCCGCGCGGCATCGCTGTCACCGGCCTGCACGAGGGATACGTGGACACGGACCTCGCGGCCGGCGTCGACGCACCCAAGGCGGACCCCCGAAAGGTCGCCGCACTCGCCCTGGACGGCATCGAGGCCGGAGCGTACGAGGTGCTCGCCGGCGACATCTCAGTGGCTGTCGTGCAGTCCACACCTAGCCTCAGATCAATGATGGGACGCGCGACCTGAGGGTCTCGTCTCGCCTTCAACCCTTTCCTCGAGAACACAAAGAGGTGAGCGCATTGGTTGATATTCTGCGATACGGCCTCAAAGAGGCGCTGGGCCCCAGAGAAGTGCCCGACTCTGCGATTGCGCTGATCGACGACGAGGGGACGGTGGTCGGTTGGACGAACACCGCGCAGAGGCTGTTCGGTTACGCAGCCGGAGAGATGGTGGGCCGGCCAGCCTGGTTCGTGCTGCCGTTTCTCCAGAACGTACTGCACGTATGGGCGGCCAGCGAGCAGCACCATGCCCGCGGCGGCTGGTCCGGCACAGTGACGACCCATCACCGCGACGGCCACACACTCCATGTAAGCCTGCGTCTCTCGCTGTTGTGGGGGCTCGACGGGGCAGTCCACTGGCTCGTCTCGGGCACCGATATCGCCGCGCTCTCCGCGGTGGAGACCTCCGGATCGGTGCGGGAGTCGCTTCTCACCCGCACACCGATCGGCATCGTGGTTCGTGACTTGGAACTGCGCTGCGTCTGGGTCAACGACGTCATCGAACGCCAGGACAGCATCCCTCGTGGCCAGCGGCTCGGACGGCGCCTCGCGGACTCGCTGCCCGGCGCCGAATCCGAGGCGCTGGAAGCGGTGATGCGCCAGGTGCTCAGGAGCGGCAAGACCGCGGTCCATGAATACCGGGCACGGCCGCCGACGGATCGGCGCCGGGAACACGCCTTCGCGGCCTACCATTTCCGACTGAGCGACGCCGACGGCCGACCACTGGGTGTGTGCTCCATCAGCGTGGATGTCACCGGCAACCAACGGACCCGCGAGCGGCTTGCCATCCTCAGCGAGGCCAGCACCCGGATAGGCGGCACCCTGGACGTGATGCAGACCAGCCAGGAAATGGCCGACCTCGTCGTGCCCCTCCTGGCCGACTACGCCGTCGTCGACCTGGCGGAGTTCGTCCCGCTCGGCGGAGAACCTGCCGCCCGCATCGGCCCGACGGGGCAGCGCGGTCAGGCGTTGCGCCGAACCGGCCTGGCCTCGATCCATCCGGGGACTCCCGAGTCGCCCTGGACGCGTGGCGAATCCATTTTCGTCCCGCCGACCTCACCCTGGATCAGTGTGCTGGCTTCGGGCGCCTCTCACCTGGAACCCACCCTGGACACCTCTCCTGGCACGTGGGTCGACAACGACCCCGCGCGGGCGCGGACCATCCGTGAAAACGGGATGCACTCCATGATGCTTGTCCCCATCCGCGCGAGGCACACCACGCTGGGTGTGGCCTTGTTCGTCCGCACTCAGGAACCGATGCCGTTCCAGGAGGACGACCTGCTCCTCGCCGAGGAACTGGTCACCCGGGCCGCACTGTCCCTGGACAACGGTCGCCGATACACCCGCGAGCGCACAGCGGCCCTCGCGCTTCAACGCAACTTGCTTCCGCAGAGCTTGAGGGACAGCGCGGCGATCGAGGTGGCCTCGCGCTACCTGCCGGCCGATGTAGGCAACGGTGTCGGCGGCGACTGGTTCGATGTGATCCCACTGTCCGGTGCCCGGGTGGCGCTTGTCGTCGGAGATGTGGTCGGGCACGGCATCAACGCCGCAGCGACCATGGGAAGTCTCCGAACGGCCGTACGCACGCTGGCGGACATGGACTTGCCCCCCGACGAACTGCTGTCCCACCTCGATGACACGGTCCGGCGCCAGACAGATGAAGACGACGACGGGGACGGCCGCCCCGTGGTCATCGGCGCCACCTGTCTCTACACCGTCTACGATCCGGTCACCCGGCGGTGCACGACGGCGCGGGCCGGGCATCCGCCGCCCGCTGTCGTCGGCCCGCAGGGAAAGGTCACGTTCCCCGACCTCCCCACCGGAGCCCCACTCGGCGTCGGCTCGGTCCCCTTCGAGGCCGTGGAGATGGAAGTGCCCGAGGGGAGCCTGCTCGCCCTCTACACGGACGGCTTGGTCGAGACTCGCGACCGCGACATCGACGTCGGCATGCGGAAACTGGGCGCCACCCTGGCCGCCCACCCCCAACGGCCCCTGGACGATCTCTGCTCCTCGGTGATCGAGGCACTGCCGACCCAGTCACCGTCCGACGACGTCACCCTCCTCCTGGCCCGGACCCGCGCTCTCAGTCCGTGCCAGACCGTGTCTTGGGACCTGCCTCGGGACCCGGCCGTCGTACACGGTGCCCGCAACCTAGTAGCCCAGCAACTGGCCCGGTGGGAGTTGCACAGGCTGATCTCGGACACGGAGGTGATCACCAGCGAGCTGGTCACCAACGCGATCCGGCACGGCGCCGGGCCCGTTTCCCTACGTCTGATCAAGCACCGTCAGCTGACCTGCGAAGTGTCAGACGCCAGCAGGTCCTTCCCACGCCTCTGTCACACCCGCAGCACCGACGAGTACGGCCGCGGCATCCTCCTCGTCTCCCAGCTGTCGCGCAGGTGGGGCTGTCGCTGGACAACGGGCGGCAAGGTCGTCTGGGCCGAGCAAGATCTGCCCGGGCACGATGGAGAGAATCTGGCATGAACCCCGCATCCCACAGGGTGAGCAGCGCCCTAACTCATCGGGGTCGCGCCACGCTCCGTCCCGGGGACGCCGCGGTCTCCTATCGCACGCTCGACCAGGGCAGTGGCCGCATGGCCGACCCGCTCCACGACCGTGGAGTAAGGGCCGCGAGCAGATTGCTGTCCCTGACCAGTGCGGTGGTGGGCTCCTCCGGGCTGCGGTGCGGCCCGCCCGCCACGAGGGGGAAGACGGCGACGGACCGATCGGCGGTCGCGAGGCGCAGCGGCAGGTGCGGCACGGCCCGGGCGACCTCCCCGGCGCGCACGCCCGCCACCACGTTGTCCACGGCCCCTTCGTCGTCGAAGAACGCCTTCTCGTACAGCACCCGGTAGCGCACGCCCCGGGCCAGTGCCTCGAACTCCTCGGCGTTGCTGCCCGACGGCATGGCCACGTACTGGGCCTTGCAGAACCAGAGCATCTCGTCCTGCGCGCAGGTCTGGATCTGCCTCAGGTGCTGGCGCAGGGCCTCCGCCCCGGTGATGACCTCGAGCAACTGGCCGGCGTCGTGCCTGCGCATCGTGTCCTGGTAGGCCTGGATCAGACGAGTGGCCTCGAGCCTGGCCAGCTCCAGCGTGTCGGCGCTGCGCTTGAGCCGGGGAAGCAGCGCCACGTCCGGGGGAGCGGCCCGGAACAACCGGGGCGTGCCGTCCGTATGACTTGCGAGGCCTTTGAGGGCCAGTGAGTCGAGAATGCGCGCCGCGTCCGCGTCGGTCAGACCCGCGCACCGGGCCAGGTCCTCCGTGGTGGCCCGGCCGGACGTGACGAGCAGCCGGTAGACGGACTCCTCCTCGTGCGAGACACCGGCGACCTCCAGCACCACCGACGCCTCCCGGTTCCTGGGCTTCAACTGTTGAATGCCGGACTACATGGGAGGTGTGGCACAAGGGGCCGTCGATGCGACTGGCCCGGACGGGACATGCCGCGACGGCGCGCCGCCCCGCCCCGGCGGGCCCGCGCCGGCGGCCATGAGGCAGCGGGGGCTACGCCGCCTCCACGGTGTCCATCTCGAACCACACCGTCTTCCCCCGGCCGCTCGGCGAGTTCCCCCAGGAGGAAGCCAGGGCGGATACGATCACCAGCCCCCGTCCTCCCTCCGCCTTGTCCTCGTCGGGACCGAGATCCACAAGCATGGCGGGGTGGGAGTCACTGTCCCGTACCTCCACCCGGAGATGGTCCGGGTACCTGCGCAGACACAGGTCGACGTCGCTGTCCCCGTGGACGAGCGCGTTGGTGACGACCTCCGACGCCAGCACCTCGGCGGAATCGGACAGTTCGGCCAGATGCCAGTTGTCCAGGGACGCGGTGAGGAAATGCCGGGCGCGCCGGACGCCCTGGTAGTCGTGGCGGTGCAGGTGCAGCCGTCTGATGTACTCCTTCACCTCCACCGAGGGGCCTTCGTACCGCAGCAGCAGAAGCGCGGCGTCGTCCGCCCGCGGGGTCCCCCCGACACCGGAGCCCATCAGCCGGTCACCGAGCAGTTCCAGCTCGTCCCCGGAGGCCGCGACAGCCGCTTCCAGCGTCTCCCGGGTCAGCTCGCCACCCCTGCCCGACAGCCCGTCCGTGTACAGAACCAGCAGCGTCCCCGGTTCCAGAGTGAGGATGCCGGCCTGATACGACGGACTCGCCTCGACTCCTAGCGGGACGCCGATGTCGGCGACGGCCGCCGGATACGCGCCGTCAGCGGTTCGGATGACCGGGCGCGGATGACCGGCGCTGACGATCTGGGCCGTGCCGGTGTCGGGGTCGAGCCAGACGCAGCAGCAGGTCGCGAAGTGATCCGTCTCCAAGTCGACCATCAGGCGATTCGCGCGATACAGCACCGTGCTCGGTTCGTGGCCCTCCAGCGCATAGCTGCGTACCGCACTGCTGAGCTGCCCCATCACCACGGCTGCCGCGGTGTTGTGGCCCTCGACGTCGCCGACCACCGCGGCCACACCGCCGGAGGGGAGCGTGATCAGGTCGTACCAGTCGCCGCCCAGCTCGATCGCGCCACTGGGCGGCTCGTACCGGCTCGTGGTCACCACACCCGCGAGCTGGGGAAGCATCCGAGGCAGCAGGGCCTGCTGCAACTTCTGCGCCAACGCGTGGCCGGCGTCGTACAGCTGGGTGCGTTCGAGTGTCTGGCCGAGCAGCGTTGACAGAGTGGGCAGGGGCGACAGGTGCGTGGCCACCGGGCGCTGCTCCGGTGCGAGCCCGATCGAGCACGTGCCCAGTGCGTGGTCGCCCGCCAGCAGCGGGAGCACGACCCACACGTATTCGTCACGGCCGTCCCCTGTCAGGCGGCCCTGCCCGGACGGCCGGCCCCGCTCTCCGGCCTCTTGGATGATCTGCTGCTTGTGCGCGATGGCCTCGGTTTCCGGGGACTTCGTGCTGACAGAGATTCCGTTGACGGCTTTCAGGTACTCCTTCGAGCAGCCCGACGCGCCCACCACATGGAGCCGATCGCCCTCGATCAGGCTGATGGCCACCGCTCGGGCGCCGAATCCGGACATCAGGCGCTCGATCGTCCGCGCCACCGCGTCCCTCGTATGCACGACCGACATCAGGGAAACGGCCAGCTTGTGCAGGTGAAAGATGAAGGGTGCGCTCCACTCTCCTTCCATCGGGGCGGCCTGGCCGGTCTCCGCAGCGGCACCGCTCTCAGGAGAGACGACCAGCGGAAGCTTCGGAGGAGACAGAGAGACACCGCGGTGGGCAAGGCGGTCCAACTCGAACGAAAGATGTCGGGCTGCTCGGCGCAGGTAGTCCGTCTCCTCCGTCGACGGCTCCTGAACGTCGCGCGGCAAGAACACCACCAGCACACCGAACCGCCGCGCTCCTGCCGCCAGCGGTGCGGCGGCCACGAGGTGCGGAGCAGCCGCGTAGACCCCGAAATCGAGATGCTGTGCCGCTATGTCGTAGGCGCGGTCCGTGCAGATCCGCCCCGTTCGATGGGCCCGGACGGAGGGGAGGGTCAGGTCGTCGAGGGGCAGACGCTCGGGTGCGATCAGGCCCAAGGGCGAGGCGACGACCACCGCGGCCGCCAACACCTGATCCCCGGGCGCCGCGAGATAGACGGAGGCGGCCGACGCGTGCAGGTCGCGCATGCAACGGCGAGCCACCGACACGAACAGGTCGTCGCGGCCCGCCGCGTCGGTTGTGGTGCCGGCGCCGGACGACGGCTGAGAAGGGGATGCCGGAGACCGCATGTCACTCGCCCCAGTGCTTCGCAACACCTTCGTTCACGGTACTACGGGCCACACTGCCGGGCCTGCCGGCGTTGGACAGAGGGTCGAGCGGTGTCCGGTCGAGTCGAGCGGTGTCCGGTCGCGCGGTGTCAGCCGAGCGGGTCGGCCGTGCTGCGCAGTGTGTCGAGGACCGAGGCGTACATGCGTGCTTGATGGTGCCGAGGGTCTCGCCGGCCTTGCTCAGCTGGGACTCGGCGATCTCCACGGCGGTGGAACGTACGGCGTCCTCGTCCACCGCCCGGTCGACGATGCCGGCGGCCGTGGCAGCCGACCCGCCGTAGCGGCGGCCGGTGACCATGGCCTCGTGCGCGGTCCCCGGCGCCAGCCGGGACCGGATCAGGGCGGCCATGCCGGGCGTGAAGGGGATGTTGATGTCGGCCTCGGGCAGACACCAGAAGCCGCGGTCGGCGCGCATGACACGGAAGTCGTATGCGAGGGAGAGCATCGCGCCGGCGGCGAAGGTGTGCCCCTGCAGGGCGGCCACAGTGATCACCGGCTGGGACAGCACGCGGGCGAAGAGCTCGTGGACGGAGCCGCGGTAGCTCTGCTGCTGGTCGGCGTGGGCGGACAGCCACTCCAGGTCCAGGCCGTTGGAGAAGAACTTGCCCGTCGCGGCGGTCACCAGCGCCCGCGGCCCCTCCGCCTTCTCCACCTCTTCCAGCGCGGCGTTGACAGACGCGAGCCAGTCGGGATGGAAGCGGTTCTCACCGTCTCCGAGATCGAGCACGAAGACGTTGCCGTGGCGGTCGAGGGCGGGAATGTGCGCTCCTGGGGGCTGTGCCGATGTCCCGTCCGGGTCGGACGTCGATGTATCAAGCCTGTGCGGTCGTGGCGGGGAACGGAATGATCGACTGGCTCCCATCGGTATGACCGCAGCGGTCACACCGTCGCGGGCGAGGTCTTCTTGCGGGCGCGGTACGCGGCAGCCTTGATCCTGATCGGCGGCGAACACATCGTGGAACTTGTCCGCCTTGACGTTTGCGCTGGCCTGCGTCGCGCACAGCCACCGTGAGTTCATGAGCGGGCGCACCGACTGGGCACAGACCGTGGCCGACGGCCGGGACGCCGCCGACTACCGCTCCCGGGTCACCGATTCAGAGAGCGCCTCCATGTGGCAGAGCCTGGCCTCTCCTCCCGACTACAAGTCCGGCTACTGCGTGGCCGTCTGCCCTGCCGGCGAGGACGTCCTGGGCCCGTACCTGGACGACCGCAAGACCTTCATGGACACCGTGCTGCGACCGCTCCGGGACATCGAGTTTGAATAAGGAAACCGATCGGTTTACGATGAAAGTGAAACCGACCGGTTTCCCGTGTCGATGATGCCCTGAACGTGATCTAGGAGCCATCGCCCACGGCAGACGGTCAGGCGCACACCGCCTGAGTCGGCCCTGCGCGCCGAGGTTTCCGAGGGGCGCCGGCCTGCGATGGCACTGTCCGGTCTCCTCTCGATATGGCTGTGCTGTCGAGACCGGAGTAAGTCATGAGTGGCATTCATCCCTTCCGCGTGCTGCGGGCCAAACCTCTGTGGGTCGCCAACGGCGTCGTCACAGGTGCACTCGCGCTGCTGTTCACCGTGTTCTACGTCGGCGCGAACATCGATCCGGTCGATCACCTGACCAAGCTGCCTGCCGGCCTGGTCAACGCCGACAAGGGAGCCGCGGTCGGCGGCAAGCAGGTCAACCTCGGGGCGCAGATCACCAACTCCATCAAGAAGTCGACCGCGGGCGGGGACAAGATCGACTGGAAGTCGATGGACGAGAAGGAAATGAAGGAGGAACTCGGCAAAGGCAAGCTTTACGGCGCGCTCGTCGTGCCCGCCGACTTCACCTCCTCCACCACCGCACTGACCCGCACCGCGCCCACCGGAACCCCGGCCCGCCCGATACTGATGGTGCTCACCAACCAGTCCGCCGGTAGCCTGGGCTCCGGCCTGGCCCGGACGGCGACGACCCAGGCGGCCGAGAACGCCTCGCACCAGGTGGGCAAGGAGCTGATCGCGCAGACCGGCGCCCAGCATGCGAAGCTGCCCGCTGCGGCACGCATCCTGCTTGCCGACCCGGCCGCCGTCACGGTCGAGGACGGCCATCCGCTCGACTCGCACAGCGGACTGGGCATGACGGCGTTCTACTACGCGCTCACCCTGGTGGTCGTCGGCATTCTCTCCGCCAACGTCATCAGCGGGCAGGTGGACCACGCCCTCGGTTACACCCACAACGACATGGGCCCGCTGCGCCGGCACCGCCCGCTGATCCGGGCGACCCGGGTGCAGACCCTCGCCATCAGCAGCACCCTCATGGTCGGCCTCTCCCTGCTGATGGGCACCCTGGTCACCGTGGGCGCGGTCGGCATCATGGGGATGGCCGCCTCCCACCTGCCGCTGCTGTGGCTGTACTCCGTGTGTGCCATCGCGGTCTCCGGGATCGGCGCGCTCACCCTCCTCGCCGTCTTCGGCACGCCCGGCATGCTGGTGGTGACGCTGGTCTTCATCGGGATGGCGGTGCCAACGGCCGGCGCCACCACCCCCATCGAGGCGCTGCCCGGCTTCTACCGCTTCCTGGCAGAGTTCGAACCGCTGCGGCAGATCACCGGCGGCGTCCGCTCGATCCTCTACTACGACGCCCAGGCCGACGCCGGTCTGACCCGGGGCTGGGTGATGATGGCCGCCGGCCTCATGGCAGCCGCGCTGTTCGGCTTCAGCGTGACGGGCTGGTACGACCGCAGGGGGCTGCACCGCATCCCCGCGGCAACGAAGCCCGAGAAGACCGCCACCCTGGCGTAGCGGAACTCCAACCCACCCCCGGACTGGGCCACGGTGCGGAGTGGCCCCGGTGTGCGTCACCCTGCGGGACGGCAGGCGCGCACACCATCAGGGCTCGGCGACGGTACCTTTCCCCCGGGTGCCGTCGCCGAGCCTCTGTACGGCCTTCGGGTGTCCACTACGTCGCGTAGGCAGCGCCAGCCGTCCCCGCCCAACCCGGAAACCGATCGGTTTATATTTCACCCGACTCGAGTTAACCTCACACTATGAGCACAGAAGTAAAGGCAAGTCCCCGAGAGCGACTCCTGGAAGCGGCGGCCACACTCACCTACCGAGACGGCGTCAGCGTCGGCATCGAGGCGCTGTGCAAGGCAGCGGGGGTGTCGAAACGCTCCATGTACCAGCTGTTCGAGAGCAAGGACGAGCTGCTGGCAGCGAGCCTGGAGGAACGGGCTTCCGCCTTCGTGGCGACACTCCTGCCCGCGGCGGACGATGGCCGTTCACCCCGCGAGCGGATCCTGCACGTCTTCGAGCAGGTGGAACTGCAGGCGGGTGCGCCCGAGTTCCGGGGCTGCCGGTATCTGGCGGTGCAGATCGAGCTCAAGGACCGGAGTCACCCTGCGAGCCGGGTGGCCCACCGGGTCAAGGGAAACCTGAGGGCCTTTTTCCGGGCCGAGGCCGACCAGGGCGGTGCGAGCGATCCGGACCTGCTGGCCCGGCAGCTCAGCCTGGTCTTCGACGGCGCCAGCGCCCGCGCGGGGATCGGAGCCGACAACCTCACCGGACTCATCGCCCCCACGGTGGCCACCCTGCTCGATGCGGCAGGCGTGCGCTGACGCACCACCTTTTCGAGCAGGCCCGGCGGCCGATGCGCAGGGCTGACGCCGGTCTCCGGCAATCCGAGCAACTGTGACGGATTACGGCTTTGCTTCCCGGCGGTCGAGGGGAAGCCGGATGACCGTGAGGGTATTGATCAGCATGCCGTGCGCGAGGAAGGCCGTGGCGTCCTCGGCATCTGCGCCCAGCGGCAGGCGCACGGTTTCCCAGCCTGATCCAGCCGGCCCGGACGAGTTCACCGATCTGGTCATCACCCCGTGCCTCGGCGGCTGCCACGAGGGCGTATCCCTGCATCTGCATCAGCAGCGTTTCCGGGTGCTCGGAGATCAGTCGCGCGTAGGCGTTCGCCATGGCCTGGAGGGCCTGCTCGCTGCCCTCCACCCCTTCGGCGGCGCGCTCGAAAGCCAGCCGGGTGCCTTCCATACTCCGCGTCAAGGCGGCGGCGAAGATCGCCCGCTTGCCCGGAAAGAGCCGGAAGAGGTACGGCTGCGCGACACCGGCGCGCTTGGCGATCGACTCGGTGGAGGTGCCGTAGTAGCCCCTGAGGGCGAACTCGGCGACGGCTGCGCGGATGACACTCTGACGTCTCTCCTGCGCGCTGATCCTGCCCATGCCGCCATTCCTGTCTCGCGCCGGTCGGGGGTGCTCCCTGGACTTGCAGCCGGAAACCGATCGTTTTACAGTTGTAGAAACCGATCGGTTTCTCAGTGAGTCGGTAATCCATGATGAGTACACATGCAGCAGGGTGCCGATCGCGGTGCTGAGCTTGTCGAGGGTTTCGGCGAAGACGTCCACACCGGAAGCGAACGCGGCACGTAGGGCGTCCGCCGTGCGTGCCTCCCTGCTTGGCGGCCAGGTAGTCGATGAACCGGTCCGTCCACAGGCGCATCGCCCGGTCCGGCGGGAAGCCGGCCAGCAATTCGGCGTCGTTGTCGCAGACCCCGTGCCAGCATGTTGCGGTCCGGGGGAGGGGCTGGGCCACCGGCGGGGCGGGCTCGGCGGGAGGCTTTGGCCCGGGGCAGTAGCGGGCCCAGGCGTCGAACAACTGGTTGCGGGTGAAGCCCTTGGCCCGAACACCGTCGAGGAAGCGGCGGTTGGCCAAGCGATGCCGTAGTCCGTCAGCGGCAGCCGCGGGCCGCGCGAGGTCAGGCCGTTGGCGTCGTACTCCGCCCACGGCGGCTTCGTGTCCCCGTTGAGGCTCCAGCGGGCCGCTCGTCCGCAGCGTTGCCGGATCGCCGACAGCGGCGAAGGCCCGGCGGACGTCGGTGAGGATGCGGGTGCACGGACAGCACGCGGCATGCATAGGAGCCGATGCCAGAGAGATTAGTGACAAACATGGAGGAAAGGCTGTGAAATCCCCGGCCGGTCTTCCGTACCCTCATTCCGTGACGATGAAGGCTCCGGGCTGGCTGCTGCTCGGCACCGCGGGCTCTGCGCTGGTCGCGGCCGGCAGCTGGGGAGCCGGTGCGCTGCCACTGGGGGTTCCTGACGGCGTGTGGGGACAGCCCGGCCAGGTGGAGATGCTGGTGGGCTTCGTCCTCTCGTACGCCGGCCTGGTGCTGCTGGTGACCGGGTGGTGGTGGCTGGGCCGCCTCCTGCTCGACGGGGCCGTGGTGACCCGCAGGCAACAGTGGACCGCCCTCCTGTGCTGGTCACTGCCGCTGCTTCCGTGCCCGCTGCTCTTCAGCAGTGACGCCTACAGCTATGTCGCCGAGGGGGCGCTGGCGGCGCGCGGGTGGGACGCGTACCGGCTGGGCCCGGGTGCGCTGGGCGGGGCGCTGTCGGCCAATGTGCCCGGGATGTGGCATGACACCCCAGCTCCGTACGGGCCGGTTTTCCTTGCCGCCGCACGCGCCGTGGTGACCGTGACGGGCGAGGGCCACGTGGTGGCGGCGACGTTGGGGATGCGGCTGCTGGCGATGGTCGGACTGGCAGCGGCGGTCGTGGCGGTGCTGCGGCTGGCGGCCGACATCGGCGGGACGGGGGCACGCGAAGCGGCGGGGGCGCTATGGGCCACTGCCCTCAGCCCGCTGGTGCTGTTGCACATGGTGGGGGGTGCGCACAACGACGCGCTGATACTGGGCGCGATGATGACGGGGCTCGTGGCGTTCCGCCGGGACCGGTGGGTCGCGGGCGCCGTCCTGCTGACCACGGCGGCGCTGATCAAGGCGCCGGCCGGGGCGGCACTGCTGTGTGCCGCAGTGGCGGCGGTGGCGGGCCGGACCGGCTGGGTGCGCCGGGCTCGGCTGGCGGCCGGGATCCTCGTGGTGGCCGCTGGTGCAGGTCTGCTGGAAGGGCTCCTGTGCGGACAGGGCTTCGGATGGGTGCGTACACTCGGCACCCCTGCCTCCGTGCGGACGTTGCTCTCGCCGAGTACGGACGTGGGCACGCTTCTGGAGTGGCTGGCTTCGGCGGCTGGCTGGCGGGCCTGGACGGGGACTCTGATGGTTGCCGCTCGGGCGGCGGCTCTGCTGGCCGGTGCGGCTGCCGTCGTCTACTGGGCGCTGCGAGCCCCTCGCAGGGGAGCCGAGTATGCCGCGGGCATGGCACTGCTGACGGTCGTGGTGTGCGCGCCGGTGGTACAGGTGTGGTACCTGCTGTGGGGTCTCGTGCCGCTGGCTGCGGTGGCATGGCGAATGCTGGGGCACCCCGTCGCCAAGGCCGCAACCACGGCGACGTTCCTGGTCGTGATGCCGATCGGAGTGGGCCCCACGTGGCCGTCCGCGCTCGCCGCCGTCACAGGCGGGCTGGCGGCTCTGACGGGTCTCGCGTGGTGGTGGCTGCTGCGGGGCGGCGGGCGCGCCGCCCTTCGCAGAGCAGGAAGAATGCCCCGGCGAGACAGCCCAGAAGGATCTCCAGCAGATAGGTGAAGGCGGTGTACAACAGCATGCTCGAGGCCACGGCGGCGGGCGCCCCGCCGAGGGCGACGAGGGCGAACGCGGCGGCGCTCTCGGTGACCCCGATGCCGCCGGGCGTGATGCCGATCTGGGTGAGCAGCCTGCTGGCCGCGAAGACCGCCACTGCCGGCCCGAGTCCTGTACCGGCACCGGTCACCCTCAGGCAAGTGAGGAAGAGCAGACCTTGCGCGGCCACCGTGCCTGCCATCCCGCCCACCAGGCGCGGCCACGACCGCAGCCACACGGAATGGCAGTCATGGCGGCATCTCCCTGCGAGCCTGCGCATCCGCACTACGACTCCGGGCGCGGGTCCCCGGAACAGCCGTGTCCCGGCGTGGCGCCTGACGGCCCGTCGGAGCGGCCCTCGGAGCAGCCAGAGGCCGCCGCAGGCCAGGCACGCGACCAGCAGCGCGGCGCCGGTGCCGACGGCCCAGCCGGTGCCCGGTGAGGAAAGCCCGGCCAGCACCACCATCCCGGTGATGGAGAGCACCAGCCGGGTCAGGACGTTGCAGACCCCGGTCACGACGATGGACGCGGCCACTGCCCGCGGCGGGTGCCCCCATCGACGCGTCATGGAGTAAGTGACGGCCACTCCGGCCGCGCCCCCAGCGGGCAGGACGTTGCTGACGGCGCTCCCTGTGCAGTTCAGCACCAGCGCCCGGGAGCGGGTCAGGCCGGGCAGCGAGGCGCTGAGGACGTACGTGTAGGCCCACAAGCCCATGCCCGCCAGGGTGGCTAGGATCGCGAGGTGAAAGCCGTCGACCTGCCCGAGGCCGGCCCTGACCGCCGACCACTGTGTGCCCGCGGCCCGCGGCACCGCGAGCACCAGCAGCGCGATCCCCGCAGCCGCCGAGGCGAGGCCCAGCAGCCGCGGCACGAAGAGCCGACGGGGCCTCACCATGCCCGGCACTCATAGCCGTTGAAGGCCGCCAGGGGATGGCTCAGGCGGGTGCCTGGTGGGAGACCCCGCTGGATGTACCACTCCGTGCCCAGTACCTGGCGGAACACCGGAGCGGGCAGACGGTGCAGCGCTGCCAGGGTCCGCACGGAGTCGCCGCCGCCCGCCTGGCTCACGTGCGCGGCCATGCTGGCGCGTTTGGCGACCCAGTGGTGCGCGACCCGCACCCGGTGCGTGATCTGCGCACGAGGTGCGTAGGCGCGGTGGAAGGAGTCGCGATCGAAGCCGGGTGGGAGGCGGCGGGCCCAGGAGGCCCAGCGGAGTCCGCGCAGCAGCAGGTCGCGGTCGACGGTCGCCTCCAGCACCACGGGGGTCCCGGCGAGGCGGGCCGCCCGGTAACCGACCCGATGGACCTGCACATGGTCCGGGTGTCCGTATCCGCCGGCCGGGTCGTAGACCGTCAGGACGGCGGCGCGCTCGGAGGCCAGCAGGTCCGCGAGGCACCCTGCCGCTTCGTCGGCGTCCGCCGCGGCGAACGACCCCTCGGGGGGCGGGGACGTGTGCCCGGAGTCGCGGTAGCCGAGGAAGGCGACCCGGGCACAGCCCAGGAGACGTGCCGAGGCACGGGCCTCCGCGCGGCGCAGGCCGCCCAGTCCCCGGGCCAGGTACTCCGGTGCCGCGAGGCCCCCCTCCCCTGAGGTCGCCAGCACGAGCACCACCCGGTGGCCCTCGGAGGCCAGCCTCGCCATCGTTCCGGCGGTCAGCAGCGCCTCGTCGTCCGGATGGGCGTGAAAGAACACACACGTATGAGTCATCACCAGGCGCTCTCCCACCGAAAGATTTCGGCACATCGGAATATCCCAGGCATGATTCTCCACATTTCGGACTGCTTTGCGCCGCGCACTGGTGGGATCGAGAGCCAGGTCATCGCCTTGGCGGAAGCGCAGTACCGGTCCGGGCAGGACGTTGCGGTGACGACCGCCACTCCAGCCGTCGGCCACAGCCAGGGTTCGTGGCCGTACCCCGTGCACAGGATCACCGCACGCATCCCCTATCAGCTGCCCGTCCATCCGAGGGCGGGGCGGGAGCTGGACCGGCTGCTCACCGGCCTCGCGCCGCGCGTTGTCCACGTGCACGTGGGTGCGGTGTCGCTGTTCGCCTGGTCGGCGCTGGCGTGCGTCCGACGCCTGCAGATCCCGGCAGTGGTGACGGTGCACAGCACCTGGGGCTCCGTGGTGCGCACTCTCTACCGCTGCCTGGGGCGGCCGGCCTACGGGCTGTCCGCCCCGGTCGCCGTGACGGCCGTCAGCCGGTCGGCCGCAGGGCTGATCGGCAAGGCCCTGCCGCACCTGACGCCGCTGGTGGTTCCCAACGGCATCGATCCCGTCCTGTGGCGCGGCCCGGCACGAAACGGCCGCGACGACCGCCGCGTCCACGTCGTCTCCGTCGGCCGCCTCGTCCCTCGCAAGCAGCCGATGGAGCTGCTGGCGGCTCTGCGGTCGGCGCAGTCGCGGCTGGCGACCCGCAACGTGGCGTTGCGCGCCACGGTCGCCGGGGACGGGCAGTGCATGGCAGCCATGCGCCGCTACGTGCACCGGCACGACATGGCCGGTTGGGTCCGTCTCGCGGGCCGGATCGACGCGAGCGAGGTGCGGCGGCTGCTGTCCGAGGCAGACCTGTTCGTCAATGCCTCGAACCACGAGGCGTTCGGCATCGCCGCCCTGGAGGCTCGTACCAGCGGGGTGCCGGTCCTGGCGCGCGCCCATACGGGCGTCGCTGACTTCGTCCGGCACAACCGCGAAGGGGCGCTGTGCCGCCCGTCGACATTCGCGCTCTGCGACGAGCTTGTCTGGCTGGCCCGAACTCCTGGAGCCCGGCGCCGCATGGCGGACCACAACCGCGAGACCCCGCCGACACCCTGCACCTGGCCCGTGGTCACCGACACCTTCGCCCACTGCTACGACGCGGTCGCCCGCTGACGACCGCTGCGGGATGCGGCGGGGAACGCCAGAGCCGCCAAGGTGAGGAGGGCGCAGAACGCGCAAGAAACGCGGCTCGCGCGGCGGCAGGCCGCCGAAGTTCGACCCGCAGGACTACAAGGCTCGGCACGCGGTCGAGTGCGGCATCAATCGCCTCAAGAGGCACCGGGCCGTGGCCACGAGGTACGACAAGCTCGCGGTCCGCTACGAGGCCACTGTCCTCATCGCCGCAATCAACGAATGGTTGTGAACGCCCTGTTGTGAAGACGCATCGGCTACGTCGACGCGAAGCGTTCTGCTGTCAGCCAAGACTGTCGCGCCTCCGAAGGCATGGGCGACAGGATCGTCACATGCAGCCGATCTTCGTTCTCGTGCACAGTCCGTCCGTAGGTCCCGCGACCTGGCACCCTGTGGCCGAACACTTGACGGCGGCGGGATACCAGGTGCGGGTGCCGTCCCTGCTGCACGTAGGCGCCGTTGCTCCGCCCTTCTGGCCCCGCATCGTCGACGCCGTCCGCGACGATCTGCGGCAGGTTCCGGCCGGCAATCCCGTCACATTGGTGGCACACAGCAACGCAGGCTTGTTCCTCCCGACCATCCGCTCGGGCATCGACCATCCGGTGACCAGCTCGATCTTCGTCGATGCCGCGCTGCCGGCCCGGACCGACCCCCGTCGCCACACCCAAACTGCTCGATTTCCTACGCCCGATGGCTGTGAACGGCAGGCTCCCGCGCTGGACCGACTGGTGGGACGAAGCAGACGTCGCACCCATGTTCTCCGATCCGCTGGTGCGGCAGACAGTCGTTGAGGAGCAACCCACCCTGCCACTGTCCTACTACGAGCAGCACATCCCAGTCCCCGACGGCTGGGACGACCATCCCTGCTCCTACTTGCTGTTCGGTCTTCCGTATGACGACCTTGCCGCCGAGGCGCGCGAACGCGGCTGGGCCGTGGCACACCTGCCCGGCGCACACCTCCATCAGATCATCGATCCTGCTGGCACCGCCCAGCACCTCGTCGAACTCGCCACCACGACTTGATCCACTTCCGATACACGCCCTAGAACACTCCTTCGTTCTGTCGGCAGCCAGGAAAAGCGCGTCCACAGACTCAACATCGATCCGCCCGGCCCTCTCCGTGTCCCGCCCCGCACTGTGCACACCAAACTCAACGGCTTGTCGGCTCATCGGGTAATGGGCACAGCCCTTGTGGTGCGAGGAGGTGCTTCCATACGGGCGCTTCCATGGCCAGCCCGTCTCCGCGGCTCGTCCGTACGCGGCCTACGTCCAGCGCATGCCGATGGCGGAGAGCTGTTCGATCCGTTCCGGGGCCAGGGTCGCGGCCCTGGATCTCTGATTCCCGACCCATGCCCCGAGCTTGATCTCTCGTTCCTCCTGGTCCCCGCCGCTCTCGCCGTCGCGGCTGTCGCCCCCGCTGGCGACGGCGATCCGTTCGATGTGCTTCCTGGGCACGCAAAGGTGCCCTTCCCGCTGGTAGAACTGTTTGGCGGCGGCGTAGTTCATTGCCCATTTGTCGGCCTGGCTACGGCGCGGCTTCGGTTTCTCGTCCTCGGCGGCGGGTTCGATTCCGAGGATGTGCTCGCACATCCACTGCTGCACGGTCGTCAGCTTGTCCCAGTCGAGCCGGGCCGAGCGTACCCACCGGCCGAGGTCTTCGCCCTGGTGCACGACCGCGCCCGGTTCCATGGGCAGCGTGCCGCTGGCTTCCAGGTGCTGCCGGGTGAGGTGGAAGCAGCGTTGCCATGCCACGGGCCATGCGGGGCACCATGCGGGGTCGATGCCCGCGAGTTGTTCGCGCCGTTCCTCCGAGAGTGCTCCGGCGGCTGACTGAATGGGCAGTCCCTCGGCACGACGCTGCTCGATCTCGGCGGCCTTGCGGGCGGCGGCGCGTGCGTTCTTCAGCCAGATGCCCACCCGGTATCCCTGGTGGGTGGCGTCCGTCGGCGCCAACAGGTGCCCGTTTTCGGCGGCCCACCCGCGTGCGGCCGCCAGGCCCTCTTCCCATGCGACGTCGTAGTGCGACCAGACCATGCCCAGCTTCTCCAGCTGCTGGATGCGGTCTTCGTCCATGTCCCTGCGGGCGTAGACGCGCCTGGCGTCGGCGATCCATTGCCCCAGTGGGAAGGAGGCGAGCGAGGCTGGCCACCCCTGGGTCTGCGCCTCCTGGTTGCCGCGCTCGGGGACGCGGTACGTGAAGGGGACCTTGAGGTCGCCGTGGAGCCGGTTGTAGATGGCGGCGGCTTCGATGCCGCGTCGCCAGTGGGCGTGTTCGGGGTTGAGGACGCGCAGGTTGATGAACGCGGCCAGCTGCGCGGGGTCGCGGGGGGTGCTGAATTTCAGAAGTGCGCGGGCCGGCAGGGACAGTCGGTCGCTTCGGTCGCTGTCGGCTTCCTCGTCTTCGGGCCCGCTGCGGCTCTGTACGCCTCTGACACGGCTTGGTGCCTGAGGTTGGGCCAGTGCTTCTACGACGCGGGCATCGTGTGCCCTGAGCGCTTCCAGCAGCTTGGCGAGGCCGCCGTAGGCGCGGCTGGTGAGCATGTTGTCTGCCGTCTCCCCAGGCCCGAGCAGGACGGGGACGACGAGGGAGGCGGTTTTGCCTTCGCCGGGGTGGATGCGCAGGGCGCGGCCGACGGCTTGGACGAGGTCGGGCATGGAGCCGCGTACGTCGGCGAAGTAGACGCTGTCGCAGTTCTTGGTGTCGACGCCCTCGCCCAGCACCCTCACCGAGCCCAGGAAGCTTTTCTCCACCACGGTGCCGTCGGTGGCCATCCCGTCGGCGAACTCCCCGAGTACCCGCTGCCGGTGATTCGGTTTGTGCTCGCCGCACAGCCAGTTGGCCCAGATCGTGCGCGGGTACAGCTCCGGATCGGTGGCGTGCAGCCGCTTGGCGACATCGGGAAGGCCGGCCGCGAAGGCTTCGGCCTCCTTCACCATGTGGTGGAAGACGAGCGTGCGCCGGAAGTCGTCCTCCGCAGACGCCTTCACCAAAGCGGTCTGCAGCGCGGCGAGCCGCGCCCCGCGCACCTTCTCCGAGCGGCCCTCAATACCGAGAAGTTGGGCGGCCTGGAGCTGGATGTCGGTGATGTCCACGCACACCACCTGGTACGGCGCGCAGATCCCCCGGTCGATCGCCTCGGACAGCGTGAGGGTGTAGCAGCGGGCGCCGAACGGGCCGTTTGGGTCGTCCTCCATGCTCGCCACCAGCTCGCCCGGTGCGCCCTGCTCGGAGTCCTCGTCGAGTTGCCACAGCCGTGGTGTGGCGGTCATGTACAGGCGGCGCAGGGCGGGGATGCGGGTGTTGTCGTGGACGACGGCCCAGGGCTTGCCGATCCGGCCCGAAACCCTGTGGGCTTCGTCCACGACGATCAGCGACCACCCGGGAAGGCCGGCGGCGTGCGCGCGCTCCAGCGTGCCCAGCCCGAGGGAGGCGTAGGTGGCGAACACGGTCACCTTGTCGAAGGGACGCACCCAGGCGACCAGCTCGTCCACGTCCGTGGTGTTCGGGAAGCCCGCCTCCTGCCCGCGCAGGGACGAGACTCCGATCATCGGGCCTGTACGGCCTCCCTCGCGCCACGCGGCCTCGGACTGGGCGAGCAGGTCCAGCGAGGGCACGAGGACCAGCACACGGCCCGCGCGGAGTTCCTCGGCGCTCCGGGTGGCCACGAGGGTCTTCCCGGTCCCGGTTGCCATGATCACCTGCGTCCGTAGCCCCCGCTCGGGCACAGTCGAGTGAGCAGGCAATTCGAGCGCGCGCAGTACCGCGTCCACGGCTTCTCGCTGGTGGGGACGGAGTTCCTTTGCTGCCATTTTGATCTGCCTTCTCCTGCCGGGCCGATGATAGGTCTCACGCGGTAGGAAACGGCAAACCTGCATGTAGACGGCGTGCGAGCGGCTACGGTGAAGTCACCGTAGGCAGGTCGCAGCACAGCCGGGCAGAGATCGAGGAAGCCCGGCGCAGTGAAGATCACGCCTCTCCCGCTGGTCGATTGGCACCGCGCGGGGCATCCCCACGACGCCATTGGTCTGGTCCGGGCTCGTCCAGGCACCAGAGGCAACAGCTTCCTCAGCCCATGAAGCGTTCCCGGTGAGCCAAACGTGCAGCCGAGCGGCAACAAGTATTACGGTTCCGATGGCGCCTCGTTCAGTCCTTGACCATGGCGTTCCGGGATCCCGGTTCTGGTATCCACTCCCACGCGGCGCCTAGCGCGGCTACGGTGGGGACATGGCGAAGGAGATCCGCATCAAGGTCGACGACGAGACGTACGAGGAGCTGCAGCGTCGCGCCGCCGACGGCCACGAGGATCCAGATCAGTACGCGAGCCGGCGGCTGACCGACGACCTGGCGCGCACGCGGTTCTTTGAGGGCGCGAGGGCCTTCGTTGAGGAGCATGGGCAGGCGTTCGCCGACCGCTTCGGGACTGGCCCCAGCAGCCATGCCGCCTGATGCCGCCCATTGTGCTCATCGACGAGCGATGGCTGCTTGATATCGCGCAGAACCTCGTGCCGGGCGACCCCGACGTCACCGACTACGGCGCGCTGGCCGCCGCCGTCGCCCGCCACCGACACGAGGTCATGGGCACCCTGGTTTACCCGGCCGCGCACCACCGAGCCGCCGCCCTCCTGCACGCCCTCGCACGGATTCCTGCCCTCGAGCACTCGAACGAGCTGTTCGCCGCGCAGGTCGCCTACGCCTACCTCCACGCCGGCGGCATCCAGGTCAAGGTCGGCAGCCAGGAGGCGATCGCGCTGGTCGTCGACGCCGTCGAGGGACGCCGCGACGTGCGCCAGGTCGCCGATGTGCTGAAGAACTGGGGCTGATCAGGTGGTGGCTCAATGCCGACGGCTTGGATCACGATGTGGCGTTGGCGGTGCTGCGTAAGCGGCGCTCATCGGTCGGAGTCTGGCCGACCTGTCGTGTCGGCTAGGGCGGCTGGATCGCGCTCAACGCGCCCGGTCGTAATCAGAGTGCCAACTTCTATGGTCGGCTTCATGTGGTGCCGGAGCCGGCCGGGGGCGGCGGCGCACTGGTAGTGCGCGGGGTGACGGTGGAGACCATGGACGGGATCCTGCTTGCGTCGCTGTTCGGCTTCGTGACGCTGGTGACGCTCGGCATCTTCCTTCCCGGGGCACTGACCGTCACCATTCCGCCGCTGGTCATTGGCCTGGTGGCGACTCCGGTGATGAGAGCGCTGACCGTGTTCTTCGCGTGCGGCCGCGGCCGGGCGTACGACCTCGACGCCCACAGGCTCTACCGCGACTTGTACAAGCTCCTGGCGCCGTTGGCGCCGGAGCCGCTGGAAGGCTCTCGGCGGCTGGACCGGCCCTGACGGGCGGGCGCGGGACCGAGCGCCCTGGCGCCTGTCCTCACGGCGGCATTGTGCGGGGTTTCGCTAACCAGTGGCTCGGCTCGATTGCTCGACCCGGAAAATGCCGCGGTGGCGGACGATCCGATTTACGGTGCTGCCAGAACGCGCCCGGTAGGCCGTCCGGGGATCGGCGGCACGACGGCACGGTCTTGATCGGCAGTGCGAAGATGAGCCGGACTGATCGGGGGACTCAAGTTTCGTGTTGGCGCGGGGTCTTGGCCCTTGGGGAGCAGGCGGATAGTTTGAGTGGGATCCGGCTGCTGAAAGCGGTGCCGAGGAGGCCGCATCTGTGGCCCGCAGAGTCCAGTCGCAGCAGGGAGTGTCTCCACCGGCATGGACGTTCTCTTCATCACGAGCGTGGCGGTGGTCGTCGCCGACCCGCCGCTGAGCCGGAAGCTGTTCATCGACGCGCTCGGTCTGCCCTTGGAGGGGGAAGGCAACGGTTACTACTCCAGCGGGAGCATCCCGGGCAGCAAGCACTTCGGCCTGTGGCCGCTCTCACAGGCCGCCGAAGCATGCTTCGGCACGACCCAGTGGCCCGCCGACCGCGTGGTCCCGCAGGCATCGATCGAGTTCGAGGTGGCGAGTGCGGAAGCCGTCACAGCTGCCGGTGGCGAGCTGCAGCGCGCGGGCTTCGAGCTGGTGCATCAGGCCCGCACCGAGCCGTGGGGCCAGACGGTGGCCAGACTTCTCACAGCGGACGGCTTGATCGTCGGGATCTCCTACGCCCCTTGCTTGCACGATGTGCAGGACGACCAGCACCCCGGGTGAGGCCGGCCCGAGACCGCCTGTATCGGTGGCCGGTGTGCTGCTGATCCGTTGAGTTCACGGGCACCGCTGCCGTCCGTATCCCGGCTTGCGGATTGCGTGTCTGGTAGGAGAGGGCGTTTCCGGCGAGCGCTGCATCTCCGGCTTGGTGGCAGCGTGGTGGCCTCGTCCAGGCTGGCGGGGATCTGCTGGGCACCGTGTGCCAAAGGCTGTCCATCCTGCGTGCTGAGCTTGTTCGGCCAGCACCGACAGCAGGGCGCGCTCCGTTGCTTCGGTGTGGCTGCGGTTGCGGATGAATGCCTTCGTGTATTGGTACTCGCCGACGTAGGGCCTGTAGGTGTCGCCGCCACGAAGGATGCCGTCCAGGCGGTGATGGCGGGCGGTCCGCTCGCGCAGCAGTTGGGCGTAAGGGCGCCGCGCGCAGCGGAAGGCCCCGCCCGTCCGCCACGGGGGAGACGGACGAGCGGGGCCGGTCGTGAGGTCTACCAGTGGATGCTCTGGCCCTCCGGAGTGACATGGATGGTGGCCTCTTCCACTGCTGGCGTCCCTGCGGTATGCCAGCGGCCGAGGTGCTCCTCGACGGCATCCCAGAGCAGGTTAGGGCCCTCCTGCCGAACGATCCAGTGGCCGTCTTCTTCGTGGAGCGCGGCGAATGATCTGCTGTCGACGTCGATGAGCAGGTCCTTGTCGTGCTGGTCGTGCTGCAGTTTCAGGTGCTGCGCGTTCGGCACGGCGAACTGTGTCACGAAGCGGGTTGTCCAGTCGTTCAGGACGTCGGCGTCGATGATGGCCTCGCGTTGCGTGCCCCGGCTGAGGTCAGGAAGCAGGCCGAGTGGCGGCGCCTGGTGGGGCCGGGCGAGCATGAAGCTGACCTGTCCGCCCAGTACTGGTCCGGAGGCTGTGCCGTCGTGGACCGTCAGGCGCACCAGCTCGGATGCGTTCAGCCAGCCACCGATGGTCGTCAGGATCTGCCCGCCCGGCCGCGTCTGCTCGAGCCAGACCGCGGGCACGGTGCGTACGGCGAACGTGGCGATAACCCGGTCGTACAGTGCGCCCTCTTGGCCACCCAGGAGGCCGTCACCGATCAGAAGGTTGGGGTACGTGCCCAGCCGGCCGAGAGCCTCCCGGGCCCGCAGAGCCACCTGTTCGTCGTACTCGATCGAGGTGACGCGGCCGGCGCCGATGCGCGCGCAGAGCACCGCGGTCGAGTAGCCGGTGCCGGTGCCGATCTCCAGCACCTTCATGTCCGGCTTCACCTCGAGGTCCTCGGGCATGCGCAGCACGAGCGAGGGGAGCGTGCTCGAGCTGGTCGGTTCCCGCATGATCTCGCCGCGGATGTCCGTCGGCTTGATCGTGCCTGCGATCTGCGTAACCCGGGACTCATCGGCGTAGCAGGCCTCGAGCCAGCCGTCCCCGTCCTCCAGGACCGGGGTCCAGGCGGGACTTCCCCTCGGAGAGGCGCTGCTGGACGGCCTCGTAGCGCTCCGTGGTACGGGCCACCAGCCGCCGGGGAGAAGCCGCACAGTCCGCTGCCGAAGTCACCGCCCGCGCCGCAGCCCCCGGTCAGGACCCCTCCCAAGCCCCGGCGCGTGGTCCGCTGGATCATGACCGCCCCCGACCGGCTCCCAGAGGCCGACGCTGCAGAGCTCAAGGAGATCCGCACCGGCTGTCCGCACCTGGACCTCACCGTCCGGCACGTCCGCGACTTCGCCGCGATGATGCGAGACCAGAACGCCGAGGCCCTTCCCGCCTGGATGGACCGGGTCAAGGCCGACGACCTGCCCGCCCTGCACTCGCTGGTCAACGGCTTCCACCGCGACCTCGATGCCGTCACTGCTGCCTTCGCCACGCCCTGGAGCTCGGGCCAGGTCGAAGGTCACGTCACGAGAGCCAAGCTCCTCAAGCGCATGGGCTTCGGTCGCGCACACCTCCCGCTTCTCCGTAAACGCATCCTTCACAGCCCATGACCGTGCATCGGTCACAAGATCTCCGGCAACGCGTCGCCTCATCTCACGATGCGCCCGGGCAGGCCCCATCGAGCGAACACGACGCTATGGGGCCGGCTGGAAGATGTCAGCGAAGGACTTGGACGGGGCTGTTGCCCGGGCCTCGACGAACCATTCCCGACCGAACAACCAACCGAAGACAGGGGCCGGAAGACGAACCAGCACCCTCATCACGGGAGCAAGCCGGCCCGTCCCTGACACCTCCGAACGGTGGGCGGCAAGAGCCGCCTGTTTCCGGCCAGCGAACCGTCGGACATCGATGGTGTGGGTGATGGCCGCGCGCGAACTGTAGGCGGTGCGCAGCGCATCCGCGTCGAACCTAAACGGGATCCTCAGCAGACGGACAAGCTTCACCAGGCGAGCCACGACGTCACGCGGCATGGTCGCCTCCAGCACTCGATGCACCCCGGCCAGCTCGGCGGCACGCTTGCCGACGTCGTGCACCTTGACGTGATCGCGATGGCCGTATCCGCCATTGGCGTCGTAGCTGATAAGCAGGTCCACGTCTTCCTCGCGCAGGACAGCGGCCAGCCGCTCGGCCGCCTCCTCCGTGTCTGCCCTTACAAAGCGTGCCCGATCCGGCGGATCCGGATAGAGCACGGCACCATGGCCGCTGCTCGCATACCCCAGGTGCACGACGCGTGCCACCCCCAGCACGGCCGCGCTCGCCCGCAGTTCACTCAGGCGCGGCGCTCCGCCCTCCGGCGCGGCGTCCAAGAGGCCATCCGTGGCGACCACGATCACCACGCGGTGTCCCTCGGCAGCGACCCGCGCGAGCGTGCCACCTGTTAGGAACACCTCGTCGTCCGGGTGGGCGTGAAAGGCCAAGACAGTTGCCATGGACCCATCCTGGACCACGGCACTCATCGGTGTCTCCCACCCCACCTCGCACATGATCCGCCGGCCAGGCCCCAGCGGAGGCGGAGCGATATAGACGTGACCACCCCAGCAGCCCGCTCCACCGACTCCACCACCACACCGGGTAAATGCGGCAGCAACCGCCCCAAATCCCCTGCACCGCTAACCCAGTTGATGCCCAGTTCAGACCGACTCCGTCACAAGATCTCCGACAGAGCCGAATTAGCTGACGCCGAACCCACCTGAGGAATTGCATGACCGTCGACAGCACCCGGCTGGCGGCGTCGCGATGCGGCAATTCGGTGATGCGCAGCTGCGTGCCCGGGCGGGAACTTCATCTTGGTGGTGTTCTGGTCGTAGCGGTGCTGTGGCCGGTCCCCGAGCCGGCCGTGGCACCGGTTATCCGCGGAGGAGCGCTTGCCGACAGGCCTTGCCCGCCCATTGTCGCGTCTCGTGCCGTGGGAGAACCGGAGGGCTGAGGCCCTCCTTCGCGCCCGACTGTATGAGCGAGCGAGACAGACCCGGTAGATGCGAAGGGCCGATCTGCCCGTCACTGATTCCGGCCGGAGTCCGCCGCGCGCGCAGGTCCTCGATTCGGCGGCTCCTGTGAAATAGCCGCTGGCCGGCTCTCGTTGCTACGAGCATGACGACGAATGCGCCGCGGCCCGAGGTGCTGCGATACACCGCCTTCTCCAGCGCCCCCGATGGCGGAAACCCGGCTGGTGTTGTTCTGGACGCCACCGCCCTGGACGACAGCGACATGCTGGCCATCGCCGCCGACCTTGGATACTCGGAGTCCGCATTCCTGACAGCGCTTCCGCAGGGCCTCGGCGGCCACGAGGGGCGGGCGTACAGCATCCGTTACTTCAGCCCCAGAGCCGAGGTGCCGTTCTGCGGGCACGCCACCGTCGCGGCCGCCATCGCCCTCGCCGAGCGGATAGGCCCCGGAGAACTGGTCTTCGCGACGCGCGCCGGCGCCGTGCCGGTGGAGGTGGAGGTGGCCCAGGAGAGCGGGACTGTCAGGGCCACACTCACCAGTGTCGAGCCGCACATCGAGGAGATCGCCGACGCCGACCTCACAGAGGCGCTCGCCGCGCTCGGCTGGCCAGCCGCCGATCTCGACCCGGCCTTCCCGCCCCGTGTCG
>NZ_JBSFJZ010000066.1:0-40649 GCF_053598315.1 Streptomyces sp. NPDC001153
GCCAGCGCCGAGACGCCCTCCTGGATCCGGGCGCCCGCGCCGTCGTTGAGCGACACCAGCGGGGCACCGGCCGCGATGGCCATGTCCATGATCTTATGGATCTTGGTGGCGTGGGCCTCGCCCAGCGCACCGCCGAAGATCCGGAAGTCGTGGGCGTAGACGAAGACCGTACGGCCCTCCACCGTGCCCCAGCCGGTGATGACACCGTCGGTGTACGGCTTCTTCGCCTCCAGGCCGAAACCCTGCGCGCGGTGCCGGCGCAGCTGCTCGACCTCCTGGAAGGACCCCGGGTCCAGGAGCAGCTCGATCCGCTCCCGCGCCGTCAGCTTGCCCTTGGCGTGCTGCGCCTCGGTCGCCTTCTCGCTCGGTCCCGCCACCGCCCGCGCACGGATCTCGTGCAACTCGGCGACCCGCCCGCGGATGTCGGCGGGACCGGCCTCGGCCTCGGCCTCAGCAGCGGCAATCGTCATCGACATGTCGTCAGATCCCTTCCTGAAGGGGCGGAGCATCCATCACTGCCAGCTGCGCGATCCCTGGTAGTCCCCTGGCCGCCGCCACCAGCGCGAACCGTTGACCGGCCGCCGCTGTGCGTCCTCGTCCGCCGGCCGGCCGCGCAGGGCCAGCAGCACGACGGTCAGTGCGGCCAGTTCCTCTTCGGTCGCCGTGCCGCGCTCCACGCGCAGAGCCGGTTCCCCGCGGTCCGTATCGCCCATGCCGCCTCCTCTTTCCGGCCACGGTCCGCCATGGCGCTCAAGAGGAGATCTCGGCCCGCTAGAAAACCGGTCGGCCGCCGGCACCGGTCAGGTGCTGCGCGTCCGCACCGCCCGCAGGGCCTGGGACAGCGCCTGCGCGCTCTCCGTGGCACCGCCGACCCCGGTCATGACCACCGCCGGAGCCTCACCGGTCTGCTCCGCCGTGCGGCGAGCGATCTCATGGGCGACCCGGCCGGCCGGACCGGCACCGCACAGGACCAACTGCCGCCCGGGGCCGAGGAGTTCCTGGAGGGTGCCGGGCGACACGGCCTGGCCGGCCACGCTGAGCAGCACGATGCGCTCCGGCCCCTCGTGCTCGCGCACGAGCGTGTCGTACACACCGGGCGTGACTCCGGGGACGGTGACCAGGCACACCACGTCCGCCTGGGGTTCCCCGGCCCGGAGGACCGCCAGCCCGAGCCGGCTGCCGCCCGGGCCCGGTGGTGTCATACGGGGCACCTCGGAGGTGCGCAGCAACCGCAGCGCGTCGGCGACGGTGAACGTCTCGTCCGGGTGCTCGGGCAGGCTGCGCAGCAGGTGCAGGCACTGCGAGAGGGTGCCGGAGGCGTCGGTGTCCGTGAACCTGGCCCGGTCGTACAGGGCGGTCAGCACGAGGGCGCCCTCGGCGTCGTAGTGTGCGACGAGGGTGACCGGCAGGGTCGTGTCACCGCCCGCGCTCTGCGGCACGCCCACCCGGACGCCCTGCGCCGCCAGTTCGGCGCGCAGGTTGTCCGGCATGTCGGGATGGCTGTCGAAGCGGACGGTGGTCTCGGTGAGGTCGGGGCCTGGGGCGCGCCCGCTCCACTCGTGGATCCGGTCGGTGCAGACCCAGGCGTAGGGGTTGAGGTCGAGCGCGGCGTCCCGCACCTGCAGCAGCAGGTCCACCAGCGGCGCGGCGGGGTCCACGGTGACGGTCATCGGCAGCGGGTTGCCCAGCAGTCCGGGGATGTCGGCCGCGGCCCGCAGCGACATGTCCCGCCCGGACAGGTGCACGCCGAACGCCACCGGCAGCGGCCCGTCGGCCCCGGCCGCCCGGTACAGCAACAGGGCCCACACCACGTGCAGGGCGCTGCTCTCCCCCGCGCCCCGGCCCGCGGCCCAGGAGCGCAGCCGGGAGGTCTGGGGCGGCCTGAGCCGGCGCTGGATCCGGCCGGGGCCCTCGGTGTGCCGGGGCGGTCCGCCGGGGCGGCCGGGGCTGACGGCGGCGTCGGCGGGCGGTGCGGCCGCCGCCCAGAACTCCCGGGCGCCGGCCGGGTTCTGGCGGGCCAGCCACTCGGAGTGGTCGCGGATGTCGGGCCGCCGGTCCCCGCCGGGCAGCACCCCGCCGGCGAGATAGGAACGGTAGAACTGCCGCAGGAGCAGACGTGCGCCTCGTTCGTCGAGGAGTGCCCGGTGATAGGTCACCAGCACGCGGGTGGGCGACCGCCCGGCGCCGGTGGTGTCCGGCGGCCCGTCGAGCAGGGACACCCGCAGCAGGCCCGGCCGGAACAGCTCGAAGCCGCGGGCCCGGTCCTGCCGGAGCAGTTCGCTCCAGCCGACGGCGGTGTGGACGTGGCGTACGACCTCCACCACCGCGCGCTCGTGCAGCACCAGTCGGGCGGCGCCCGACCAGTCGAAGGACGCCCGCAAGACCGCCTCCCGCTCGGCGACGGACTGCCAGGCGGCGATGAACCGGGTGAGGTCCAGGGGCCCCGCCCAGTCCCAGAACAACTGCTCCACGTGTCGGCCGGCGCCGCCCTGACCGTCCACCGCGGCGGTGAGCAGCTCACGCTGATGCCCCGTCACGGCGATCGTGCCCGCCGCGAGCGGTGCCAGCAGGTCGGCCAGCAGGTCGTCGCCGAGCGGCCCGCCGGGGCCGGCCGGGTCGCGCGGGGTGAGCCGCAGGAGATGCCGGCCGGGGCGCCCGGCGTCCAGTACGCCGTCCAGGTCGACGTCGTACTCGGGATGGCGCTCGGCCACACGGGCGGCGACCGCCTCGGCCTCCGTGCCGACGAGTCCGCACAGCTCGAAGACGAGCGGTGACCAGGTCCGGGCGCCGAGCGGCTCGTGCACGACGGCGAGGACGGCGCCCGCGTGCGAGTGATGACTCCTCATCCGCTCCCCGGGGGACCGGACACCTGTGCCGCCGCAGAGGTGTCCAGCGCCCCGACCTCCTTTTCGAATCGTTTCTGCACAGCGTCTTCGGCCATGGCCGGGCAGTCCCGCCCGGCCCGGCCGACGCCTTTGGTCACCGCGGCCCGGGGCCCTGCGGCCCCAGGAAGCCGACGACGCGGGGCTCCGACGACTCCGCCGCAGGAAGCCTCCCCGGCTCGGCCCCGGACAAGGGTGCCCGGGCCCCGCCCGGTGACACCGGCGCGGCGTCGCGGCGGTGTGCCTCGCTCACCAGGAAGCGCTCCTCGACGAGATGGGTGGCGAAGGCCCACTGCCCGGCCGTGTCCCCGGTCAGCCGGGCGCCTCCCGACGCGTCCCACTCGAAGCCGACCCCCGAGAACCGGCGCCGCAGGCCGTGCCCGAGTGCCTTCGTGTACGCCTCCTTGAGCGTCCACAGGCGCAGGAACCGGTCGATGCGCTCCTCCTCTGGCAGGGCCGCGAGCATTGCGTCCTCCTCGGCGGTGCACACATGCCCCCGCAGCAGCTCGAGGGAGATCCGGCGCCCGGCGGGCTCGGCGTCCACGCCGACCGGACCGACGCGGCTGACACCGACCACGATCAGCTCGTCGGTGTGGGAGAGGCTCACCTGCAGCTCCGCCCCGAGTCCGCGCAGCACGGGCCGCCCGCCCGGCAGGTAGGCGAGGTCGAGCCGGCCCGCGGGCACCTGGAGGGCCGCCGCGGCCGCGTGCTTGACCACCACCCGGGAGACGGCGAAGCTCAGCCGCCCGGCCGGGGCCGGGCGCTGCCGGTAGCGGGGCCAGTCGCGGCCGAGCAGCGTACGCAGCGCGGGATCGAGCAGGGCGGGTGTCAGCCACTGGCCCCACGTGGTGTGCACCATCGCCCGGCCGGTCTCCTCGATCCGCTCCTGCACCTCCTCCCAGGGCCCGTCCGGCCCGGGAACGTGACAGGGCGGCGGAAACGGCCCCGCCGGGATGCGGCCCTGCGCGCTCACCACCGCAGCCTCGTCGCATACAGGTCGCAGTCCGCGCCGAGCGCCCCGCGCCGGGCCAGCTCGGCCCAGACGCCCGGCTGCGGATCGGGCGTACGGTCGGGCAGCGGCAGCCCGAGCCGCTCGGTGATCCGTCCGAGCGCCAGCAGCGCCCAGCCGGCTCCGCCGAGGAAGGGCAGCCGCGCCCCGGCCGCGGCTTCCCGCACGCCCAGCGCGGCGGCGGCCAGCATCAGCAGGGCCTGACGGTCCGCCAGCGCCCGCGCCCCCGGATCGGCCGGGTCGTGCACGGCGGTGGCCGCGCAGGCGGCGGTCAACGCCCGCTGCTCGATGACCAGTCTGCGGCCGACCCGGGCGAGCGCCGCGCTGTCGGGGCCGTCCGCACCGGCCAGCCGGGCGGTGGCACCGGCCAGCGTCGCCGCGACGGCCTGCACGCGGTCCGTGCCGGGCGCCCCGACGGGGGCGGCCTCGGTGATCCGGAACAACGCGGCACACTCCGTACCGTCACCGGCACCGTCACCGGCACCCGGCCACGAGCCGCCCGCTCCGCTCAGCCCCCGCACGATCCGTGCCTGCGCGGCACTGGCGGCCGTCCAGTCGACCCCGGCGAACGCCCGGTCCCCGACGAGCTTGGCCAGCGTGCGTCGCTCCGGGGTGTCACCGTCGAAACCGCACTCGTCCAGCACCAGTTCGAGATCGTCCAGCAGCTCACCGACCAGCTGGGGCACCAGATACCCCACGAGGGCGACGAGCCCCTCCCCCGGCTCCCGCGCCGGCTCCGGGCCGGCCGCGAGCGGCGCCGGCCGCGGACGGGACCGCAGGGCCACGACCGTCAAGCTCTCGCAGGCCAGCAGATCCGCCCAGGCCGAGGCCAGGACCGGCTGCCACTGCCGGGCGCCGGGTTCGTACCTGCCGAGGCCGTCCACGATGCGGGCCGCACCGCGCAGGACGCCGCCGCCCGCCGCGATCAGCGCCGCCGGCCCGAGCAGCGCCGCCGCCGGGTGCGGAACCGGTGCGCCCAGCAGCGGACGGATGCTCCAGGCATGGGCGAGAGCGAGATCACGGCGGAAGAGCGGTCGCAGGGCACGGGCGAGCCGGTCGGCGGCCGGCGGCGGCCCCTCGGCGCCGGGCAGGCCGGCGGGAGGGGCGGGCAGACCGACGTGCCCCGCGGCCCGAAGGGCGGCCCGGCCGTAGGGGTTGCCGGGGTCCCGGGGGTCGCCGAGGAGTGTTTCGAGGCGCGCCGCGTCGGCCGGTGGCTCTGCGGGGTCAGGCGGTGTCCGGGGTGTCGGGGGCCGTCCGACAAGCGGGACGGGCCGGGTCAGAGCCATCGGCGATCTCCTCGTCGTCGTGGTGCCGGTCGCCGTACGGTCGTCTCCGGCGGGCTCATCGCAGTCGGCGTACGGCGCTCTCGGCGTGCCACCGCGCCAGGCTCAGGGCCTCGGTGCTGGAGCGGCCCAGCCACTCGCGCACGTACCGGCGGGCGTCCACGAGGAGGGCGCCGCCGCCCAGGACGGCCTCCACGGCGCTTTCCCTGAGCATCACGTGGTGGGCGGAGACGACCCGCACCCCGGTCTCGTCGGGCTCCAGGTACCACTCCCCGTAGTGCGCGGCGACGGGGTCGGGTGTCACGGTCTCCTTGTGCACGATCCGTCCGGCGGCCGGGAAGCACAGCCGTACGGCCTCGGAGAGGATCGTCTCCCCGGTCTCCGGGGCACAGGTGTGCAGGACCGTCGCCTGCACACCCGGCTGGTCCTCGGTGACCTGGGCCCACTCGACGTCCGGCACCAGGTCGACCCAGTCCTCGATGCGGTAGAGGAAGTCGTAGACGAGTTCGGCGGAGCCGGAGACGTACACGCTGTCCTCGAAGGACAGCAGCAGTTCGTCCAGCCGGTCCCAGTGCCCGGCCGCCCGGCGCAGCGCCTCCAGCCCGGCCCGCACGTCCGTCTCCAGGATGCCGGGTGTCTCCCCGGGCCCGGCGGGGCGCTCATGACGCAGGGTCAGCAGGCACCGTTCGTCGCCGTCGGGTGTCACGCTCCAGGCACCGGACGTCGGTGCTCCGGGCAGCAGGGCATCGCGCCACTCGAACTCGATACGGCGCTCGCGGGGGTGCAGCACGCGGCGGGCGAGGGCGGAGCGCACGTGGCCGTCCCGCAGGCGCCACAGCCGCAGGTTCTCCACGGTGCCGTCGAAGTCGACGCGTTCGACGTGAACGTAGGGGGCCAGCAGGACCGGCCAGCGGGGGGCGTCGACGAGCAGGCCGTAGACGACACCGGCGGGCGCCGCGACCAGGACCGTGTGCTGGGCGGAGTGCACTCGCTGCGACGACATGCGCGACCCCCTCCTCCAGGTGCGATCAACGCTGCACCGCCGGACCTGGGCGCGACTCGATTCCTGGTGGAGGAAGCGGAGGGGGGACGAGGCGTCAGCCCACGGGGGTCACGGACACGCCCTGCGCGGGGCGGGCCGTGAGGGTGTCGGGACCGGACATCAGGATGGAGCGCTGCAGCTTGGCGAGCGCGGGGGACGGCTCGAGGCCCACGGTGCGCACCAGGGTGGCGCGCAGCCGCTGGTAGGCGTCGAGCGCCTCGCCCCGGCGCCCTGAGCGGTACAGCGCGAGCATGTACTGGCCGCACAGGCTCTCGTGGGTGGGGTACCGGTTGACGAGCACGGTCAGTTCGGCGAGCAGCTCACGGTGCCGGCCGAGCCGCAGGTCCGCCTCGACGCGCTGGTCGAGCGCGCACAGCCGGCTCTCCTCCAGCCGCTTGACCTCGGTGTGCAGATGGGGACCCGTGTGGACGTCGGCGAGTGCGGGTCCGCTCCACAGCTCGAGCGCCTGACGCAGCAGGCGGGCGGCCTGCGGGTAGTCCTCGGCGTCCATGGCCCGGTACCCGGTGCCGGCCAGCCGCTCGAACTCCCGTACGTCGCTGGTGCCGTCGCCGTCCTTGAGCAGATAGCCGCCGGGGACGGTCAGCAGCACGTCCTTGGCCTGACGGCGCTGCCCGGCGTCGCCCCCGGCGCCGTTGTCCAGGGCGGCGGTGATGAGTTCTCGCAGCTGCAGGATGTAGGTCTGCAGGGTGGCGCGGGCGCTGCGCGGGGGCTTGCTCCCCCACAGCTCCTCGGCCAGGACACCCACCGGGACGACCTGCCCGGCGCGCAGCGCGAGCAGGGCGAGCACCTGGCGCGGCTTGGGCGCCGTCGGCGTGATGGAGACACCGCCCACCCGTACGGCGAGTGTGCCGAGTACCTCGATGTCCACGACGTCTCCCCCGTTGTAGGCGCCCTCTGGAGCGATCCCCCAGCACTCCTGAGTAAAAAACAGCGCGCGCGGTATGTCAATCCCGTACCGGTCGCCCAACTTGAATTCCAGGCAGACCCGAGACCCCGTCGAGAAGGCCGAATGCACGCTGCCGGCAGGGGATTTCGCATCGCCGGTGAGCCGCGGCGGGCGAGGAAGCCCCACCCCGGCTTTGTCAACTGTTTGCAACCGTATGCGCAGACTCGCGCGGGCCGTCCGTCCAGGCCACCCCCGGAGCGGTCGGCACCAGGCCGTGCTCGGGGGACGAGGCGAGCCGCGGCAGGATGAAGGTCCAGAACTGCGCCACGCGCTCCGCCGCGAGCCAGGCACGGTCCGCCGCACCGGCGGCCTGGAAACCGAGGGTGGCGGCCACGACGGCGACCGTCGCGGCCTCCGGCGAGACGTCGTGCGCCAGTTCACCCGCCCGCTCGGCCTGCATGATCAGGTCGTGCACCAGCGTGCGCCACCACTGCAGCATCTCCGCCTCACCTTTGCGCGAGGGATCACAGCTCAGCCTGAAGCCGGCCCGGACGACGGGATCGGCGGCGAGGACGAGCAGCAGGCGGCAGGTGGTGTCCACGAGCGCCTGCAAGGAGGTGCGGGCCTCGGAGCGGCAGCGGTCGGCCAGCTTGCGCACCGACTCCGCGGCCTCGGCCTCCACCTCGGCGGCCAGGGAGTCCTTGCTCGCGAAGTGGAAGTGCAAAGCGCCGGAACTGACCCCGGCCCGCTTGCTGATGGCAGGCAGAGTGGCCAGCACATAGCCCTCGTCGGCGAAGATCTCGGCCGCCGCGAGGAGGAGAGTCTGACGCGTACGAGCCGCCCGCACCTGCTTGACCACCGCGTCCTCCTCCGTACCCGTTCTCTCGCGCAGGGATCATATTAAACCGCATGACTGGTTGGTTTAGAAGCCTGCCCTCGTCATGGGCATCTACCGCAAGCTTCGACAGGAACAGTAAATCTCCCTGATCAGGCCCCCAGGGTCACAGCCAGGCCATCACAGGAGCGACAATTAGTCAATAATTAAACAGAACATTTAGTCTGTTCCATTGACCTGACGCACGGCACCCACCACCAAAAAAGGGGCAGCGTATGAAACCTTCTGCCCGGTTTCAGACGCTGCCCTTTTCAGCTCGCGGAGAGCCCGCTTGTCAGGACTCGGTTGCCACGAGCGCGTCGGCGCGCCTCGCTTCCCCGACGACCCGGGCGCCCCGGTCGGGTGCCGTGTCCAGTCTGATCAACGCCGCGGGCGTGGCGATGGCCGGCAGCATGTGGTTGAAGAGGACGGAGACCCTCTCACTCAGGTCCGACCAGTCGGTGGAGGCCTCGGAGAACATCTGCGTGCCTATCCATGCTCCGAGGAAGCACTCGGCGGTCTCGGCGGGGAGGACATGCGGCAGGACCTCGCCACGCTCCTTGGCCTCGGCCAGAAGCTTGGTGGACAGCTCGATCCAGGCGGGCCAGGCACTCCCGAACATGCGGCGGCCCTGCAGGTCCGCCGACAGGCGGATGCCCGCAAGGAGAATCACGTCCCTCGGGATCTGGTGGGCCAGCACCATGCCCACGTCCACCCACTCCTGGAGCTTCAGCTCGCGCGGAGCCCAGGCGCCGTCCGAGATCTGCGCCTCGATCACGCCGCGCGCCAGGGCCTCTTTCGAGTCGAAGTGGAAGTACAGCGCGCCCTTGGTGACACCGGCCCGGTCCAGGATCTCCGCGATGGTCGCCGCCGCGTAGCCCCGCTCGGCGAAGACCTCTGCCGCGGCCTGAATAACAGCGCGTCGGGTCCGTACCGCACGCTCTTGCCGTGCCATGGGACCCTCCCTGGCAGAGAAATTAAAACCGAACGCTACGTACCTTACCCCCTCTACACCTCGATACCTCAGCCACGCGATGACAAACATGGCGTTCGGTCCGGTGCGGGGCGTGGGTTCACCATGCGGTCCGGCCGCCGTCCACGGCCAGCGTCGCGCCGGTGACGAAGCTCGCCTTGTCACTGCCCAGCCAGGCGGCCGTCTCGGCCACCTCCACGGGATCGGCGGCCCGGCCCTGGGGCGCGGACCGGTAGGCACGTTGCTCTGCTTCCGGGCTGTGCCTGAACCACTCGTCGATCATCTCGGAACGCGTGAGTCCCGGAGCGATCGCATTGACCCGTATGCCGTGCGGGGCGTACTCCACCGCCGCCGCCTTCGTCAGTCCGATCACGGCGTGCTTGGCGGCGATGTAGGGCGCGGCCGTCGAGGAGGCGACCAGCCCGCCGACACTGCTGGTGTTGACGATCGCGCCGCCATCGCCCGCCAGCATGGCCGTGATCTCGTGGCGCATGCAGTTCCAGACACCGCGCACGTTCGTGTCCATGACCAAGTCGTAGGCGTCGTCCCCGAGACGGTGCAGGGGCTCCTTCGGGACTCCCACACCGGCATTGTTGAAAGCGATGTCCAGGCGTCCGTGGCGCTCCACGGCGTGTTCGACCGCGCGTCGGACCTCGTCGCCGCTACGTACGTCCGCAACCCAGTGGCTCGCTTCCGCCCCGGCCTGGCGCAGTTGGGCGACAAGGTCCAGCAACCGCTCCTCCCGACGGGCGGAGAGAACGACCGCGGCTCCCTGGCCGGCGAACACGCGCGCGGCGGCGGCGCCGATGCCGCTGCTGGCCCCGGTGATGAACGCGACCTTGCCGGCCAGCGGAGCCCCGTCCCTGTCGGCGGTCACGACATCTCCTCTCCGCGCCCGGGCGCACCAGCAGCCCCGATGCCCTCGGCCTGCCGCCAGACGCTGCCCTCGCCGGCCTCGTGGTCCACGGCACGGAGCAGTTGCTCATCAATGCCGGACAGGCTCGACACGATGTGCCGGACACCGGCTTCCTCCATGAGGCTCCGCTGGAATCCGTGCGCGAAGGAACTGGGGTGCCCGATGAAGGGAACATCCAGTTCCCGGGCCCGCTCGGCCACGGCCGCCACATCGTCGATGAAGACCGCCTGGGCGGGGGCCAGGCCGAAGAAGTCCTGGGTTATCTCACGGACGCCCGGGCGGAAGTCGTTGGTGCAGATGTAGCGCGGCTCGGTGAACAGAAAGGCCCACGACCCGAGGTGACGGTCGAAGTGGCTCTTGTCCAGACCGCCGTAACACACGATCTCGAGTCCCAGTGCCCGCAGCCGTTCCAGGAGCGCAACCGCCCCGTCGAGCAGCCTCAACGGGTCCGTACGCAGGTAACGCTCACGTTCCGTGAAGTAGGCCCTGAGTATCCCCTGGGGACTCGCCGTGCTCCCGGTCGCTTCCGCGAAGGCCTGGGCGGCGGTCAGTTGGTTCTGGGAGAGGAAGGCCCGCTCGAGGTCGGAGGTATAGGTGAGGCCGTGCTGGACGACCAGTCGGTGGATGACCGGGCTGAAGGTGTCGTTGAGCAGGACGCCGTCGATATTGACGGCCGCGAGCCGCAGGGTGCGCAGCGGAGGGTGTGACACAGCAGTTCCCCCTGGGGTGATGAGAAGGGTCAGTTCTCAGGCGTGAGCAGGACGGGGAGTTCGGCGTGCCCACTGGAGATGAAGGACTCCGAGCGGCGCAGCTCGTGGGCCGGCACGGCCAGCCGGAGGTGCGGGAATCGTTCGAAGAGAGCGGGCAGGGCGATGGTCGCCTCGCTCATGGCCAGCGGACGGCCCAGGCAGTGGTGCACACCGTGGCCGAAGGAGAGGTGTTCGCGGTGCGCGCGGGTCACGTCGAAGGTGCCGGCGTCCGGACCGTGGGTGTCGGGGTCGCGGCCGGCGGCGACGAGCGACAGGAGAATCGGCTCCCCGGCGGGGACCACGGTCCCGTCCAGGTCGATGTCCTTCGTGGCGAACCGCAGCGGAATGTTGGCCACCGGGGCCTGGCAGCGCAGTGTCTCGTCCACCACGGCCTCCCAGGTGACGGCGCCCTCGCGGGCGAACCGGAGCTGCTCGGGATGAGTGAGCAGTGCGCAGATGGCGTGGTCGAGAAGGTTGATGGTCGTCTCGTGTCCTGCGCCCAGGATCAGGTGGAGCGTGTCCACGAGTTCCTTCTCGGTCAGCCCTCCCCCGTCCTCGTCCCGCATGGCGATCAGGGCGCTGGTGAGATCGGCGGCCGGCTCGGTGCGTTTGCGTCGCACCAGGTTGTTCAGGAGTCTGTACAGCTCGATCTGGTTCTGCTGCGCCTTCTCGGGCGTGGTCGAGGTGGTGAACAGTGTGTTGACCACCCGGTGGAAGTCGTGCCGCTCGTCGCCGTCCAGGCCGAGCATCTCCGAGATCACCTGCAGAGGCAGTTCACAGGCGAACTCCCTGCGCAGATCCACGGGTTGACCCACCGGGTGGCGTTCCAGGCGGCTGAGCAGCTCGTCGGTGATCGCCCTGATACGGGGCTGCAGATCCGTCACGCGCCGGGTGGTGAACGCCCCGGCGATCAGCTTGCGGAGCCGGGTGTGCTCCGGGCCGTAGGCGGTGAGCATGCTGCGCACCGACACCCACATGGCGAGCGGCCACGAGTCGTCCACCTCGCGGCTGATCCACGCGGGCCAGTGCTGGTAGGCGTCCTTGGACACGGCCGGGTCCGTCATCACCTGCTTGATCAGGTCGAGCCGGTTCACCGACCAGGCCTTCACCCCGCCTGGCAGCACGACTTGGACGACCGGACCGAGCTGCCGCAGAACAGCGGCCTCGCCGTGCAGGTCCTGGCCGGACGGGTCCAGGACCAGGGGAACGGGGAGCTTGTGCACAGCTGCCTCCTATGAGAGACCAAAAGAAACCGCGAAACAGGTTTTTTAATGCAGGGGTGAAGTCCACAGCATCAACAAGTTCGAACACAAGTGTTGTCCAGTTTGCCGTGTTTACCCCGCTAACTCTATGGTGATCTGCGGGAGTTAATCAGCACAAGCGGAATCATTCCTTCACCCTCCGTCTCGACACTTGGGTAATCCTTTACCATGCCGGGTCGCCTAGAAAACCGGTAGGTCCGTATCTTATGAGACGTCGTCGAACAGTGCTTTCAAAACCGGGGGTCATAGATGGGACTGGGTTCGGCACCACAGACAGTCGGACTGTCCGCACTTCCTCGGCTGACCACGACGGTCCCGAAGGAATACGTGCACCGCGCCAGCCTGGCCGAGGTGTTCCTGACCGGCTGCACCGCTCGCCAGCAGCACAACTTCTCCCTCACGGGACAGTGGCCGCGTGCCCACACCCTGTTCAACAGCACCGACGGGAGCGCCCACGATCCGCTCCAGGTTGCAGAGACGTTTCGCCAGGCGGGGATGTTCATCGCCCACGCGGAACTGGGTGTTCCGCTCAGCCACCGGCTCGTGATGTGGAACCTCAGCTACACGACACACCCCAAGAACATGGGCATCACCCTCACACCGACGGACTTCCTCCTCTCCGCCAGGTGCCCGGAGGTCACCTGGCGGAGAGGAGCAGCCAGTTGGCTGCGGTTCGAGATGTCCATCCACCGCGACGGAGCCCTTGTCGCACACGGGGGAGGCTCCATCTCCGCCGTCCCGCAGGCGGTGTACAGCAGACTGCGCGCGAACCGCACACCGTGGTCGGGCGAGGCCTTCGCGATATCCGAGAGCCGCGCTCCGCTCGCGCCGGTGGCCGTCGGGCGCACCTCCACGGCGGACGTGGTGCTCTCCCCCACGGAGACACCCAGCCGCTGGCTGCTCACCCCTGACCTGACACATCCGATCTTCTTCGACCACGCCGACGACCACATACCCGGCATGGTCCTGCTGGAAGGCGCGCGACAGGCGGCCTCCGCCTCGCTCGCACCAAAGCGGCTGAAGCCCACGAACGCCTCCACCGAATTCTTCCGCTACGCCGAATTCGACCGGCCGTGCTGGCTGGAGATCACGCGGGTCTCGCCCGAGGGCGGGGGGAACATGACCGTGGGAGTCACCGGCCGCCAGGACGGGGAGACGGTCTTCGTCTCCACTCTCACCGGGCGGACCTTCTGAAGGCGGCCGAGTACCTCTCCGGCCCGTCCTGGCCGTCACGTGCCACCGTCTGCGCGACGCGGGCACCGCAACACGCAGACAGCGGCACCAGGCCACACCGGCCGCTCACGCGCCCGTGCGTGTGACAGCCGTACGGCACCCTCCCCCGGCTCCATGGACGTGACACCCATGAGCGGCCCTCCCCCGTTCCACTCACCGTGACAGTCGGTCCGCACAGCCCTCACGGCTGCCCGGACCGGCTGTCCCTCAGCATCTCGTCGGCGCAAGGCCGTCCGGCGTTCGCCTGCTGGAAGCGACCACACGCCGAGCCGGCTACGTCGACAGCGATGCCCCCGGCAGGGGCGACGACACCGCCCCGCCCTCCGACCGCTCCGTCTTGCGCCCCTTGCTGCCCGGCGCCAGTGTGCGCGGATCGACGGCCTCGGCGGGCGCCCCGGTGGCGTACAACCCGTCAGGAACGGTGTCCCGGTCGTGCGGCAGCAGCCAGAACACCCGTCGGCGGAAGGTCCCGGACGAACGGGACGGCTTGGCCTGCGGCCCGAGCAGCGCATAGCCGACCATACGGCCGTCGCGGTGGTAGGCGGGCTTGCCCCGGCGGCTCGGCAGCCGGTCCAGACTCTGACGGACGTAGTCCAGCCCGCTGGTGTCCTCCAGCCAGACGAGGCCGACTTCGTGGACGATCTCGTCCTCGGCTATGAGGGCACTCATGCTGTCTCCTCGTCGGCGGCCAAACCGATGCCCGGGTAGTACTTGCGCTGGTTGGACAGGATCATCTCCTTCGGAGACGCCAGTCCCACCACCTCCCGGACCCGTGCGGCGAAGGACCGGGACGAGACGGCCGGCGCTCCCTCATTCTGACACCATGTCTTGTAGGCCGCGTAGAGACCGGCCTGTTCCGCCCTCAGACCCGGCTCGCGGCGGCAGGACTCGCCGAGGAAGCGCCCGATGTGGTCCTCGGTCTCCGCGTACGCCGTGGTGGCGATGCGCACCGCCTCCGGGCCCAGCAGATCCTTCTCCCCGCTCAGGTAGCGCCGTGCCCCGGCGACGAGCCAGTTGAGGATGCCCGCCCCCTCCTCGGTGACGAGGATGTCCGCCAGGTTGTCGACCTTCCGGTGGTCCGGCACGACCCGCTCGAACGGGATCAGCCGCATCCGCCGCCAGAACGCGAAACCGCCCGTCCCCACCTCGGGCCGGTGGTTGCCCAGCAGCCACAGTTTGTGGGTCGGCTGGAAGCTGAAGAAGTCCTGCCGCATCCGCCGTGCCTTGATGCGGTCGCCGCCGGTCAGCAGCTTCACGCGGGCCTCGTCGAACCGGTCCCCCGGCTTGACCTCGCTGCACACGATGACCCGGCGCCCGTGCAGCTCGGCCAGGTCGGTGGGGTGTCCCTCGTAGGGCCGGGCCATGAGGAACCCGGGCGGCGCGGCGTCCGCGTAGTCGCCGACGAGCTTCATCACCACGTCCAGCAGCACCGACTTGCCGTTCTTGCCGGAGCCGAACAGGAAGGGCATCACCTGGGCGCCGACGTCGCCGGTGATGGAGTAGCCCAGCAGCAGGTGCAGGAAGTCGATCATCTCCGCGCCCTCGGGTCCCTGCCCGAAGGTGTCGGCGAGGAACTGGTCCCAGCGCGGCGTCGGCATCGGCTCGGGCGTCGCCGTGGTGGAGCGGGAGTGGAAGTCCTTGTTCGGGTCCGGCACGCGCTTGAGCCCGGTCCGCAGGTCGACGATGCCGCCGGGCGTGCACAGCGCGTACGGATCGGCGTCCAGCAGCGCCGCGTTGAGCACCATGCCGGGGGCGGACTTGGCCTGGGTGAGCATCGCGTTCATCCCGCTGGTGCTCAGCGCGCGCCGGCGGTGCTGCTGCAGGGCGGTCGTGCTGTGCACCCCCCGCGGGTCGTTGGTGGCGAGGGACTCCGCCAGGTCGCCTGCGGCCCACAGCACGGTGTCGTCCTCGTCGATCTGCCAGCGGGTGCTGTCCCACCGGAACCAGCCGAGCCCCGGCACGTGCCGGTAGTCGTTGGCGTACAGGCTGACGAAGAGCTTGGCGTTGCCACGGTCGCTGAGGGTGTCGGGCAGCAGCCCGTCGGCGGTGGCCTCACCGGCGGCCCTGGGGCCGCCCAGGTCCTTCGTACGGGCCTGGGAGACGCTCTGGGCCTCCGTACATGCCTCGGGGACGCTCTGGGCCTCCGTACGCGCCTGAGGGACCCTCTGGGCCAGGATCTGCGCGGCGACCGAACCGGCGTCGAAGAGGGCGTTGTCGTGGCCCGTCACAAGCGGCCTCCCGGGGCCAGCGGACGGGTACGGCCCGCGCTCAGCCCGCCGCGGATGACGGCACCGTAGCGCCGCTCCTGCCCGGGGCGGGCCTGCGCGGCCGCCTCCCGCAGGACCCGCTCGGCGGCGGCGGCGTCCAGCAGGCCGGCGGCGACGAGCCCGCCCGCGGTGTACGCCGCCCGGTTGAGCTTCTCGGTGAACCCCGCTCCCTCCGGGACGGCACCACAGGCGGCCACCTCGGCCACCAGAGACGCCAGCACCCGGTCCGCGGCTCCGCCGCCGCCTCCGGCAGCCAGGACGGCCTGCCGGGCCCGTGGCGGCACCGGCCGGGGCGCGGGCAGGTGCGCGGGCGGCAGATGGCCGGTGCGCTCCAGTTCCCGGGCGAGCCAGCCCGGCAGCGGGGCGGGCTCACGTGCCGCGCCCAGGGCCTCGTAGGTACCGGCCGCCGTCGCGGTGCCCGGGGCGACGATGTACCCGCCGTGCGCACGTACGTCGACCTGCCAGGCCAGCGCCCGGCCGCCGCCCGAACCGGAGGAGCACTGCCAGCGGTGCCCTCCTAACGCCCGGTACCACACGTGCAGCCCGCCGGAGGGCGTGCGCACCCGCAGGGTCGTCTCGTCGTCGGCGGGAGAGGTCGCACCGCGCAGCGCGGCCAGCACCCCGATGGTGTGGAACCCGTTGGCGAGCCCGGTCAGGTCCACGGTCTCGGCGATGTCGATGCCGGGCAGCAGGCGGTCGCGTCCGGGCAACTGCCGGGCGTGGGCATCGATGTCGACGACGACCAGCCCCGCGGGCCCGCAGGCGATCCCGACCCCGAACTCCGGATGAGCCCCCCACCACTGCTGGATCCGGGCGAAGTCCAGCGTGGCGGCCCGGAATCCGTGGCACCAGCGCCCGGCAGCAGGACAGCTGCATCCCCGGTAGGTGTGCCCGGGCTCACGGCAGACCGCGCAGTTGCCCGCGGGCGTCTTGCGTCCCGGGGCCAGCGGATGGACCGGCCAGCCGCGGCCGGCGCACCACCGGGCGATGGCCAAGGACTGCGAGGCGCCCGCTCCTGCAGCAGCGGGCCGCCGTGAGTCGCTGCGCAAAGCCCGCAGCTCATCGGTCATGTGTTTCCCCCGTCAGCGACCGAAGCGACTCAAGGATAGGAACACACTAGCGAAGCGCTGACAAAGGCGGGGCCAAGTGAACGAAGAAGCCATTCCGCATCCCGGGTGCGGCAGCGACCCAAGACCGGCCCACAGCGACCGAAGCTCTTCGGTCGCTGCTTCAGTCGCTGCTTCAGTCGCTGTCAAAACCGCAGGTCAAGGGCCAAATACCCCCCAATTAGCGACTCAAGCGACTCAAAATCCCTGCATATAACGCCTTCACGCGCACACGCGCACACACGCGCACACGCGAATGTCTCCATATACCCGGAACTTGAGTCGCTTCAGTCGCTTTTCGGCCCCCAACACGCCCCTGACCTGGCCTTTCACCCAGCTACCGAGCAGCGACCCAACAGCGACCCCACCCTCGTTCAGTCGCTGTTCTTCAGTCGCTGCTCCCCGGTCGCCGTTCTTGGGTCGCTGCACCCGAAGCGACCCAAGCGACTCAAGCGACTCTGGACCGAACCTGGATGACCGTTTCTTCACCGGGCTGTTCACCCGGCACCAGCGACCGAAGCGACCGGCCGAAGCGACTCAGCGGCCGGACCGCCCGCTCAGCCGTCGCGCCGCCCGCCCGGGCAGATCCTCGGGCCCTTGGCACAGCCTCCGCGACGCGGTTCAGGACGCGGCGGCTATGGCAGACGGCCCGCGCTGCGACCGGGGCGTCTTGCTCCCGGGCTTCCTGGGCTCGATGGTGCGCGGGTCCACGGCCTCGCCGGGCGCCCCTTCCCGGTACAGCCCCTCGGGAAGGCTGTCCCGGTCGTGGGGAAGCAGGAAGAACACCCGCCGCCGGTACAGCCCGCTGTCGGGATCGGCCTCCGCTCCGTCGTCGAGAACGGCGTAACCGACCATGCGCCCGTCCCGGGCGTACGGCGGCTTGGTGTTGCGGCGTTTGGTCTTGTCCAGCGCCTGGCGTACGTAGTCGAGGCCGTCCAGGGGCTCCAGCCACACCACCTCGGCTTCGTGGATGAGGTCGCTCTCGTTCAGAAGCGAGCTCATGGCTCCAGCCCCTCCTTCATCGACCGGCCCCCGGCAGCGGGCCCGGCCTGGCGTGTGTGCGTCGTGTGGTGGTCCGCGTCCCGGTGGGCGGGGCGGGAGAGAGCCGCGGGAACGGCCGTTCGCCCTCCATCGTAGGAGGGCCCCCGCTCGGGGCGGAGATGCCGCCGTACGGCCCGCGGACGGGGCTCTACGGCCTGTGGGCGGGACGGGGCGGTCATTCGGACCCCGTGAGGGCGATCCCCGGGTAGTACTTGCGGCCGTTGGACTTGATCATGGCGGCGGGAGAGGTGAGGCCGAGTTCCTGCCGGACACGTGTGGCGAAGGCACGCGGACTGGCCGGCCGGATGCCCTCGCCCGCGGTGCACCACCCCTGATAGGCGCTGAAGAGCAGGCCCTGCTCCACCCGCAGCTCGGCCGGGCTGGCGGTCTCCCGGATGCAGCATTCGCTCAGGAAACGCCCGATGTGGTCCTCGGTCTGCGCGTACTCCGTGGTCGCCACCCGCACCCGGTCGGGCCCGTCGAGCGGATCCCGGGTGGCCAGGTAGTGGCGTGCGCCCTCGACGAGCCAGTTGAGGATGCCGGGGCCCTCGTCACGGACCAGCTCGAAGGCGAGGTTGTCGATGCGCCGCTCGGCGGGCACGATCCGGGTGAACGGGATCAGCCGGATGCGCCGCCAGAATGCGAACCCGCCCGTCGACACCTCGGGCCGGTGGTTGCCCAGCAGCCACAGATGGTGGGTGGGCGTGAACGAGAAGTAGTCCTGCCGCATCCGCCTGGCCTTGATCTTGTCGCCACCGGTCAGGAGCCGCACACGGGCCTCGTCGAACTTGTCGTTGGGCTTCAGCTCGCTGCACACCACCAGGCGCCGGCCGTGCAGTTCCGTCAGTTCGGTGGAGTGCTCGGAGAAGGCACCACGGTCCATCAGAAAGCCCGGGGGCGCGGCGTCCGCGTAGTCCCCCAGGATCTGGATCATGGTGTCGAGCAGCACGGACTTGCCGTTCTTGCCCTCGCCGTGCAGGAAGGGCAGGACCTGGGCGCCGACGTCGCCGGTGATGGAGTAACCCAGCAGCAGGTGCAGGAAGCCGATCGTCTCCCGGCCCTCGGCGTCGTCGCCGAAGGTGTCGGCCAGGAAGCGTTCCCACCGGGGAGTGGGCATCCGCTGCGGCGCGACACTGGTGGCACGGGAGTGGAAGTCCCGTCGCGGATCGGGCTTGTTCAGCTGACCGGTGCGCAGATCGACCACACCGGCCGGAGTGCACAGCGTGTACGGGTCCCCGTCCAGGGTGTCGGGATCGACCGACAGATCCGGGGCGGCCTTCGCCTGGGTGAGCAGCGCTTTTATGCCCGTCGTGGACAGCGTCCGCCGTTTGTGGGTGGCCAGTTCACGGTCGCCGTACCGCCCGAGCGGGTCGGTGTCCGGCAGGTCCTCGGCCATCTCCCCCGCCGCCCACAGGGCCGCCTTCTCGCCGCCCGTGCGCTTCCAGCGGTATCCGTCCCAGGCGAACCACCCCAGCCCCTCGACATGCCGGAACCGGTCACGGTACAGCTGCACGAACAGCCGGGCGTTGCCGCGGTCGCTCAAGTGCGGCGGCAGCAGCACCGGCTCCTGCCGCGCGCTGTCCGGCGGCGAGAAGACCTGGGGCGGGGCGACCTGCGCGGGCAGGACGGCGGTGACCGGCTCGTTCTCCTGCAGCTCGAGCATCTGCTGAGCGGCAGCCTGGGGATCGAACCGCGGCGTGCTCTCGGCGCTGCTCATGTACGTCCTTCGAGGTGGAATGGGCGCGCGCCCCCTGCGGCGAGCCCGTCATCGATGATCTTCTCGTTACGGCGTTCCTGCCGGGGACGCGCCCGGTGTGCCGCGGCCAGCAACTCCTCGCGTATCTCCGCGTGCTCCAGGTGCCCGGCGGCCACGAGCCCACCGGCCGTGTAGGCGGCCCGGTTGAGTTTCTCGGTGAACCCGGTGCCCTCCGGCGCGGTTCCGCAGTGCACGACCTCCTCCACCAACGGTGCGAGCACTCGCCGGGCGGGCGCGCCGCGCCCCCTACGCCGGGCGGAAACGCCTCCGGCGGGCGGCCGCGGCGGAGCGGGAGCGATCAGATGCCCGGTGCGCACCAACTCGGCGTGCAGCCAGGCGGGCAGCGGCGCCGGCGTCCGGGCGGGACCCTCCACCTCGTACGTGCCCTGAGCGGTACGTGTGCTGGGCGCGACGATGTACCCGCCGTGCGCCCGCACGTCGACCTGCCAGGCCAGCGCCACCTTCGGACTGGACCCCGTCGAGCAGCGAAACCGCGTGCCGGGCGCGCAGGCCCGGTACCAGATGTGCAGGCCGCCCGACGGGGTCCGCACCCGCAGTGTGCCCTCGTCCCGGGCCGGGTCGGGCTGCCCGCGGAAGGCCGCCAGCAGCGCCAGCGTGTCGAAACCCGAGGCGAGACCGGCCAGATCGACGGTCTCGTGGATGGGAATGCCGGGCAGCAGCCGGCTGCGGTCCGGCACCGGGGCCGGATGGGCATCGACATCGATGACGACGAGCCCCGCGGGGCCGCAGGCGACGCCGACACCGGCCGCAGGACTCCGCCCCCACCAGGCGTCGATGCGCTCCTGATCGGTCGTCGCGGCATGAAAGCCATGGCAGGCCCGGCCCTCGGCCGGGCACGGGCACGACCGCGGGTCATGGCTCCGGTCCCTGCAGGCCGGACAGTTCGCGGCAGGCGTCTTGCGCCCCGGTGCGAGCGGATGCACCGGCCAGCCCTGCAGGGCACACCAGCGGGCCACGGCATGCGGTGTCGCCTGCCTGGCCTGCGGGGCAGGCGCGTGGGTCTCACCGGGGCACGGCACGTGGATCGTCCTCGTCGCTGTCGTTCTCGGTCCCTGCACGGGGGCAAAACACCAGGCGAGGCAGGGGCGTGAGGCGTTTTGAGGGACCGAAGGGACCGTCTTTCGCACAGAGTGTAGGGCCGCCCCGCCCCAGGGCGGCGTAGCTCCCTCCCGTGTGCCGTCGTATCGGAGTGTTCGGTCCCTTGAGTCCCTGCGGGAGGCGCGACGACCCACCGACTCCTCAGAAGAAGCCGGTTTATCGCATTTTCTGAGTGACCGAAGGGACTTTCGAGCCAAGTTCGAGCGAAGCGCCAGCGCGAGGTCGCCCCACGGACCAGGGACTGAAGACCGCCCCTTGCCAGGGTCCCTTCGGACCCTTGAGTCCCTTCCAGGAAAAACCCAGGTCAGCGCGGCCTTCTCACCCCCGGCAGGGACTGAAGGGACTGAAAGTGCCCAGTTATGAGCTGAACTAGCTTTATTGATCTTGTGGTTTTCGCGCATGCGCACGCGCGTACGAACCCCCTCTGAGTTCACGTCATAATGGCGGAGTTGAGTCCCTACAGTCCCTGAATGGCGCCACGAAACCTCTCTGACCAGGCAAAACGCTCCAGGGACCCAAGCCCCTCCGGGCCCTGCACCTTCAGTCCCTGATCCCTCGGTCCCTGCGGGTTCAGCCCCTCCCCCGCTGACAGTCGTGTGCGATCCGCAAGCGATTCGGTGGGCGATCCAGAGAGCGGCGGGGATAGGGTGTGAGCTGGAGGTGAGCTCCGTGCCCACTCAGGACGAGCTGTTCAGCGCGGTCGACGCGCTGCTCGAGGAAGTCGCCCAGAACGACCTGCCGTCGCCCGCCGAGCGCAGGCGCCTGCGCGAGGCCGCAGGGCTGAGCCAGACCCAGGTCGCGGCCGCACTGGCGACCCGCCGGGAGACGGTCGCGAGCTGGGAGTCGGGCAGGAACGAGCCCCGCCCGCCCCAACGGGCCGCCTACGCCCGCTTCCTGGAAAAGCTGGCCGAACGTTTCCCGGCCCCGGCCCTCCCGCCCCAGGAGACGTCCACCACTCCCCCGCCCCCGGCCCCTCCCCTCCCGGAGCCCGCAACCTCCGTTCCCCTCCAGCCGGAAACGCAGCCCGAGGTCGCGCCCGAGGCCCCCCGGCCGGCCGGAGCACGGCCCCCGGCCGCCCCCCGGCCGAAGACCGCACCGAGGAAGCCCCCCGGGACACCGGCCCCCTCCGGGACCACGGCCGAGGCCATGGCTCCCCGCTTCGAGAACGGCCCCCTCGCCGTCGTCGACCTCGAGGGCGAGCAGGTGGTGGCCTACTGCGTGGGCGGCCTGGTCCTCGACGTACCCGCCAAGAGCATCCCGGCCCTGGTGGACTGGACCCTGACCGAAGCCAGGCTCGGCCAGGCCCGGCTGCACCGGCACGGCCGTGACGCCGACCCCGTCCTGGTCCTCACCCCCGCCGCCCTGGAGCGCTACGGCCTGCCCGTCACCCTCTCCCCGGAGGAACGGCGCGCCGGACGGCTGAAGGACACTCACAGGGTCGTCAAGCAGGTCAAGAAGGCAGAACTGCAGCTGACCCAGCTCAGCTTCGGACCGTGGGCGCGCCTCTACCGCGACCCCGAGGGCGCCCGCCGCCGCTGCGTACAGCTGTGCATCCCGTCCTGGGGCGCGCTGCCCGTGGAGGAGTGGGACGACAAGAACGACCCCCGCCTGCCGGGCACGCCGGCCGCCGACCTCGCACGGTTCCTCGGCACCTACGCGGAACGGGTGATGACCCCGCGCGGCACCACGGCGGTCACCGGCCTGGAGCTGATGACAGCGCTGCGCCCGCCGACCCGAGCGGAGAAGGACCCGGAGACCGGAGAGTTCAAGCAGGCTTTCAACGCCGACGCCCTCACCGAGGTGTACGACGTCGTCGAGTGCGAGGTCCCGGACGAGCACCCGCTGCTCAAGGGCAGGTTCGCCCGCCACCACCAGCGGACCCCGGCCGAGATGCTGCTGGAGGAACCGTACGACTGGTGCCGGGAGCTCACCGACGACGAGTGCATGCAGCCGTACCTCGTCGCCATCGACGTCAACATGGCGTTCGCGGCGGCCGCCAACGGTCTCACCGTCGGGCTGAACGGACCGACCCACCTCACCGGCAACCCGAGCTTCGACCCCTCGCTGCCCGGCTCGTGGCTGGTGGACCTCTCCCACGTCGACCTCTCCCGGGTGGAAGTGGGCGGCCGCACCCTGGACGCCGACCGGCTCCCGTCGCCGTTCACGCCGAGGGGCGACCGGCCGGAGGGCCCGGCCTGGTACGCCACGCCGACCGTGGCGTACGCGCGGGAACTCGGCTTCGAGGTCACACCGATCGAGGCCTACGTCCGCACCCGGACCGGCCGCTATCTGGACCCCTGGTACAAGCGGCTGCGCGACGCCTACATCGCCACCATGGCCGACCTCGGGGTGAGCACCGCCATGGACGGTGAGGAGTTCCTGCACGCCATGGCCCGCTCCCGGCACGCCGATCCGACGCTGGCCCTGGTGCTCAAGGCCATCAAGGCGACGGCCAAGGGCGGCATCGGCAAACTGCGCCAGCGCAACCGGGGCCAGGTGCCGTACTACGAGCCGTGGCCGGCGCTCGCCCGCCCGACCTGGCGCCCCGACATCCGGGCGGCCGTCCTGGCGACGGTCCGGGTCAGCATGCACCGCAAGATCATGAAGACGGCGGCCGCCACCGGCCTCTATCCCGTGGCCATCGGCACCGACGCCCTCGTCTACCCCTCCCCCGGCCCCAGCCCGCTGGACTTCCTGCCGTACACCCCCGAAGGCAAGCCCGTGCCGGGCACGTTCCGGCTGGGCGTGAGCCCCGGCATGATCAAGCACCAGGGCACACAGACCGTGCTGTGGGCGGAGGAACAGTTCGAGCAGCACGGCGGTGTGTTCAACATCGCCAACCACATCAAGAACGACGGCACCGCCGCCGAAGGGGAGTAGCCGGCCATGGACTCGGTAGGGGACAGCCTGGACCGCGCGCTGGAGCAGGCGTTCACCCGCCCCATCCCCAAGAGCGCCCCGGCCCGGATGCGATACCTCGTCAAGCAGCTCAAGGGCACCAGGCGGGTTGCCGAACTGCTCGGCATCTCTCAGCGCACCGTGGAACGCTATGTGACCGGCCAGTTGAAACACCCCCGTCCGGAGCTCGCCGCCCGCCTGGAGCGCGAGGTGCGCCACCGCTGGCAGCCGCAGGTCCGGGCGCGGGCCAAGCAGAAGGCCGTCAGCACCGACGGCCTGGTCTTCGCCACCCGGGCCAGATTCGGCTTCACCGCCGCCCCGGGCACCACCGACGACGCCCGCATCCGGGACATCACCCAAGCTCTGCCGCCCCGCTGGGCCGAGCGGCTCTTCGCGGCCCGGGACGCCGGAGCCACCGAGGACCAGCTTCTGCAGATCGCGGCGGAGGGCCTGGGAGAGATGTACTTCCGGGCCGACAACACCCGAGCCCAGGGCCTGGACGTGGAGTTCACCGACGTCGATCAGATCGACATCTCCCTGTAGCGCCGCTGCGGCTCGCGGCGGTCGACCTATTACGCCGTAATAAGGGGTGGGCGGCGGGGCCGAGCTATTACGGCGTAATAGCGGTGGACGACGTCAGCGGATGGGCCGGCCCCCGAGGGAGCCGGCCCATCCGCTTGTCGACGTGGAGATCAGTCGCCCGGTACGGCGGCCTGCTCGGCAAGGGACCGCGCCAGCTCGGCCAGCCGGGCAGGATTCCGCTCCAGCCCCTTCTTGCCCAGGAACCGGAGCAGGTCGAAGAAGATGTCGTCGCTGTCGATGTTCCGGTCCAGGAGCATGGCGAGGATCCCGGGCTCGTTGTACGGCACCCGGCGCGGATGAGCGCCGGTCGAGGCATCCGCCTGCGGGCTGGTGACGGACGCCTCCGTCCGCGGCTCCGGCACGGGCTGCTGCACCTCTGCGTCACCGGCGGTCGGTGCCGACGAGACACCCGAGACCCCCGAGACATCCGAGGCCGCTGAGGCCCCCGAGGCCGCCGCATCCGGCTCGGCATCCCCTATTACGCCGTAATAGCCGTCGGCCGTCCCGGCCTGCCGGCCCGATCCGGTAGCACCGGTCCGTTCCACCTGACCGGTCACCGCAGGCGCGCTCGGCTCGCCGCCCCCTATTACGCCGTAATAGCCCTCCGGCTCCTCCGGCTGCTGCCGGGCGGTGACTGCCGGTGCCTCGCTCTCGCCCGCCGTCTTCCGGCCGCGCTTGTCCTCCTCCTTCCGGGCCCGCTCGTCCTTGAGTTCCCGGAGCGCCGCCTCCTGCTCCGCGGCCGGCTTGTTGGCCACCGCACGCAGCAGATCGATGGGCTCGTCACCGATACGGCGCTGCAGTTCGGGAGTCAGATTGAGCAGCGCCAGGCGCTGCGACACCCAGCCCTGGGAACGGTGGAGCCGCTTGGACAGCGCGGTCTGGCTGCCGTGGATGGCCAGCAGCCGCCGCAGGGCCCGGGCCTCGTCGAGCTCCCCCAGGTCGCTGCGGTGGATGTTGGCGACGAGGGCGGACTCGAGGAGTTCCTCGGAGTTGGTGCCCTGGTCGTCGCTGACCATCACCTTGACGGCGGGCAGTTTCGCCTCGCGGGCAGCGGCGAGGCGGCTGCTGCCGTCGATGACCACGTGGGTGGTGTCGGGTTCGAGGTCGGCTTCACGCTCGGGGTTGACCTTGATGTAGGCATCGCGGTTCATCACCGTGATCGCCTGCTTCTGGCCGTGCGTCTTCAGGCTGCCCGCCAGATCGGTGAGGTCACCGAGACGGGAGCGGGGGTTGTCGGGGTTGAGGCTGATGCGGTGCGGCGGAAGCTCGGTGGGCGGGGCGACGCCCTCGGTGGGGACCCCGGTGGCGGCGGCCACGGCCTGGCGGCGCGCGCTCACGGGGCGCACTCCCCCGCCGAAGCGCCCGGATCCCAGCTGGTCGGCCTTGCTCATACGATCTCCCGGGCCAGCGCGCGCATCCCGATCGCCTGCTGCGACTTGGGGGCGTAGGACAGCAGGGGCCGCTTCATCCGGACCGCTTCCTTCTGCTCTTTGAGATCGCCGATGAGCCCGACGACCCGCGGATCCTTTATGTCGACCCACCCCTGGAGCGAGGAGGTTGCGATGAAGCCGCGGCGCGAGTCGTAGAGGTTGACGACGATGCCGAGGTAGTCGATGTCGACCTGCAAGTCGCCGCGCAGGTCGTCGATCTGAGTGGTGAGCAGCTCGTAGGCGTCCGCCGAGCTGTCCTCGGCCTGCACGACGATCAGCGCGCCCGACTGACCGAGCTTCTCGCCGTCGCGCCGGCGGCCGTAGTACGCGGCGGCGTCCATGCTCAGACCGAGGCTGGGCGGGCAGTCGACGAGGATGACGTCGTAGTCGGCCTCGAGCGGGGCAAGGGCACGTTCGAGTGCCGCTTCCCTGGCGCGTACGGCGGAGAGCCGGACATCGAGCAGGAAGGCGTCGTTGCAGGCGGGCAGCAGATGGAGCCGGCCGCCGAAGGTCTCGTCGTCGACGGAGACGATGAGGTCGCGAAGGTCGCCCTTGGGGTCGCCCGCCATGTGGTTGGTCAGGCTGTCGCCGTTCATGGGCAGGGGCGCCGCCCCGAGCTGGTTGGTGAGGTGGCACTGCGGGTCGAAGTCGACCAGCAGGACCCGCAGCCCGAGCCCCGGCAGGCTCTCCACGCTCAGCGGGTCATCGCCGCCGGGCACGTCGTCGGACTCGGTGTCGCTCGCACGCAGAGCCTCGGCGAGAGCCTTGGCCACCCTGACGGCATGCAGGCTGTCGGCATCCTCGGCAAGTGCTTCGCCGAGGCCCGCCGTGATCGCCGTCTTGCCGACACCGCCCTTCTGGTTGCACACGATGATGCGACGGGTGATCTCGGGCCGCTCCACGTGCGGCGCGGGATTGGCGTCGAGCCACAGCTGGACCGACTGTGCCAGGCCCTGGATGAGCGAGACACGCCGTTCCGCGGCGACTTGGCGGAACTCGTCCCACTGGCCGGGCGGCAGGAACGTGGAGAACGAGTCGGCGCGTGAGGTGTCGATGGCCGGGGGAGTGGAGGCGAGCGTGCACCAGTCGCGGATGCCCTGCTCGACAGCCGCCTGGATCTCGATGCCGTGCTGGGCGGCTCTGACTTTGAGGTTCTGCCGGAGCCATCCCGGCAGTTTGGAGACGACCTTCTCGCGGTCGCTGGACGTGGCTGGCGAACTCATAGACGACACCTTACTAACGTCCAAGATCTTTGGAAGCATCGACACGTTAGTTGAAGCGCTCTGACGCAACGCCAGACGACACTCGCGGCCCTGAGCTATTACGCCGTAATAGCTCAGGCGCAGAACTCTCCTCCCGCTTCGCCCGCTCATGGGCGCGGGTCACCACCCTCCCACCGGCACCCGCCGTCATCACAGTCCCGGTCGTTCACGCAGGTGGGCTGGGCCGCGTGGTACCAGGGGCCTTCGCCGGCCCCTGGACCCCGCTGCCCCGCCACTTCCCGGCGCGAACCCGTTTCGTCGTGGCTCGAGCCGTGCGCGCCGGGAAGCGACGGGCTCGTGCGCGCCAGGACTCGTTGCCGGGCGAGCCTCGAGCGGGGCTCGGTCCCGTGTCGAGCCGAGGGCCGGACCGGGCGGACGTGTTCGCGGGCTGGGGTCAGTTGGGTGTGCCGCCGTTCGGCGCGAGTCGCTGCTTCCTATTACGCCGTAATAGCCCTCGGCCCCTTCGGGGGCTGCGGGGGGCTGCGCGGGCGGGCCGACCACCGATTGCCAAGGGAAGAGAGCGCAGCCGCCAATACGGCTCTGACCTGCAGAAACGCATCGAACAACCAAGATCGTGGGAACTGGCTGGCAGTTCCACGGACCGTGCAGAACGATCCACGGATCGGGGTGCCCGGATCCCTCGGACGTACCACCCGGTCCTGGCAACCTCACACCACGACCGACCGGACCGGGACAGCGACCGAGAGAACCGCCACCCCGACTGCAGGAACCGGGTACCACGATCCTCCAGCCGCACCAGATTGACGTGGCGTACATGAGCCGGTGCCCGAGGCGGCCGCGACCGCACAGCGAGGCCCTGACGGGACGGCAGGCGACACGGCCGACAGGCGGAGCTGATTGACTTCATGCTCATGTACGTTAAGTTCATCTGGTCGGCCCCAGAGCCGTCCCTCATGAACCACCAATCACCCCCCTTCCACGGAGGGCCCGTTGGGAGCAGTACGCAGACTGGTCGACGCCGACACCGGCGAGCCGGTCCCCTATGCGCCGTATGCCTTCTCCGGCCGGCACACACAGGTCGACAAGGCACGAGTCGAGGCGATCACCGAGTCCAAGGCGTTCACGCCCAGTCAGAAGTTCCTCGTTCTGTGGTGGATCGGGGTCTCTCCCGAGGGCATGGAACCGCTGCGGGCCACCGGAGCGGACATCGCCAAACGAGTGGGAATGTCCACCGACGCGGTCGGAAAGATCAATAGGAAGCTGGCCAAACACCGCATCCTGGTCATCCGTGGACGCATCGGCAACTACAACTTCTACCGGATCAGCCCGTACATCGCCTTCCACGGCACAGGGATCGAGCAGCGCGAAGCGGTGAAGACCTGCAACCCGCCGGACATCCCCGGATTCGATGACAATGTTCCTGCACGGTGGGAGGTCCAGTGATCAGCAGCGACGACAAGCAGAAGAACCTCGAACTGCTTGAGAAGACAGCGGGCATGAGCGCCAACCAGCGTCTCGTCGTCATGCTGTACGCCCTGCACCCGACCGACCGGTCCGGCGCCGTCCTCGAGACCGCGGCCAACCTGGCCAAGCTCGTGGGCATGGCCCCTCCCGTCTTCTCCCGCACCCGCAAGCAGGTCATCGAGGCCGGCTGGCTGGAGGAGACCGAGCGGATCGGGCACATCAAGTACTACCGTCTCGACCCCAAGCGACTGGGTGAGAACGTCGTCGTCCCCCTGCGTCGGGCGACCTGACGTCCCGGGGAGCGCACCTCATTGACGTGACGTACATGAGCCAAGCTCCCCGGTCCGTTTCCGCTTCACCCTGACGCAAGGACAGCGGCTACGGCCATGTACGCGTACGGCCTCGACCGCCATCACGGCGGCCGAGGCCATATTGCTGCGCTCTCGCGTTGCGGGGAGGGCAGGATCCGAACCTGCGTGGACCCTCGAGGGGTCCGACTCCGGGGCTTGACGCTGCCTGGCAACATGCCGAGGCGCGTCGGCAGCTATTACGCCGTAATAAGCCCGGCCCCTATTACGGCGTAATAGCTGCCTGCCTGGCGGGCGCACACACGGCTGACTACAGGCTGCGGGCGGTGATGTCGCCGTGGGCGGCGCCGACGGCGATGTCGCCGACCTGCAGGGCGAGGCGGGCGCTGTCGGTCTCGTCCAGCTGTCCGCGCCGACAGGTACGACGCGGCCGACCGCATCCGTTCCTGGCGGATCTGACGCCAGGAAGCCGGGCTCCCGTCCGACGTCACGCCGCTCACCGTCAGCCAGGAACTCACGGCGAACCCGCGCCACCATGGCGCCGCATGGCACCGCATGGCACCGCATGGCGTCATGCGGTGCCAGCCGGTACCATCCCGCGCTTCCATCAGCGCACGAGCGCGCATGACGCCACGCTGACTCGGGTCACCTTCTTCGCGTCTCCGCAGGTGAGACGCCTGATCCCCGAGCTCGCCCCTAAGAGGTGCCACTCGGGCTTGCATGTGGCGCCATCGTGGTGCAATCATGGTGCCATGGACCTCACCCCGTATGTCGACACCCTCCGCCGCGAACTTGCGGTGGCCGCCGAGGCCGGCGGGGAAGACGCCCGCGAGCTCGCCGAGCGGCTCACCGCTCCTCTGGAGTCGGCGACCCGGCTGACCATGCTCAATGTGCTCTCCGCCGCGATGGATGAGATCACCCGCGAGCTCGCGCCCGGTTCGGTCGACGTACGGCTGCGCGGGCTGGACCCCGACTTCGTGGTGACACCGCCGCCCACCGACACCGGTGCCATCGCGGAACCGGCCGCGCCCGTCGAGCCGTACAGGACCCCGGCCCCGGCCGACGGCGGCGAGGGCGGCACCGCCCGCGTCAATCTGCGTCTGCCGGCCCACCTCAAGGCGCGCGCCGAAGAGGCGGCGAGCCGCGAGGGCCTGTCGGTCAACACATGGCTGGTGCGGGCCGTGTCGGCTGCGGTCGAGGGCGGCACCCGGCCGCGTACGCCGGAGAGGACCCAGGCCGTCGGACAGAGCTTCACGGGCTGGGTGCGCTAGCCGCGCCCCCGCCCGCCTCACTTCACCCAGACCACGTCCCACCAGCGGGGACGACCCAAAGACTCAAGAGGACGGGACAGCCATGCCTTCTTTCGACACCCCCGAAGCGATCTCGGCCACGGCGCGCGTGGAGGCCGGTTCCATCCAGTTCCTCGCGGGCGACCGCCTCGACACGGTCGTCGAGGTGCAGCCCCGCGACCCGAAGAAGGACCTGGACGTGCGGGCGGCCGAGCAGACCGAGGTCGACTACGCGGGCGGCGCACTGACCATCAGGACGCCCAAGTCCAATCTGTTCGGCCGCACCGGCGTCGTCGACGTGACGGTCGAGCTGCCCGTGGGCTCGCGCATCGACGTGACCGGTGCCTGGGCCCAGGTGCTCGGCGAGGGCCGGTTCGGCGAGGTCCGTGTGAAGACCTCGTCCGGCGACGTCCGACTCGACACCACCGGCCCGCTGCACCTGAAGGCATCGCACGGATCGATCACCGTGGACCGCGTCGAGGGCATGGCCGAGATCACCACCAGCTCCGGCAGCCTGCGCGTCGGCCTCCTCGACGGCCCCGCCGTCCTGAAGAACTCGCACGGCACCACGACCGTCGGCGCCGCGACCGGCGAGCTGCGGGTGAGCGGTGCCAACGGCGACATCGACATCGCGCGCGCCGAGGACTCGGTCACCGCCACCACCGCCCACGGCACCCTGCGCGTGGGCGAAGTCTCCTGCGGCACCGTCCAGTTGGAGACCGCCTACGGCGCCATCGAGGTCGGCGTCCGTGAGGGCACCGCCGCCTGGCTCGACGTCAACTCGGGCTCCGGCCAGGTGCGTAACTCGCTCACCGCGTCCGAGACCCCGGAGAAGACCGAGGACACCGTCAAGATCCGCGCCCGCACCCGCCACGGCAACATCGACGTCCGCCGCGCCCGGGCCTGAGCGCCGGCCCCGCGAACTCGTCCACTCACCCCAGTCACCTCATCCCAGTCACCTCATCCCCGTCACCTCACCCCGTCACCTCACCCTTCGAACAGGAGGGCTCCATGCCCACATCTGTCATGCCCACGTCCAGGCGGGGCGGCCCGCAGGTGCCCGCCGCCGTCCTTGCCACAGGGCTGCGCAAGTCGTACGGCGACAAGACCGTGCTCGACGGCATCGACCTGGCCGTCCCGGAAGGAACGATCTTCTCCCTGCTCGGCCCGAACGGCGCCGGCAAGACCACCGCGGTGAAGATCCTGTCCACGCTCGTCACCGCCGACGGCGGGCAGGTCCAGGTCGCGGGTCACGACCTCGCCGTCGACCCGCAGGCCGTGCGTGCCGCGATCGGTGTCACCGGGCAGTTCTCCGCCGTCGACGGCTTGATCACCGGTGAGGAGAACATGCTCCTCATGGCGGACCTGCACCACCTGTCCAAGCGCGAGGGCCGGCGGGTGGCCGCCGAGCTGCTGGAGCGGTTCGACCTGGTGGAAGCGGCGAAGAAGCCCGCCTCCACCTACTCCGGTGGCATGAAGCGCCGCCTGGACATCGCCATGACCCTGGTCGGCAACCCGCGGATCATCTTCCTCGACGAGCCGACCACCGGCCTGGACCCCCGCTCCCGCCACACCATGTGGCAGATCATCCGCGAGCTGGTCACGGGCGGTGTCACCGTCTTCCTCACCACCCAGTACCTGGAAGAGGCCGACGAACTCGCCGACCGCATCGCCGTCCTGAACAACGGAAAGATCGCCGCCGAAGGCACCGCCGACGAACTGAAGCGGCTCATCCCCGGCGGACACGTACGCCTCCGCTTCACCGATCCGACCGCGTACCAGTCCGCCGCCTCCGCGCTGCGCGAGGCCACCCGCGACGACGAATCCCTCTCGCTGCGCATCCCCAGCGACGGCAGCCAGCGCGAGCTGCGCTCCATCCTCGACTGGCTGGACTCGGCCGACATCGAGGCCGACGAGCTGACCGTGCACACCCCCGACCTCGACGACGTGTTCTTCGCCCTCACCGACACCCCCGACGTGCCCGCCCAGCCGAGCCGGCCGAGCCAGCCCAAGGAGACCCAGCGATGAGCTCCCTCTCCCTCGCCGTACGCGACTCGACCACCATGCTGCGCCGCAACCTCCTGCACGCGCGCCGCTACCCGTCCCTCACCCTGAACCTGCTGCTCACCCCCGTGATACTGCTGCTGCTCTTCGTCTACATCTTCGGCAACGCGATGAGCGCGGGCCTCGGCGGCGGTGCCCACCGCTCCGACTACATCGCCTACATCGTGCCGGGCCTGCTGTTGATGACGATCGGCTCCACCACGATCGGCACCGCCGTGTCCGTCTCCACCGACATGAGCGAGGGCATCATCGCCCGCTTCCGCACCATGGCCATCCACCGCGGCTCCGTGCTCATCGGACACGTCATCGGCAGCGTCCTGCAGTCGGTCATGAGTGTGATCCTCGTCGGCGCGGTCGGCGTGGCCATCGGCTTCCGCTCCACCGACGCCACCGCCCTGGACTGGCTCGCGGCATTCGGGCTGATCGTCCTGTTCGCCCTGGCGCTCACCTGGATCGCGGTCGGGATGGGCCTGGTCAGCCCCAACGCCGAGGCCGCCAGCAACAACGCCATGCCGCTGATCCTGCTGCCCCTGCTCTCCAGCGCCTTCGTCCCCCTGCACTCCATGCCGGGCTGGTTCCAGCCGATCGCCGAGTACCAGCCGTTCACGCCCGCCATCGAGACCCTCCGCGGACTCCTCCTCGGCACCCACATCGGCAACAACGGCTGGCTCGCCGTCGCCTGGTGCGTCGGCCTCGCGGTGCTCGGCTACTTCTGGTCCGCCTCGAAGTTCAACAGCGACCCGAAGTAACCGCCGTGACAGCGCGGGCCACCCCGCCAACTCGTTCCACCCGAAGGCGGCGTACCACGACACCACGTCGGAGTACGCCGCCTCGTGCGTCGAACTCGGCGGTGAAACCATCGGCAAGGGGTCGACCGTCGTGGTCTCACTGCTGGCCGCCAACCGTGACCCCGGGCGCTTCGACAACCCCGACACCCTGGACATCCGCCGCAAGGCCCGAGGGCACCTGACCTTCGGCCACGGCGTCCACCAATGTCTCGGCCGGCAACTGGCCCGCATCGAGATGCGCGCCGGTTTCGCCGGCCTGCTGCGGCGCTTCCCGACCCTCAAGCTCGCCGTCCCCGCCGGCGAGGTGAAGCTCAGGACCGACATGAATATCTACGGTGTCCACGAACTGCCGGTCACGTGGACGGAAACGGCTCCGTAGGCAGGAGGCGCGTGACCATGGTGTCGATCAGTGTGTCGAGCCGGTGTGCCGTGAGAAGTTCGGGGACGGTCAGGTCATCGACGATCAGTCCGAGCATGGCCAGGTAGAGCAGAACCACCCCGGTGCGGTCGCCGGGCAAGCCGCGCCCCAGGTGGAAGTCGATGTTGGTGTCCAGCTCGGCGGTGAGGAACCGCGTCAGTTCCGCGTGGAGTTCGGGCCGCCGGGCGGCCTCCAGGCGCAGTTCGAGCATGGCCAGGTGGCTGCTGCGGTCGCGGCGCATGCGGTCGACGAGCTGCAGCATCAGGGTCTTGACGAGTTCGTGTGACGGCTCGGCGTTCATCGTGTCGGCGAGCTCGGCCGGATCGGGTGTCAGGCGTTCGCGGGTGCGTCCCATGACCTGGGCCAGCATGTCGGCGCGGTTGGCGAAGTAGTTGGACGCCGTGCCGGTGGGCACGGATGCCTCCTTGTCGACGGCGCGCAGGGTCAGGCCACGGGAGCCCTCGCGGGCGAGGACCTCGATGGCGGCGTCGAGCAAGGCGGTGCGGCGGGCCGGGTTCTGACGCATGGGCAGCTCCTGAGAAAACACATTGACGCCACTGCAAGTGCAGTACTACATTCAAACCACTTCAAGCACAGTACATCAATGGGCGCATAGGAAGAGAGACCGGATGCGTAAGCTCACCTACTACGTTGCTGCCAGCCTCGACGGCTACATCGCCGGCCCGGACGGCAGTTACGACTTCCTGCCCTTCGAGGGGGAGGTTCGGGAGGCGATTCTCGCCGAGTATCCCGAGACCATGCCGGTGCACGTTCGCGGGCCGCTCGGGCTGACCGCCACCCCGCACCGGCACTTCGACACCGTGATCATGGGGCGCGGCACCTACGAGCCGGCCCTGAAAGCAGGTATCAGCAGCCCCTACGCCCACCTGAGGCAGTACGTCGTCTCGCGCACTCTGGTCTCCGCCGACCCGGAGGTGGAGATCGTCGCCGACGACCCGGCCGAACTGGTGCGCAACCTGAAGCAACAGGACGGTATGGGCATCTGGCTGGCAGGCGGCGGCAAGCTGGCCGCGGCGCTCCGTGACGAGATCGACGAGCTGATCATCAAGCACAATCCGGTCGTCATCGGCTCCGGAATCCCGCTGTTCGACGGCCCGTTCGCCCCGACCGGCTTTCTGCCGACCGCACGCCGCGGCTTCGACTCCGGTGTCAGCATCGTCACCTATACGAGGAAATGACGTGAGAGCACTCCCCGCCCCGTCCGTGTAGGGGCTCCTTCACTCAGGACTCTCCCGGTCAGTCCGGGGCGCTTTTGGTTCTGGTGTAGAGGACTTCGCGGCCTTGTTCCGCGGCGCGGATGAGTGCTTCGCCGACGAAGTCGAGGAAGCGGGCGGCGTTTTCGAGGCGGTTGGCGGCCGGGGTGCCGCGGCCGAGGACGGCGACGCCCTGCCGTGCGGTCTCGATGAACTGGTCGTTGGCGCGGGCGCTGCGGATCATGGACTGGTACCAGAGGTCGTCGTCGACGACGTAGCGTTCGCGGCGGCGTTCGTCGCGTTCGCGGCGGACGAGGTCCAGGCTTTCGAGATAGGTGATCGCCTTGGAGACGGAGGCGGGGCTGACCTGGAGGCGCTGGGCGAGTTCGGAGGCGGTGAGGCTGCCGGTGTCGGTGGTGTAGAGGCAGCCCAGCACCCGGGCCATCATCCTGGGCACGCCTGAGGCCATGAGGACGCTGGTGAGGGTTTCCTGGTAGTCGCGTACGGCTTCGGGATCGCGTCCGTGGGCTTGGGGAAGCGCCTGCGGCCCCTGGGGCGCGGCGGGTTTGCGCCGGTGGGTGCGCTGCTGGGTGGCGCGGTGGGCCAGGTCGGCGCGGTAGCCGGTGGGGCCGCCGTTCCGCGTCACCTCACGCGTGATCGTGGAGGTCGGACGCTCGAGACGGCGGGCGATTTCGGCGTAGGGGAGGCCGTCGGCCAGTCCGGCAGCGATCTGCTGGCGTTCTTGCTGGGTGAGTCTGCCTCCCGGCATCGCAGCCCCTTTCGTGCTCCATGGGTGTCCTGTGGTGGCGCCCGGCGTTCCCTGGCGCTTCCACGATAGCGTTCATCGTCATTGTATTGCAACGATCACTGCCCATTTCGTTGCGTTAATCAAGAGACCGTTGCAATGATTATTGCCCATCTACCTGCACAAATACTGCTTCTAAGCAAAGAACATGTTGCACTGAACTGGAAAGCAACGTAGCGTTTCCAGTATCAGAAAACAGTGGGCCGCAAGCGTAGAGGAGAGCATCATGCAGAAGTTCGACACCCCCGCCCCCGTCTTGGCCGTCCTGGAGATCCCCGCGGGACGGGTCCAGTTCATCGCCGCGGACCGGGCCGACACCACCGTCGAGGTCCTGCCGGCGAACCCTTCGAAGAGCCGTGACGTGAAGGCGGCGGAACAGACCACGGTGAACTACGCCGACGGGGTCCTGCGGATCGAGAGCGCGGCGAAGAACGAGTACCTCGGCCCTTCCGGATCCGTCGAGGTGACGGTGAAGCTGCCCGCGGGTTCCCGTATCGAGGCCAAGACGGTCAGTGCCGAACTGCGGACCGCCGGCCGTCTCGGCGACGTCGTCTTCGACGGCGCGTACCGCCAGATCAAGCTGGACGAGGTCGCGAGCCTGCGCCTCACCGCGACCGACGGCGACGTTGAGGTCGGCCGGCTGGGCGGCCCCGCACAGATCAGCACCGCCAGGGGCGACATCCGCATCGCCGAGGCCATGGGCGGCACGGTCGTGCTGCGCACCTCCTCCGGCGACATCACGGTCACCGCAGCCGCCGGCGTCTCGGCCGCCCTGGACGCCGGCACCAGCTACGGCCGTATCAGCAACGCCCTCAAGAACGACGGCACCGCCGATCTCGACATCCGCGCCACGACCTCCCACGGCGACATCACCGCCCGCAGCCTCTGAAGAAGCAGAACGTCACACATGCTCGAGTCCAGGCCGTAGGGCCTGGACTGGGGATCTTGACTGCTCAGCGGTCACATTCCGATGAAGCTCACTGTTTCTCGCATGTCTGCCCGCCCGGTACGCAGCCGTGGTGCGTCTTCCTTCTCGAATCCCGCTGAGACGCCGCAGAACAGCACGAGCCCGTCGTCGGCACCCACTGCCCGGCTGACGGTCTTGCGGTACATGGTCCACATCACCTGGGGGCAGCTGTGCAGCCCTTCCGCCCTCAGCAACAGCATGACCGTCTGCAAGTACATGCCCGCGTCCCCCCACTGTCCGGGCCCCATGGTCCGGTCGAGGTAGCAGAACAGCACGACCGGTGCCCCGAACGCTTCCGAGTTCAAGGCGGCGATCTTCTTGGGTCTGTCGGGGTCGTCGCGCTCGATTCCCAGCGCTCTGTACCGCTGGGCGGCCGCGGCGGAAAAGCGGTCCAGATACGGCGAGTTCAGTTCGGCCGGGTACATCGGGTACTCCCGCTCGTCCCCCGGGTCTCCCGCCAGTGCCCTGGCGGTCGCGCGCCTCTTCAGTTCGGCCAAGGGCTCGCCGGTGACCACAAACACATGCCACGGCTGGAGGTTCCCGCTCGACGGAGCCCGCGTCGCAGCAGCCAGCACTCGTTCGAGTGTCTCCTTGGGTACCGGCTCATCACTGAACGCCCGCACAGCCCGGCGACTGTCCACGGCCTCATACACATCCACGTCATCGCGTCCTCTCACTCGACCGGGCCGCTCTACCGTATTCAGCGGTCAGAGCCGAGCGTCGTCAGGGGCTGGACAGCCCCCCGACGATCAGTCCAGTTGTTGATGGGACTGCGGAAGACAGAGGTGATGTGACGGACGATCAGTGGAAGCGGCTTCGGCTGCTTCTGCGGGTGAGTAACGGGCGTTGCGGCAGGTGATCAACGGGATGCTTTACCGGATCAGGACGGGTGTGCTGTGGAGTGACCTGCCGGAGTGTTGTGGGCCGTGGAAGACGGTGCACGAGCGGCATCGCCGCTGGTCGGCAGATGGCACTTGGGAACTCCTGCTCCAGCGGTTCCAGGCCGAGGCCGACGCAGTCGGTGACATCGACTGGGCCATCTCCGTGGACTTGACGTCAGTACGGGCCCACCAGCACGCGGCCGGAGCACGTGTGGCACCACCGCCGAGCCGGTCCGCGTCCTGGATCTCACCCCATGACGGGGGCTTGTGCGGAGAGGGCAGGATTCGAACCTGCTGAGTACCTGTAGGCGCCGATCAGCCTTTCTTGGTAAGTGTCCCGATATCGGGAATGCAGATCGGCGCCGGCAGGGCCGTACAGGGTGCTTCTAGGCTGCTTTGAGTTTGGCTACCTGCCGCGCACGCTCTTCCAGGTCCCGGACGGCGGCGAGTCCGCGGTGGGGAGACAGAGACTTGAGGAGTGTCTTCAGGTGTTGGTCGCCCCGGGCTGATGACAAGCCTGCGTAAGCATCGAGGAATTCGCCCCACGTCTCGCAGGCGGCCTCAACGTGGCGCATGGTCATCTGCCGTTCTGCGATCACCCCGAGGCAGTGAAGTCGTCCCTGCCGCTCCAGCGGCGACCGGGCCTGGTTCGAGCGGCGCAGCGCCGCGATGGAGCCGGCGCGGTCACCGGTTGACCACCGAACTTGTCCCTCGTGGAACAGGAGGGCGGCCCGGTCGTAGCCGCCTACGGCGTCTCGGCGGTCGTCGGCGCGGGACAGTGCGGCCTCGGCTTCGCGGAGTCGGGCAAGAGCGGTACGTCGGTCGCCGGGGACCATGGCAGAGGCGGCAGCTTGCTGCCCGCGCAGGAACGCCACCAAGCGGGGGCCGGCCGCCGGGGCGGCTTCGGCAGCGGCGTCGGCCAGGTCGAGACCCTTCTGCCCATGCCCGAGGTGTGTGGCCTGCAACGACATGCCGCGCAGGGTGCGGCAGTAGGTCACGTGGTCCTCGGCGGCGCCCGCGAGATCGAGGGCCCGCAGGTAGTACTGCTGACCGAGGCCCTGTTGGTTCTCGTACATGGCCATCCAGCCGACCAGATACACGAAGTCGGCGACGGCGGCGCGCATGTCGCGTTGGGCCCGGTCCGTGCCGCCCGCCTGCAAGTAGGGTCCGGCGGTGTTCGCCAGCCACGCTGCGGCCATCGGGCGGGCGTGCCCTGCACCGACCTGATCAAGGATGTCGGCCACCTTGTCGGTCATGAGCCTGACCGTCTCGACGTCAGCGGCGCCGATGCGCACGGTCCGTCCAGCCTTCGCTGCCTCCGTCCGTCCGGCGACGTCCTCGAACCGGGGCACGGCCAGGGCGGCGGCGTACAGCCCGGTCTGGAGCATGCCTCGGCGTGAGGGGTCCATGTCTGCTCGGCTCAGGTCGATCACTCCCGCCACCACATCGCGGCCGTCAGCTGGTTCTGCACCGGTCTCGCCCTTGGTGTCCCAGCCCAGCTCAGCGCACGTTACGGGCCGGTCGACCAGCCGCGACAGTGCCTCGGCGATCGCAGCGCGCGCCTCGGACTTTGGGGTGGACCCGGCGAGCCAGTGGGACACGGTCGTCTTGTCGTAGTGCAGTTGGAGCCCCAGTTCACGGCCGACAGCGTTCACCCGGCGCGCAAGCTGTGCGTTTCCGACGCCCTCAGCCTGCATGAGGGCGGCAAGAGCTGTGTTCGGTGTTCGCGGTCGACGTGCCATCGATGCACCCCCGAGTGCGTTCAACCAGTTCAACCGTTACTCCAGCTTCCTCCCTATTCCGTAGTCGCGCACAGGCGTTGAGTGATTACCAGCCGTTCGGGGACCGAGTCCGACCAGGCTGACGGCCCGGCTCGTTCCGCAGCCCCCGAGGGCGCGGGCCGGGCACCCATCGATGTCGAAGAGGCCCACCACCATGATCAGAGCGTCCGAGGAGACGACCGCGACACGGCGCGCCGCGCACGAACTCGTCGTCGATGACGCACAATCCGCCGCGGTTGATACCGACATGATCCGCCGCACCTGCGAAGCGGTCTTGTGGGCTCCCCGCCTGTCCGGACACGAACGGGACGTGGCTGCGTTGCTGGTCGGGCACGTGCAGCTGCTGCTTCCCGAAGTCCGCAGCCTCGTGTATCGTGCGCGCGGCGAATGGTGGCGCACCGGCCTGCACGTTCTCACCCACGCCCGCCGTACCCTCTCCGCCGTACGCACCGGCGCTCCCCACCCTGCGGACACATCCGGCCTGTTGGACCTGGCCACGCACTGCCGCGCTCTGCTGGCCATGTACCAGCAGCTCAGCGCAGGAGATGACCGGCCCGCGGACTGCGCGGACGGGGACCAGTGGTGACCCGTACAGCAGCGAGGCCCCGCAGTCACGGCTACCCCGGTTACACCCTCGTACGTGAGCGAGTCCCCCAGAGCGGCGAGGAGGCCCGGCGCCTGGTCCGGGTGGCACTGTCAGCGTGGGGCGTGGACCGCCGCGATGTCGACACGGCCGAACTCGTCGTCGCTGAACTCGTCGCGAACGCTGTGCGGCATGCGGCGGGGTCTACGCTGCGGATCAGAGTGGACCGGCCCGATGCTGGCCGCGTGTATGTCGCCGTTGTTGACCGTGCCCCGCGCCGCCTGCCCGCGCTGCGGATCCCGGGCCCGGACGAGACCGCCGGCCGAGGGCTCCTCCTGGTCGACGCGTGCGCCCTGCGCTGGGGTTGTGACGTCCTCGGTGGCATCTCTCCCTGGGGCAAGCGCGTGTGGGCCCTGCTGGAGACACGCCCGTGAGGCTGTGGCGTACCGCGACGCACCACCGCCGCGCAGAAACCGTGCTCTTTGCTCGTCTCCGCGCGGTTCCTCGGCGTTGGGATAGACCTCGTCGGCCCCGTGCTCTCCGGCCGAGCACAGCTGCATGCCGCACAGATGCGGCGGTGGTTGGGCAGGCTGTCGGGTGAGACGCGCGTTTCAGGTGATTGTTCGGTTTCGTAGTGGTACTACGACTGCTCGTCCAGTGGCTTTTTTGCCGAGGCGGAAGAACTTCACCTGGCCTTGGCTGTGTGTGTGCTCCAGCCATTCGTCTTCGGTCAGTTCTCCGCGGGCGCGTGAGAAGTGAGGGGCGGGAACCCCTATGCGTTCGGCCAGCTCAGCCGCGGTGCGTTCGACGGCGTGCTCCAGGCCGCCCAGGATCGCGTACGTCATCAGTATGTTCTGTTTCAGGTGCGGCAGTTCTCTCGTCCGTTCCTGCAGGGCGGTGAGTTCGGGGTACGGGTCTTGACGTGTCATTGGTTCGGCCCTTCGTCGCTGATCCGGAGCGTCCTGGCAGGGTCGGCAGGTGGAAGGCGGCGGCTTGCTCGGACTGTTGCCGTCCGGAGAGGGCGGAGATGATGTGAGGGCTGGCCCGGTATTTGATGGTCCGGCCGATGATCTCGGCTACGAGGAGCATCTTGTGCTCGGCGAGCTTCTTGGTGATCCTCCGGGTGGCTTGCGGGGTCAGTCCGAGGAACTCTGCGGCCTCCTTCGCGGTCGCGCCACCTTCTTCGTACGTCATGATCCCGCAGTAGAAAAAGACGCGGAAATCGTCACCGGTGATCCCGGAGTCCTTGGCCAGCATGGCCATGATGCGGGCGAAGCTGAACTGCCCGTGCCGGCCGCCGAAGGCGTAGGAGCGGCGAGGGTCGTCTTCCTCACGGATCTCCCATAACTCATGGGTTTCGCCGGTCGCGGTGTTCACCAGCTTCCGGCCGTGTCGGCCGCGTCCCTGCTCTGACACGTACGTCCCCCGACCTGCGCTGTTCTTTGGCCTGCTTTCTGACGACCTGTAGATTACCACTTACATCATGTCGTGTTTGGTAATCGAAGGAACCCCTCGGTTCCTTCGATTACCAAACA